>NZ_JACTAH010000001.1:1515387-1818465 GCF_014489115.1 Thauera sedimentorum | reverse complement strand
TGGCGATCCGCGGTGCGGAATCGGACCTGCTGGAACCGGCGGTGCACCGTGCGATGGCCGAGCGCGGTCCGCGTGCGCGCATCGTCGAGATCGACGGCGTGGGCCATGCGCCGACGCTGATGGATACGGCCCAGATCGGTCTGGTGCGCGACTTCCTGCTCGAAGGCGCCGAAACGGCCTGAGCGGCCCGCGCTTCAGTCGCCCTCCTTGTCGGGCTGCAGGCGGATGGACGCGGAGTTGATGCAGTAGCGCAGGCCGGTGGGCTGCGGGCCGTCTTCGAACACATGGCCGAGGTGGGCGCCGCACTCGTGGCACAGCACCTCTGTGCGGTGCATGGCGTGGCTGTAGTCGTCGACCGCCTCGATGTTGGCCGGCTCGGCCGCGGTCCAGAAGCTCGGCCAGCCGCAGCCGGCGTCGAACTTGTGCCCGGAGTGGAACAGCGGTGCGCCACAGCACACGCAGGCGTAGGTGCCGTCGTCCCAGCGGTCCCAGTATTCGCCGGTGAATGGGCGCTCGGTACCTTTCTCGCGCGTCACCCGGTACTGCTCCGGGGTGAGCTGCGCACGCCACTGCTCGTCGGGCTTGCTGATCTTTCGGCTCATGGTCGGTCTCCTGCCTGGGTAGGGCTGTGTTCCTGATGGACCATCACCCGCACGATGCGTGGCGCCCCTACGGGGTGCGACACCGCCCGTAGGAGCGGCCTTGGCCGCGATTGCGGCATCGTTTGCTCGGCGGCCGTATCGCGGCCAAGGCCGCTCCTACACGCCCTCTTGGGCCGATCTGCGCTGTCCTGGGGGCGGGCGCCCCAGGCCGGGCGGCGGGCCTCAGTGCAGATGCCGCGGAACGTGTTCGCCCTGGTCCTCGGGCATCTCCGCATGCACGACTTCGCCTTCGGGCGAGGGGTACATCGGAGCGCCGCAGTCGTCGCAGTATTCGAGCGGGAAGCGGTGATCGAGGTTCACGATGTCGGTGACGCCGCATTCGCGCAGCACGGTCTCGATCTGTACCGCGCAGTCGCTGTTTTCGTCTTCCGCGCCGAGCAGGGGCCAGACCACGCCATGCACCACGCGCTCGCTGCCCTGGGTGGTGAAGCCGATGCGGAACTCCTCCAGCTCCTGGTCGTAGAACGGCGCGATGACGGCGCGCAGACGCATTGCCGGGGTGTCGAGCGCGGTGCCCAGGAAGGCCACCGAGGCGCGCACCGCGTAGGGCCGGCTGGCCTTGTCGGCCTGCCGGCTGGCGGCGAAGTAGGCTTCGGGCAGCACGACTTCGAGCGCGCAGCCGGGCAGCAAGGGCGCCAGGCAGGCGCCACCCTGGGTGCGCCATTGCGTCATCGACTGGTCACGGTTGCCGTCGCGCTCCTGCCAGCGGAACAGCGCCTTGCCGCGCGGCACGGCGATTGCGCCGAGCAGGTAGCGGGTGTCGGATAGGAAGTGGGCGGTCTCCGGCATGCCGTCGGTGGCGATGCGCAGGTCCGCGCCGGCCAGCGCCGCATGGCCCAGCTCGGTGGCGAATTGCGAGGTGGCACAGTAGCCCTGCGGCAACTGGTCCGGGCTGAACAGGAAATCGGCCAGCGCGAGCTTGACGCCGTCGGCCAGCACATGGGCCTGCATGTGCACCCGCAGGTTGGCGAGCACCGCCTGGGGGATGCTGCAGGCCGGGATCTGGTAGCGCGACCACGCCAGCACCGGCGCGGCAATCAGCAGGATGTCGTGCTCGGGAGCCGCCGCCGCGGCGGTCTCGGCGCGCGATTCGATGAAGTCGGCCAGCTCGTCGTAGGCGCGCAGGTCGACGCCGTAGAGATGATCCAGGGCGTCATTGAAGGTGTCCTCGTCGCCCTCGTCGAGCAGGGTGTCGATGGCCTCGGCGAGCAGGTTTTCCCAGTAGCGATCCTCGGCGCGGCAACCGGACAGGGCGAGCCCGGTGGCCAGCCAGACCAGTTGCTCGGCCGCGCGGGCGAGGCCGCCGCGGCGCTTGGTGCGCGTTCTCTTCATGTTGCTTTCCGTGGACGTTGGGGATGTGGGGTGCTTCAGTACGCCGGCCGGTTGAGTCGCACCGCCTGGAGGATGGTGGCGGAGATCTCCTCGATGGACTTGGCGGTCGAATCCAGCCAGCGGATGTTCTCGCGCCGCATCAGCTTCTGCGCGGCGTCGATCTCGTAGCGGCAGTTCTCCAGCGAGGCGTAGCGGCTGTTCGGCCGGCGCTCCTGGCGGATCTGCGACAGGCGTTCCGGCGCGATGGTGAGGCCGAACAGCTTGGCGCGGTAGTTGTGCAGTTCGCCCGGCAGCTTGTTGCGCTCGAAGTCCTCGGGGATCAGCGGATAGTTGGCCGCCTTCACGCCGAACTGCATCGCCAGGTAGAGGCTGGTCGGGGTCTTGCCCGAACGCGACACGCCGACCAGGATCACGTCCGCCTCGGCCAGTTCGCCGTCGGAGGAGACGCCGTCGTCGTGCGCCATGGCGAAGTTGATCGCCTCGATGCGGTTCTTGTAGTCAAGGCTGTCGGCGATGCCGTGGAAGCGGCCCACCGCGTGGGTGGAGCGCTGGCCGAGTTCGGTTTCCAGCGGGCCGATGAACTGCTCGAAGAGATCGATGAACAGCGCGTCGGCCTGGCGCAGGCCGCCGACCGTCTCGGGATTGACCAGGGTGCTGAACACGATGGGGCGCACGCCGTCGCGGCGGGCGGCCTCGCGGATCTGGTTGGCGCAGTCGATGGCCTTGTCCAGATCGTCGACGAAGGGGATGCGCACCTGGCGGAAGCGCGCGTCGGGGAACTGCGCCAGCAGGCTGTGGCCCAGGGTTTCCGAGGTGATGCCGGTGCCGTCCGAGATGAAGAAGACGGTGCGAACGGGAGTGTCTGTCATGGTGTGGGGCGGGGACGTGAACGATTGATCAGGAGACGCCCATATACGGGCAAACCCGCTCGTGCGGCAGAGCAGCAAAATTCGTTAGAATCCTATTTTGCTTTCTCCCCAACAATTTCGGAAGGCCAATCTCAATGACCCGTTACGTCATCCCCTTCACCGAACTGCGCATGACCGACGTGGAACAGGTGGGCGGCAAGAACGCCAGCCTGGGTGAAATGATCAGCCAGCTGCCGTCCAGCGTGCGCGTGCCTGGCGGTTTTGCCACCACCGCAGCGGCCTACCGCGAGTTCCTGGCCCACAACGGCCTGGCCGAGCGGATCAACGCTGCGCTCGACGCGCTGGACGTGGATGACGTGGACGCACTGGCCACCACCGGCGCGCAGATCCGCCAGTGGATCGTGGATACGCCGTTCCCGGCCCAGCTGGAAAACGAGATCCGCACGGCCTACGAGCAGATCACCGCGGAAGGCGAGGGCAGCTTCGCGGTGCGTTCCTCGGCCACCGCCGAGGACCTGCCGGACGCCTCCTTCGCCGGCCAGCAGGAGACCTTCCTCAACATCCACGGCTACGAGAACATCCTTCACGCGATGAAGGAAGTGTTCGCCTCGCTGTACAACGACCGCGCGATTTCCTACCGCGTGCACAAGGGCTTCGCCCACGCCGACGTCGCGCTCTCCGCCGGCGTGCAGCGCATGGTGCGCTCGGATACCGGCGCCTCGGGCGTGATGTTCACCATCGACACCGAATCCGGTTTCTCCGACGTGGTGTTCATCACCGCTTCCTACGGCCTGGGCGAGACCGTGGTGCAGGGCGCGGTGAATCCGGACGAGTTCTATGTGCACAAGCCCACCCTGGCGCTCGGCCGCCGCGCGGTGGTGCGCCGTAACCTGGGCTCCAAGCTGATCAAGATGGTGTTCGCCGACAAGGCGGTGGCCGGCAAGTCGGTGCGCACCGTGGACGTGCCGGAAGCCGACCGCAACCGCTTCTCGCTGACCGACGAGGACGTGCTGGAACTCGCCCGCTACGCGGTGATCATCGAGCAGCACTACGGCCGCCCGATGGACATCGAGTGGGCCAAGGATGGCGAGGACGGCAAGCTCTACATCCTGCAGGCCCGCCCGGAGACGGTGAAGAGCCAGTCCAGTGGTCACGTGATGGAGAAGTACCGCCTCAAGCAGTACGGCAAGGCGCTCACCCACGGCCGCGCGATCGGCCAGAAGATCGGCGCCGGCACGGTGCGCGTGGTCAAGGACGCCTCCGAGATGAACCGCGTGCTGGCCGGCGACATCCTGGTCACCGACATGACCGACCCCAACTGGGAGCCGGTGATGAAGCGCGCGTCCGCCATCGTCACCAACCGCGGCGGGCGCACCTGCCACGCGGCGATCATCGCGCGTGAGCTGGGCATCCCGGCCATCGTCGGCTGCGGCAACGCCACCGAGGTGCTGGAGGAGGGCGATTCGGTCACCGTGTCCTGCGCCGAAGGCGACACCGGCTATGTGTACCGCGGCAAGCTGGAGTTCGAGGTCATCACCACCGACATGGGCAACCTGCCCGAGATCCCGGTGAAGATCATGATGAACGTGGGCAACCCGGAACTCGCCTTCGAGTTCGCGCAGATCCCCAACGGCGGCGTCGGCCTGGCGCGCCTGGAGTTCGTCATCAACAACATGATCGGCATCCACCCCAAGGCCATCCTCGACCTGGGCCAGGTGCCGGCCAGCCTGCGCGACGAGATCAACCGCCGCTCGCGCGGCTACGCCACGCCCAAGCAGTTCTTCATCGAGAAGCTGGTCGAAGGCGTGGCCACCATCGCCGCGGCCTTCTATCCGAAGCCGGTGATCGTGCGCATGTCGGACTTCAAGTCCAACGAGTACCGCAAGCTGCTCGGCGGCGAGATCTACGAGCCCGAGGAAGAGAACCCGATGCTGGGCTTCCGTGGCGCCTCGCGCTACATCGCGCACAGCTTCCGCGACTGCTTCGAGATGGAAGTGGCGGCGATGAAGAAGGTGCGCAACGAGCTCGGCCTGACCAACGTGCAGATCATGATCCCCTTCGTGCGCAACCTCGAAGAGGCTGCCGGCGTGGTCGATCTGCTTGCCCAGCACGGCCTGAAGCGCGGCGAGAACGATCTCAAGCTGATCATGATGTGCGAGATCCCGTCCAACGCGCTGCTGGCCGACCAGTTCCTGCAGCACTTCGACGGCTTCTCGATCGGCTCCAACGACCTGACCCAGCTCACCCTGGGCCTGGACCGCGACTCCGGCCTGGTGGCGCACGCCTTCGACGAGCGCGACCCGGCGGTCAAGCAGTTGCTGTCCATGGCCATCCAGAGCGCCAACAAGCTCGGCAAGTACGTCGGTATCTGCGGGCAGGGCCCGTCGGACCACGCCGACTTCGCCGAGTGGCTGATGGACGAGGGTATCCAGACGATTTCCCTGAATCCGGATACCGTGGTCGATACCTGGCTCAAGCTGGCCGCCCACGGCAAGGCTTGAGCGTAAACCGCTGGTAAGGAAGGCGGCGACCGAGGTCGCCGCCTTTTTTTGTTGACGCGAGTCATATTGCACGCGTCGGAAAATGTTACACTCGCGCAGATTTTTTTGTGTTTGAGCAAATGAAATGCGCTCGAACCCATGCCTGCGGCGATTTTCTGTATCGGCTGGAGGCGGTTCGCGACGCGTTCGCCAACGAGACACATGCGGACAGGCGGGTGCCGGCGGTTTGCCGTTGCATCATCGTCCCGCAAGCAAGGAGGGTTAAAGAGTGGCGTTTGTCATTCTGTCGACCGGCGGCTTGACTGAATCCCGACTGCATACCGTGCGGACGCGGACCTTGCTGTTCCTCTTCTCCCTGGTGCTGGCATCCGCCATCGCGGCGGGCGGCGTCATGGGCTACCGCATGGGGCAGGCCGAATTGCCCGAGCCGGTCGGCGAAACGAGCGTCGCCCTGACCCTGGATCAACCCGAGGGGCGTGCGCTGGTCGATCGCGTCGGCGAACTGACCGGTCGTCTGATCCGGCTGGAGAGCGAAGCGCTGACCCTGGCCAAGCGGGTGGGCGTCCTCAAGGACTTCGAGGAACAGGCGGGCACTCCCGGCAAGACCTCGCGTACCGCCAAACCCCGCGAAGGAGCAAGCGCCCCGAGCGGCGGCCCGCTGGTGCCGGCCGTTGGTACGGCCGCCTCGGACGCCTTGAACGTCTCGGGCGCCGCGAGTGCGCACGGTGACGACTTCGGCACCGGACTCGCCGGCCTGGAACTGCAGCTCGACCGGATCGATGCCGCGTTTGCCTTGGTCGACCGGGTCACCACCGAGCGCAATCTGCAGAACATGGCGTTTCCGAGCCGGCTGCCGGTGGTCGACCGCCCGGTGGCCTCGGGTTTCGGTAACCGTCTCGACCCCTTCACCCGGCGCCTGGCGCGCCACACCGGTCTGGACTTTCCGGCTCCGAAGGGTACGCCCATCCTTGCCAGCGCCGGCGGCCGTGTCCAGCGTGCCGGTTACAATCGCGACTACGGCTACATGGTCGAGATCGACCACGGCAACGGACTGGTAACGCGTTACGCCCATGCTTCCAAGCTGCTGGTGCGCACCGGCGAACTGGTGATGCCGCAGCAGCGCATCGCGCTGGTCGGTTCGACCGGCCGTTCCACCGGCCCTCATCTGCATTTCGAGGTGATCCGCAACGGCGTGTACACCGACCCCAAGCTTTACCTCGCGCGCAGTCTGGCCGATTGACGGGCGCATGAGTCTCCTGAAACGTTCGCCGACCCGCCGGCTGACAGGCAGCAGTTTCGAACTCACCTCCGACCACCGCTGGCGGCATGGCCTGCTCGTCGTGCTTGCGGTGCTGGTCGTCTCGGTGCTGGCCGGCGCGGGCTGGCGCTACTTTGAACAACGGCTGGCGCCGCTCGCTCGTCTGGCGCAGCTCGAGGCGGAGAATGTGCGGCTGCGTGCCGAGGCCGACGCCGCCAGAATCGAACTCGAGATGGAGCGTGCCACCCGCGCGGAACTCAAGCGCCAGGTGGGCGAACTGAACGAGCAGGTGAGCCAGCTCACGCATCAGCTGGAATTCTTCAACTCGCAGGCCAAGAGTCCGAGGTAGTTCGGGCTGGCCGGTACAACCGGGGGAAGCGCAGGATGTTTCGCAAGAAGCACAGCAAGTCGATTGAAGTCACCAAGCTCTCCAGCCTGATTGCCGACAATGTTCACATCGTCGGCGACGTCGTCTTCTCGGGCGGACTGCGGGTCGATGGCCGCATCGAAGGCAATGTCATCAACAAGGGTGGCGCCCACGGCCTGCTGGTGCTGAGCGACAAGGGAAGCATCAAGGGCGAGGTGCGGGTGTACGACGCAGTCGTCAACGGCAGCATCTCGGGCGATCTCGAAGTCGAGCACTTCCTCGAACTCCAGGCCAAGGCGCGAGTATCGGGCAACATCAGCTACCGTCAGCTGCAAATGGAATGCGGCGCCACCATCACCGGCAGCATCGAGCGCGTGGGTGAAGACGGCGTTCGCGAAGAAGACAAGGACGAGGACGCCAAGGTCGTCGAGATCGGCAGTTCCCAGCACGCCTCCGGCATGCGCTGAACGCGGATCGTCGCGATCGGCAAGCGTTTTGCGCCGGCCCGTCGCCTCACGTGCGAGGCGCCGGCCCTCGCGTGCGGCATGAAGGCGTGCGCAGCCGCGCAGCGGAGCGGGTAAGCGGGTCCGCTCGGGTATAATCCAGCGTTTCGTTCCAGGGGTCGCAGCGGTTTTCGTCCGGCCCCGGCGTTCACCCTGCCCAGTCGATCAAATGACCGAAATCCTCAAGCTGCGTGGCGCTGCGGCGCTGTCCGAATCCCGCCTCGAACGTCTCAAGCGCCCGCTCCTCGACGCCCTGCCCAAGTGCAAGGGTGTCAGCGCCGAACACTGGTACTTCGTCGAACTCTCCGCGCCGCTCACCGCGGCGGAGCAGGAGCGCCTGGTGGATCTGCTGGGTGCCCGCCCGGCTACGGCCGAACCGCCGCTCGGCCAGTTGCTGCTGGTGGTGCCGCGCCTGGGCACCATCTCGCCGTGGTCCTCCAAGGCAACCGACATCGCCCGCCAGTGCGGTTTCGAGAAAGTCGTGCGCATCGAGCGTGGCACCGCGTTCACGCTGTCGCACAAGGAACTGGACGAACGCCAGCGCGCGGCGGTGCTGCCGCTGCTGCACGACCGCATGACCGAATCGGTGCTGCCCGCCGTGGATGCGGCCGAGGCGCTGTTCCACCACTACGAACCGCAGCCGCTGACCACCGTGGACATCCTGGGCGGCGGACGCCCGGCCCTGGAGGGCGCCAACGGCGAGCTCGGCCTGGCGCTGTCCGAGGATGAGATCGACTATCTGGTGGACAACTTCGTGCGCATGGGGCGCAACCCCACCGACGTCGAACTGATGATGTTCGCCCAGGCCAACTCCGAGCACTGCCGCCACAAGATCTTCAACGCCGACTGGGTGATCGACGCCCGGATCATGGACAAGAGCCTGTTCGGCATGATCAAGGACACCCACAAGGCCCACCCGCAGGGCACCGTGGTGGCCTATTCGGACAATGCCTCGGTGATCGAGGGTGCCACCGTCGACCGCTTCTACCCGGACGCCGACGGCCAGTGGCGTTTCCGCGAGGAGACCACCCACATCCTCGCCAAGGTCGAAACCCACAACCACCCGACCGCGATCTCCCCCTTCCCGGGCGCGGCCACCGGCGCGGGCGGCGAGATCCGCGACGAGGGTGCCACCGGGCGCGGCTCCAAGCCCAAGGCGGGTCTGGCCGGCTTCTCGGTGTCCAACCTGGAGATCCCGGGTTTCGCCCAGCCCTGGGAACAGGCCTACGGCAAGCCGGAGCGCATCGCCTCGGCGCTCGACATCATGATCGAGGGGCCGATCGGCGCGGCGGCCTTCAACAACGAATTCGGCCGGCCCAACCTTGCCGGCTACTTCCGCACCTTTCAGCAGGCGGTGCAGGGCGAGGTGCGCGGCTACCACAAGCCGATCATGATCGCCGGCGGCGTCGGCAACATCCAGGCTCAGCAATCGGAGAAGCCCACCTTCCCGCCGGGCACGCTGCTGATCCAGCTCGGCGGCCCGGGCATGCTGATCGGCCTGGGCGGCGGCGCCGCCTCGTCGATGGCCACCGGCACCAATGCGGCGGATCTGGACTTCGCCTCGGTGCAGCGTGGCAACCCGGAAATCCAGCGCCGCTGCCAGGAAGTCATCGACGCCTGCTGGCAACAGGGCGACAAGAACCCGATCATCGCCATCCATGACGTGGGCGCCGGCGGCCTGTCGAATGCCATGCCGGAGCTGGCCGACCACGCCGGCCTGGGCGCGCATTTCGAGCTGCGCGAGGTGCATATCGAGGAGCCGGGCATGAGCCCGCGCGAGATCTGGTCGAACGAATCGCAGGAGCGCTACGTGCTGGCGATCGCGCCGGAGTCGCTGGAGCAGTTCCGCGCCTTCTGCGAACGCGAGCGCTGTCCCTTCGCGGTGCTCGGCACCGCCACCGCCGACGGCCACCTGACCGTGAGCGACCAGCACTTCGGCAACAAGCCGGTCGACATGGACATGCAGGTGCTGCTCGGCAAGCCGCCGAAGATGACCCGCAACGTGTCGCGCCGCGCGGTGCACCTACCGCCTTTCGACCTCACCGACATCGACGTCGGCGAGGCCTGCCGCCGCGTGCTGCGCATGCCTGCGGTGGCGAGCAAGAACTTCCTGATCACCATCGGCGACCGTTCGGTGGGCGGCATGACCGCGCGCGACCAGATGGTCGGCCCCTGGCAGGTGCCGGTGGCCGACGTCGCGGTCACCGCGATGAGCTTCCACGGCTTCAATGGCGAAGCCTTCGCCATGGGCGAGCGGACCCCGCTGGCCTGCGTCGATGCACCGGCCTCCGGGCGCATGGCGATCGGCGAGGCGATCACCAACATCGCCGCCGCCGACATCAATGAACTGGGCGAGGTCAAGCTCTCCGCCAACTGGATGGCGGCCGCCGGCCACCGCGGCGAGGACGCCAAGCTCTACGACACCGTCAAGGCGGTATCCGAGTTCTGCATCACCGCCGGCCTGTCCATTCCGGTGGGCAAGGATTCGCTGTCCATGCGCACCGCCTGGCAGGACGAGGGTGAAGACAAGCAGGTGGTCGCGCCGCTGTCGCTGATCGCCACCGCCTTTGCCCCGGTGCGCGACATCCGCAACACGCTCACCCCGCAGCTGCAACTGCCTGAAGGTGTTGAGACCGAGCTGCTGCTGATCGACCTGGGCAACGGCAAGAACCGCCTCGGCGGCTCGGTGCTGGCGCAGGCCTGGAACTCGGTGGCCGAGCACGCCCCGGACGTCGATGCCGCCCAGCTCAAAGCCTTCTTCGGCGCCGTCCAGCAACTGCGGCGCGACGGCCTGCTGCTCGCTTACCACGACCGCTCCGACGGCGGCCTGTTCGCCACCGTCGCCGAGATGGCCTTCGCCGGGCGCTGCGGGGTGTCGCTCACCCTGGACACGGTGAGCTACGACGCGCAGATGAACGATGTCGACGGTCTCGAGAAGAAGCCCGACACCCTGCGCGGACGCTTCATCGACGGCGCGCTGGCCGCCCTGTTCGCCGAGGAACTCGGCGCCGTGGTGCAGATCCGCCGCGACGAGCGCAGCCGCATCACCGAAACCTTGCGCAGCGCCGGCCTCAGCTACCACTTCATCGGCGAACCCAACGAGCGCGACGAGATCCGCCTGTGGCGCAACGGCAAGCTGCTGTTCGCCGCGCCGCGCGCCGAACTGCTGCAGACCTGGAGCGAGACCAGCTACCGCATCGCCCGCTTGCGCGACGACGCCGTTTGCGCGCAGGAGGAGTTCGACGCCCTGGCCGATGCCGCCAACCCGGGCCTGTCGGTGCATACCAGCTTTGACGTCACCGAAGATGTGGCCGCCCCCTTCATCAACAGCGGCGCCCGTCCGCGGGTGGTGATCCTGCGCGAGCAGGGGGTGAACTCCCACGCCGAGATGGCCGCCGCCTTCGAGCGTGCCGGCTTCGCGCCCTTCGACGTGCACATGTCCGACCTGCAGGCCGGACGCGTGCAGCTGGCCGACTTCCACGGCCTGGCCGCGTGCGGCGGCTTCTCCTACGGCGACGTGCTCGGTGCGGGGCAGGGCTGGGCCAAGTCCATCCTGTTCAACGACGCGCTGCGCAGCCAGTTCGAGACCTTCTTCGCGCGCACCGACACCTTCGCGCTGGGGGTGTGCAACGGCTGCCAGATGATGGCCCACCTCGCGCCCATCATCCCGGGGGCCCAGCACTGGCCCACCTTCCACCGCAACCGCAGCGAGCAGTTCGAAGCGCGCTTCGTGATGGTCGAGGTCACCGAGTCGCCCTCCATCCTGCTCGCCGGCATGGCCGGCAGCCGCATGCCCATCGTGGTCAGCCATGGCGAGGGCAGGGCGGTGTTCGCGGACGAGGCTGCCCGCCAGCAGGCGCTGGCCGCGCTGCGCTACGTGGACAACCACGGCGCGCCGGCGGCGAGCTACCCGTTCAACCCCAACGGCTCGCCGGACGGGCTGACCGGTTTCACCACCGCGGACGGGCGCTTCACCATCATGATGCCGCACCCGGAGCGCACCGCACGCACCGTGCAGATGTCCTGGGCGCCGCAGGCGCTGGTGAATGCCAGCCCGGACGCTTCGCCCTGGCAGCGCATGTTCCGCAACGCCAGGGTGTGGCTGGGCTGAGCGATGTTCCGCTGTGGCAAGCCCGCACGAATTGATCGACGTCATATGGCGGGCTTGCGCGCCCGCATAGAATTGCTCACATTCTGTCGGCTGCCATCCGGTGGCGTATCCACCGGGGCGTAACCGCCGCGCTCAACCTGCGTCCGAGATCAATGAGCTTCTCTGCCAACCGTCTTCGCCGTGTCGTCTGGATCGCATTGTTCGCAATGCTGATCGGCGCTTTGGCGCCGACGGTGAGCAGGGTGCTCGCCGCCGGTGACGGCGGCTGGATCGAGGTCTGTTCCGCCAGCGGCGTGATGTACCTGCCGGTCGACGCCGCGCCCGATTCGGACGATGGCGGCGCTCAGCATGTGTCGGCGGCCGCCTGTGCCTACTGCTTCACCAACGCCGGTTCCTTCGGCCTCGCGGCCGCGATGCCGGTGCTCATCGACGCGCCGGCCGGCCGGTTCGTCGTCTCGCTGGCGGTGCCGTCCGGCCCGCTCGCCCTTGCCGTCTACGGCATCTCCAGTCCCCGCGCACCTCCCGCGCTTGCCTGATCACGCCGGGGTCCTTGCCCCGGCCCGGCACCTCCGCATGCGGCACTGAGCCGCGGCGCCGGTGTCACGCCGTCCGGCCGTTCGGCCGCGCGGTAGCCAGGCATTGAACAGGGGATATCTCAGCAATGGATGCATGCATCGCAGCGGACGCAGTCCGCGAAGGCGGCGCGCCGGCGCCGTCCGTCGGTACCGGAATGGCCTCCCGGATGCAGTTCGAGCGCGGCGCGACGGTCTTCGTCGCGGGAATGCCGGGCAGCCCGTGGCGGGTCGTGGACGGGCTGGTGCGTCTTGACCGCGAGGGCCTGGAAGGGCCCGAGTTCGGCGGGCTGGCCCGGGTGGGTGACGTGATCGGCGCAGAGACCATGATGTTCGACCGCTACACCTACACCGCGGTTGCCCTGCTGCCGCTCACCATAGAAGCCTGGTGCCACGGCACCGCAGGCGAGCGCGAGCAAGGCTTGCTGCTCGCGCTCGCCCGCAGCGAACGCCGCATGGCCGACGTGCTCGCACTGCGCGGTGGCCGCGCGGCCGAGCGCATCCGCCGCCTGTTCGGCTTCATCGCCGGGGCGATGGGCAGCCGCGACGCGGACGCTCCCTGCATTCCAATGCCGCGCCTGCGCGACATCGCCGACATCACCGGCCTGCAGGTGGAGACCGTTTCGCGCACGATCAGCCAGTTGAGCGAACACGGCGAGATCGCGCCGCGGGCGCGCCGCTACGTGCAGTTGAACTACGCGCCCGAATGAGGCGAGGGAGGATATCGATGTCACGAACCCTCATGAACCGGATACAGCGCCTGGCCGCCGCGCTGCTGCTGGCGGCGGGGCTCGCCGCCTGCGACAGCGGACCAAGCTTTCACAGCACCGACATCACCGGCGCCGGCTTCGGCCAGGATTTCCGGCTGAACGACCCTGACGGTCAGCCCCGCAGCCTGGCGGATTTCCGCGGCAAGGCGGTGATGGTGTTCTTCGGCTTCACCCAGTGCCCGGACGTCTGCCCCACCGCGCTGATACGCGCCGCCGAGGTCAAGCACTTGCTGGGCGATCAGGCCGGCCGGCTGCAGGTGATCTTCGTCACCCTGGACCCGGAGCGCGACACGCCCGCCGTGCTGCGCGAGTACACCACCGCGTTCGGCGCCGATTTCCTCGGGCTGTACACCACGCTGGAGGACACCCGCAGCCTGGCCGACGAGTTCCGCATCTTCTACCGCAAGGTGCCCACTGGCGGCTCCTACACCATGGACCACACCGCCACCAGCTATGTGTACGACCCGGCCGGGGCATTACGCCTGGCCGTTCCCCATGCGCAGGATGCAGCGTCGGTTGCCGCCGACCTGCAGACCCTGCTGCAGTCCTTCCCCGTCCGTTGAGGAGATACCCGAGATGAAACGTATTGCCATCGCTTCGCTGTTCGCCCTTGCCGCGTCCTCCGTGTTCGCACAGGTGCAGGTCGCCGACCCCTGGGTGCGCGCCACCGTCGCCCAGCAACGCTCCACCGGCGCCTTCATGCGCCTGACCGCCGAGCAGGACGCACGTCTGGTCGAGGCGCAGTCGCCAGCCGCCAAGATCGTCGAGATCCACGAGATGAAGATGGAGGGCGACGTGATGAAGATGCGTGCCATACAAGGCCTGGACCTGCCGGCAGGCAAGGCGGTGGAGCTCAAACCGGGTGGATATCACGTCATGCTGATCGACCTGAATGCCCAGGTGAAGGAGGGCGAGGTCGTGCCGCTGACGTTGGTGGTCGAGGGCAAGGACGGCAAGCGCCAGACGCTTGAACTGAATGCCCCGGTCAAGCCGTTGAACCAGGCCATGCAGCAGCATGGCCATCAACCGATGAAGCACTGAGCGCCAGCCTCAGGCTTTTCTGTCCCGGTCACCCCGCATGCGCTCATCGCTTCGCATCAGCAGATCGGCCGTGTGGCTCGCCGTGCTGGCGATCCTCGCGGCCTGCCTGCTGCCCGCCTTCGGGCAGATGGCGGCGAGCGCATCCGGTGACCAGGGGTGGCTGGAGGTCTGCACGGCCTACGGCATCGAGCGGATTGCCCTGAGCGATTTGCCCGATACCGGCGATTCCGACACGCCCATGGCCAGTCAGGGCTGTGTCTGGTGCCACCTCCATGCGCACGGCGCCCCGCCTCCGGGCGGCATGACCGGCTTGTTGCTGATCGTGGCCGACTCCGGCCGTTCTCCGGTCGGCGCGCCCTGCGACTCACCGAGTCCGCAGTTCTTCACGACCGCGTCGCGCCCGCGCGCGCCGCCGGCTCGTCTCTGATCCGTATCCGTTGAATCAATGTGGCGTGCGCCGAGCGCACGCCCCGGCCCATCCGGCCCAGCCGCCGGATGTGCATCCCTGCGTCCGGCATTCCGGCCCCGCTGCGGGGCGGTGCCGCCGTTCCGCTATCCGTGCTCCAAGGATCTGCAACCTTCGATGGCGATGACTGGCTTCGGTCCTGCCGACACACCGCTGTTGCCGCGGCTGGCAACGCTGGGTGTCGTACTCCTCGCACACCTGCTGCTTGCGGCTTGGTTGCTGGCGCTCGCGCCGGCGGCCGTCGTGCCGGCGGGAGCGGTACGCATGGATGTGCGGCTGATCCGGCACAGCGCGCCGCCCAAGAGCGAGATGCCCGCGCCGGAACCTGCCGCAGCCCCGGTCGTGCAGCCCGCGCAGGCGGTGCAGCCACCTTTGCCGCCCGCTCCGAGGCCATCCGCGCGGCCGGTCGCAGAACTGCCGGAAAGGCGACGGCCTGAACCTCAGCCACAAGTCCGGGCGGCGGAGCCGGCGGTGCCGGAAGCCGCGGGCACTGCCAGCGATGTGGCGCCCGCCATCGCGCCGCCGGCAGCGGCCGGTGCGCCGGCGATTGCGAATGTGGCCCCGGCGTTGCCCGAATTCGTCGCGGCGCGCTTCGATGCCGACTACCTGAGCAACCCGGCACCGGCCTATCCGCCGATGTCGCGGCGCCGCCGGGAGGAGGGGCAGGTTCTGCTGGCCGTGTCTGTTGGTGTCGAAGGGGCGGCCGAGCAGGTCGAGATCCATGAGAGCAGCGGCTTTCGCCGGCTGGACGAAGCGGCCCTGCAAGCAGTCCGGCGCTGGCGTTTCGTGCCGGCGCAGCGGGAAGGCAGGCCGGTAGCGGCCCAGGTCGTGGTGCCGATCATTTTCAGACTGGAGGCAGGGGGGCGTTGAGCGGCAGACGCGCCGCGGATAGCCGGTCCCTGGCAGAGAACCAGTCTTACGAGACAAGGACAGAAATGAGATCGATGAAAGTTGGTGTGGTGGGCGCGCTCGCGGCCTTGGTGAACCTCTCCGCGATGGCGGGTGAGGGTGGCAGCCGGGTGCTCGATTCCGTAGTGGTGACCGCGACCGGGCAGAGCGAGGCGGTGCGCGACGTGCAGGCCAGTGTGGAGGTGATCGACCGCGAACGCATCGATCGCTACGCAGACGGCAACGTACCGCAGCTTCTGATGCATGCCGCGGGCGTGCAGGCCTCGAACGGCGGTGCGACCGGCGATGTGGCGATCCGGGGCTTCAACCGTGCGCACACGCTGATGCTGGTCGATGGCCTGCGCCGGACCAACAACTACGGCAGCAACAACCCGGCGCAGATTGGCCTGGTCGATGTCGAGCGCATCGAGATCGTCCGCGGGCCCCTGTCCTCCTTGTACGGCTCCGAGGCGCTGGGTGGCGTGGTGAACGTGATTACCCGGCATCCGGGCGCCGATCCCGGCGCGAGCATCCTGCTCAACGCGGGCTCGGCCGAAGGCGGGCGGGAGACTTTCCAGTCCGGTGTCAATCTGCGTACCGGTAACGAGGTGCTCGGGCACAGCTTCACGATCGAGCAGAACTACCGCGGCAGCCTGCGCCACCGTGAGTCGGAGAGCGACGACTTCGGACGTCTCGACAACTGGGCCGCCAGCTACCGTGGGCGCTGGCAACCGGATGCTGCCAACCGGGTGGATTGGGCGCTGGAGGCGTTCGACCGCGACAGCCGGGCGAGCAGCGTCGGCACTAGCGGCCCCTATACCCGTTTCGAGGACGAGCGCCGCTATTTCGGCAGCCTGGCCTACGTCGGCGAAGTGGGTCCAGGGGAGCTGACCGTGCGCGGTGGCTTCGGGCGGAGCAAGGGGGCGACCAACCGCGCCTACCCGACCGTCGAGACGACGCTCTACCGGCAGGCCCAGGGGGACGCGGTCTATCAGTTCTATCCGCACGATGCGCATGCGGTGTCGTTCGGTATCGGCGCGCTGCGCGACGATCTGGACGTCAGCATCAACAGCCGGCGTGCGGTGCGCAACAACCGCTTCGCCTTGCTGCAGGATCAATGGCAAATCGATGCGGCCTGGCAACTGGTGGCCGGCCTGCGCTTCGACCGTTTCGACGATTTCGGCAGCACGACCAACCCGCGCGTTTCGCTGGGCTGGAGCGATGCGGGCTGGAGCGCGCGTCTGGGCTACGGGACGGCATTCAGGGCGCCGTCGCTGCTGGAGCAGTATTCGAGCTTCGTGCGCGGTCGCCTGCTGATCCGGGGCAACCCCGAGCTCCAGCCCGAGGAGTCGGAGAGCTGGGAGGCCATGGTGCGCAGGGAGTTTGCGCGCGGCCATGTCGAACTTGCCATCCACCGCAATACCGTCGAGCAGCTGATCGAGTCCTTCACCACCACCGAGCGGGTCGGGTCGCTGGCCGTGGTGGAGTATCGCAACATCAACGAGGCTCGCATCGACGGCGCCGAACTGAGTGCGGTGTTCCGGCCGACCGCGGCCTGGGAGCTGTCGGCCGGGCTGGACCTCATCGACGCGCGCGATGTGCGCTCCGGCGACCGCTTGAGCGGGCGGGCCCGTCAGGTCTGGCGACTCGAGAGCAGTTACCGGATCGGTGCCTGGCAGCTGAATGCGCGGGCGCGCCATATGGTCGACTATCTTGCGACCGGCATCGACGCGCCGCGCGGCAGCGCGCCCTACAACACCGATCTCACCCGTGTCGACCTGTCTGCGCACTACGCATACCGGCCGGGCATGGTGTTCAGCTTCGGGGTCGACAACCTGTTCGACAGGCGTGATCCGGACAACTTCTCGGTGACGTCGACCGGTACCCAGCGCAACGATCCGGACGCTCGCTACGTGTACGCCAGCGCGCGTTTCGAGTTCTGAAGCGAAGGAGGCCGTCGATGAACAAGCCGATTGCGATCGTTTCGCAGCAGGCCGCGGCCTCCCGCCGGCCTGCTGCGAACGTCTTGACGCGCTGGCCGCTGCTGGGTCATGCCCTGCGCCGCGGCTACCTGATGACCGGGCTGCGCGTCGTCGTCCTGTCCTTGTTCGGCGTCGCGGTACTGGCCGGCCTGCTCGCCGAGGACGCCCGTACCGGACTGACCGTGCTGCTGCTGTGGGGCATCTTCTGGCCCTTGCTGACCAGCGTGCTGACGCCGACGCTGGGTAATGCATGGTGTGGGATCTGCCCGCATGGCTTCGTCGGCAAGTGGCTGAACCGGATCGGTTTGCGGCGCAGTTTCCCCGCCCACCTGCGCGGCGTGTGGATAGGGCTGCTCTCCCTGGTGCTGTGCTACTGGGTGATCGCCTATGCCATGCCGGGGGCGCTGTCGGCATCCACCCGGACGACGGCGTGGTACTTCCTGACTTTCAGCCTTGCCGCCTTTGCCTTCTTCTATGTATTCAAGGACATGGCGTGGTGCAAGCACCTGTGTCCGCTGGGCAGGCTGCTTGCGACGCATGGCAAGGTCGGCGTGCTGCAGATCGACACCGACCGCCAGGACTGCAGCAACTGCAGGAGCTTCGAGTGCGCCAGGAGCTGTGCCTGGCATCTTTCCCCATTCCGTTTTCAGCAGCGCAACAACATGGACCAGTGCACGCTCTGCCTGGACTGCGTTGCCGCGTGCGATAGCGCGCACCTGGTGGTCCGGCCGCCGGGGCGAGCGCTCGGGCGCAATATCGTCGGCGCGGATCGGGACGAGATGTGGGTGTTCCTGGTGATCCTCGCGGTCGCCGGGGTCGGTGTGCAGTTCCTCCACGGATTGCAGCACACCCCGCTCAAGGAGCATCTGCCATGGAATGTCGCCGGAAACTGGGTGCAGGGCTACCTGCCTTTCGATGCAGAGGTGTTCCGCATGGGCGGATTGTTCGCCCTCGTCCTTGCGCTGGCGCTGACCCTCGCGACCGGTTGGTGGGCTTACCGGCGGGCGGCGCGGCTTGCGGGGCGGGAATGGCGGGAAACCGCGAACAGCCTGGCGTGCGCGCTCGCACCGCTTGCCATCATCGGCCTGATCCCGCACGCCGTGATGATGTTCGCCATGCGCAACGCGCATGCCCTGGCAAACGAGGCCGGCGTTCTGCTGGGACAGTCCTGGCAGGTCCAGCCGCTTGCGCAGCGTGGCGACGCATGGCTCGGATGGCTGAACCTGCTGCCCTATGTCGCCATCGCCTGGACGCTGTGGCTCGTCTGGCAGCGCGCCGGCTTGCTGGTGTCGACGCACCGGCTGCAGTGGCGGGTGTGGGCCTACGGCAGCGCTCCGGTGTGGCTGTATGCGTCAGTCATGGTGATCAAGCTGGGTGCGATGCTTTGGATGGCGCCGGCAGCGCATGTTCACTAGGCGAGCGCCGTCATCGGATGGCACTCACCAGAACTCAGAGGAGATTCGACAGTGATCGATAACACGGGCATCGCGCAACTGATTGCGCAAGCGGACGGGGTGGGCATCACGGTGGCCTTGCTGCTCGGCCTCATGTCGGTGGCCAGCTGGAGCGTCATCGTCGGCAAGGGTGTCACGCAGCTACGCATGCGCCGCGGTCTGCTGCGGGCGCAGCAGGCGTTCTGGTCGGCGCCTTCAAGGGAGGAGGCGCTCGATGCCATGCGGCGCGAGGACGCCAGCGGCGTCTTTGCAGCCGTGGCAAGCAGCGCGCTGGACGCCGCCCGTGCCTTCGAGTCGCGTAGCGCCGACGGTATCGGGGCCGGCGTAGACGCGGGCGAGTTCATCGGCCGCAGCCTGCAGCAGTCGACCGTGTTTGCCCAGGCTCGCGTCGAACGCGGCCTGACCTTGCTCGCTTCGGTCGGCGCCACCGCGCCCTTCGTCGGCCTGCTCGGCACGGTGTGGGGCATCTACCATGCACTGAGCGGCTTGTCGGGCCGTTCGACCGTGGTGCTGGATCAGGTCGCGGGCCCGGTCGGCGAAGCGCTGATCATGACCGCGGCGGGGCTGTTCGTCGCCATTCCGGCGGTGCTCGCCTACAACGCCTTCACCCGTGCGAACCGGCTGGTGCTGGCGCAGTTGGACGGCTTTGCGCACAGCCTTCATGCCTATCTCGTGGCGGGTGTTCGCCTGGGAGCCCAGGAGCATGGACGCGTCGCCCCGCTGCGTGCGGCGAAGGCAGCCTGAGGAGGACAGCATGGGATTCAGCATGAGGCAGGGGCCGGTGTCACAGCCCCAGCCGATGGCCGAGATCAACATGATCCCGCTGGTGGACGTGATGCTGGTGCTGCTGGTGATCTTCATCATCACCGCGCCGCTGATGCAGCAGGCGGCGCCGGTCGATCTGCCGCAGGTGTCCGCTTCCGCGCTGGAGGACAAGCCGCGCGTGCTGCGCGTGGCGCTCGATGCGGGCGGGGCGGTGCAGGTGGACGAGCAGGCAGTGGGCTGGGAGGAAGTACCGACCGTGCTGCGCGCTGCAGCGGCGGATGGGGCCGACCCCGAACTGCAGCTCTACGCCGACCGGCGCACCGCCTACGAGCAGGTGGCGCGCCTGATCGCCGCCGCGCAGGACGCCGGGTTGGCGCGCATCGCCTTCGTCACCGAGCCGTTGGCAAACCCATGAACAACGCCCCGGGGCCTTTCGGCAGCCGGGGCGTTGTACGGTGGAGCAAGGGGGCTTACATGCCCTGGTAGATCGGCCCTTCGCCGCCCTGCGGGACCACCCAGTTGATGTTCTGGGTGGGGTCCTTGATGTCGCAGGTCTTGCAGTGCACGCAGTTCTGCGCGTTGATCTGCAGGCGCGGACCGGCTTCTTCCTGGACGATCTCGTACACCCCGGCCGGGCAGTAGCGTTGCTCGGGGGCGTCGTACTGGGCGAGATTCACGCTGATCGGCACCCCCGCGTCCTTCAGCTGCAGGTGACAGGGCTGCTCTTCCTCGTGGTTGGTGTTCGACAGGAACACCGAGGACAGGCGGTCGAAGGTGAGCACGCCGTCCGGCTTGGGATAGGCGATCTTCGCGCACTCGGCCGCGGGCTTGAGCGTGGTGTGGTCGGCGCTGTTGTGCAGCGTCCACGGCACCTTGCCGCCAAAGAGCTTCTGGTCGATGCCGAACAGCAAGGAGCCCAGCCACAGGCCCCTCTTCATGTAGGGCTTGAAGTTGCGCGTCTTGTGCAGCTCGGTGTGCAGCCAGGAGGCGCGGAAGGCTTGCGGGAAGGCGGCGAGTTCGTCGCGGCTGCGCTCGGCGCCGAGCGCGTCGAAGGCGGCTTCGGCGGCCAGCATGCCGCTCTTGATCGCCGCATGGCTGCCCTTGATGCGCGCGGCGTTGAGGAAGCCGGCGTCGTCGCCGATCAGCGCGCCGCCCGGGAACACCAGCTTGGGCTGGCTCTGCAGGCCGCCGGCGGCGATCGCCCGCGCGCCGTAGGCCAGGCGCTTGCCGCCTTCGATGTACTTGCGGATCTCCGGGTGGGTCTTGTAGCGCTGCATCTCCTCGAAGGGCGAGAGATGCGGATTGGTGTAGTTCAGGCCGACCACGAAGCCGATGGACACCAGATTGTCTTCCAGGTGGTAGACGAAGCCGCCGCCATAGGTGGCCGAGTCCATCGGCCAGCCGGCGGTGTGCACCACCAGGCCGGGCACATGGCGCTCGGCGGGCACTTCCCACAGCTCCTTGATGCCGATGCCGTAGGTCTGCGGGTCGGCGTCCTCGCGCAGCTTGTACTTGGCTTCGAGCTGCTTGCCGAGGTGGCCGCGGCAGCCTTCGGCGAACAGGGTGTACTTGGCGTGCAGCTCCATGCCCGGCTGGTAGTTGGGGCCGGGCTCGCCTTCGCGCGTGAGGCCCATGTCGCCGGTGGCTACGCCCTTGACCGCACCCGCCTCGTCGAACAGCACCTCGGCGCCGGCAAAGCCAGGATAGACCTCGACGCCCAGCGCCTCGGCCTGCTCGCCCAGCCACTTGGCCACGTGGCCCAGGCGTACGATGTAGTTGCCGTCGTTGTGGAAACTGTCGGGCAGCAGCGCGTTGGGGATCTGCCGGCCACCGGTTTCGGACAGGAAGACCACCCGGTCCTCGGTGACCGCGGTCTTGATCGGCGCGCCCTGTTCCTGCCAGTCGGGGATCAGCTCGTTGAGCGCGCGTGGGTCCATGACGGCGCCCGAGAGGATGTGCGCGCCGATCTCGGCACCTTTCTCGATCAGGCACACCGACACGTCCGTGCCCTTGTCCTGCGCCAGCTGCTTGAGCCGGATCGCCGCGGCCAGGCCCGCCGGGCCGCCGCCCACGATCAGGACGTCAAACTCCATGGATTCGCGTTCCATCCTCTTCTCCTCGGTCTCTCGCGTGCTTGTTGGTCTGGGCTGCCGTGCCGCACGCGGCAGTGTAATACGCTGTCCTCGCCGCGGGGGCGGGGCAGGTTGAACATACGGTGGCGTATGTTACATTACCGCGGCACCAAGAACCAATAGAGGGGACGACACCATGCACGCCGAGCGCAAGCTCCTGCTCACCACCCGCATCCCTGTGCGTTGGGGTGACATGGATGCCTACAATCACGTCAACAACACCGTGTACTTCCGCTACTTCGAGCAGGCCCGGGTGGAGTGGCTGGAAGCGATGGCGTTTCCGGTACGGCCCGACCAGGCCGATGCGCCGGTGATCATCAACGCCAGTTGTACCTTCATGATCCCGGTGAACTATCCGGCCACGGTCGAGGTTCGCCTGTTTGCCGGCAATCCGGGGCGCAGCAGCGTGATGACCTGGTACGAGCTGCGCGTGGAAGGCGATGACAGGCTCTACGCCGAAGGCGCTGCCAAGGTGGTGTGGATGGATACGCGCACTGGCAAGTCGGTTCCGCTGCCGGATACACTGCGGGCCGTGTTCGAACAGCCGACCATGTAGGAGCGGCCTTGGCCGCGATACGCCGCCGATCGCGGGCAAGCCCGCTCCTACAGGCGAATGATCAGAAATCAGAAAATAATTCAGACCAAACGAGTGAGGAGACCCGTATGAGCAACAAGGACCAGCCGCTCTGGCAGCCATCGGCCGAGCGCATCGCTGCCGCCAACATCACCGATTTCGCCCGTCGCGCCGAAGCGCGCTGGGGGCTGTCGCTGCCGGACTACGAGGCGCTGCACGGCTGGTCGGTTGAGCACCCTGAACAGTTCTGGACCAGTGTCTGGGAATACGGCGGGGTGATCGGCGAGCGTGGCGAGACGGTGCTGGTCGATGGCGAGCGCATGCCCGGGGCGAAGTGGTTTCCCGAGGCGCGACTGAACTTTGCGCAGAATCTGCTGCGTTCGCGCGACGAGCGTGACGCGCTGGTGTTCTGGGGCGAGGACCGGGTCAAGAACCGCATGAGCCATGGCGAACTCTACCGCCGCGTGGCGCAGTTCGCTGCCGCGCTGCGCGAGCAGGGGGTGGGCAAGGGCGACCGCGTGGCCGCCTACATGCCCAATATGCCCGAGACCGTGGTGGCCATGCTGGCCGCGGCGAGCATCGGCGCGATCTTCACCTCCGCCTCGCCGGATTTCGGCGTGCAGGGCGTGCTCGACCGTTTCGGCCAGACCGAACCCAAGGTGCTGATTGCCTGCGACGGCTATTACTACAACGGCAAGGTCGTCGACTGCCTGGACAAGCTGGCCGAGGTCGCCGCGCGCCTGCCTTCGCTCAAGCGTGTGGTGGTGGTGCCCTACGTGCATGCACAGCACGAGCTTTCCGCCATCGCCCATGCGCGCATGCTGGCGGACTTCGTCGCGCCGCATCACGCGGAAACCGAGATTGCCTTCGAGCCGCTGCCCTTCGATCACCCGCTCTACATCATGTATTCCTCGGGCACCACCGGGGTCCCGAAGTGCATCGTGCATTGCGCCGGCGGCGCGCTGTTGCAGCACCTCAAGGAGCACAAGCTGCACGGCGACGTGAAGCCGGGCGACCGGGTGTTCTACTTCACCACCTGCGGCTGGATGATGTGGAACTGGCTGGTCTCCGGCCTGGCGGCCGAAGCCACGCTGCTGCTCTACGACGGCTCGCCCTTCGCCGGCGGCAACCGCGTGCTGTTCGACTACGCCGACGCCGAAGGCATGACCCACTTCGGTACCTCGGCCAAGTTCATCGATGCCTGCGCCAAGTTCGACCTCAAGCCGCGCGAGACCCACAGCCTCGCCAGCGTGCGTGCGCTGATGAGCACCGGCAGCCCGCTGGTGCCCGAAGGCTTCGACTACGTGTACCGCGAGATCAAGGCCGACCTGCAGTTGTCGTCGATCTCGGGCGGCACCGACATCATCTCCTGCTTCGTGCTCGGCTGCCCGGTGCTGCCGGTGTGGCGCGGCGAGATCCAGTGCCGTGGCCTGGGCATGGCGGTCGACGTATGGGACGACGAAGGCCGTCCGGTACGCGGCGAGAAGGGCGAGCTGGTGTGCACCAAACCCTTCCCGGTGATGCCGATCGGCTTCTGGAACGACGCCGACGGCGCCAAATACCGCGCCGCCTACTTCGAGCGTTTCGAGAACGTCTGGTGCCACGGCGACTTCTGCGAGATCACCGCGCACGGCGGCCTGATCATCTACGGACGCTCGGACGCCACCCTCAACCCGGGCGGGGTGCGCATCGGCACCGCGGAGATCTACCGCCAGGTCGAGAAGCTCGAAGAGGTGGTCGAGTCGCTGGTCATCGGCCAGGACTGGCAGGGCGATGTGCGCGTGGTCTTGTTCGTCAAGCTGCGCGAGGGACTCGTGCTGGACGATGAGCTGGTGCGCCGCATCCGCCAGACCATCCGCGACAACACCACGCCGCGCCATGTGCCGGCCAAGGTGCTGCAGGTGGCTGACATCCCGCGTACCAAGAGCGGCAAGATCGTCGAACTGGCGGTGCGCAACGTGGTCCATGGCCAGCCGGTGAAGAACATCGAGGCGCTGGCCAACCCCGAGGCGCTGGCGCATTTCCGCGACCGCGCCGAACTGGCCGGCTGAGGAGGGCAAGGCATGTTGATGAGCGCGGACAAGTGCAGCCTGTTGATCGTCGACGTCCAGAGTCGACTGGCGCCGGCGATCCATGAAGGCCAGAGGATCGTGGACAACTGCATCTGGCTGGCCCGGGTGGCCGCGCGCATCGGCGTGCCGGTGGTGGTGACTGAGCACTGCCCGGCGAAAATCGGCGCCACGGTGGAGGCGCTCAAGGCGGCGGCCGCCTCCGCGCGTTTCGTCAGCAAGGAAGCCTTCTCCGCGCAGGCGGACGGCTGCCTGGCGGCGACCGAGGTCGATCGTCGGCGCCAGGTGGTGGTGTGCGGCACCGAGGCGCATGTTTGCGTGCAGCAGACCGCGCTGGACCTGCGCTGGGCGGGCAAGGAGGTCTTCGTGGTGGCCGACGCCGCGGGTTCGCGCGACCCGGTCAACCGCGATCTGGCCTTCGAGCGCATGCGCCAGCACGGCATCGAGATCGTCTCGCGGGAGATGGTCGCCTTCGAATGGCTGCAGCGCGGGGGAACGGCGCTGTTCTCAGAGATCAACCGCGAGTTCATCCGCTGAGCGCCCTCGGTGGCGCAGGGTATGAGCTGCGCTGGGTAGCTTGCATTGCTGGAAGCGCGCCAAACGGTTATAATCCAAAAGCTTTTTTCAGACCCGTCCTGTGGGGCGGGTCCGGCTGTTTCCGGTTGAGTTCAACAGGGATGGGCGTTTCGCCCATTTTTTATTTGTGGGCGGGTAAATGAATCTGGAAGGTCTGGTCGGGCAGGTGGTCAGCGGGCTCGGGTTCGAGCTGGTGGATCTCGAGATGTCCCCGAAGGGGCGTCTGCTGCGCGTGTTCATCGATATCGAGCGGGGCGTCACGGTGGATGACTGCGCCACGGTCAGCAATCAGCTGACCCGGGTGTTCGAGGTCGAGAACGTCGACTACGACCGGCTGGAAGTGTCGTCCCCCGGGCTGGATCGGCCGCTCAAGAAGCTGGCCGACTTCGAGCGTTTCGCCGGGCAGGAGGCCCAGGTGAGACTGCAGATGCCGGTCGGCAATCAACGAAATTTCATCGGCGTGCTCGGTGGTGTGAAGGACGGTGCGGTCGTATTGAGCACCGAGAAGGGCGAATTCGCCTTTCCCTTCGACGAGATCGAAAAGGTACGTCTTGTTCCCAAGTTTTGAGCATTCGGATGTGGAGGTTTTGAGGAAATGAGCCGCGAAATTCTGCTGCTTGTGGATGCCCTGGCGCGCGAAAAGAACGTCGCAAAGGACATCGTGTTCGCTGCGCTGGAGTCGGCGCTCGCTTCCGCGACCAAGAAGCGCATCCATGACGACGCCGATGTGGTGGTCCGCATCGACCGCGAGACAGGCGACTACGAGTCCGCCCGCCGCTGGCTGGTCATGCTCGACGAGGAAGTGAGCAACGACGAAGCCGAGATGGGCATCATCGATGCGCGCGAGGTCAATGCCGACATCGAGCTCGGCGAGTACATCGAGGAGCCGCTCGAGCCGATCGACTTCGGTCGTATCGGCGCGCAGGCCGCCAAGCAGGTCATCCTGCAGAAAATCCGCGACGCCGAGCGCGAGCAGGTGCTCAACGACTTCCTGGAGCGCAAGGAATTCCTGGTCTCCGGTTCCATCAAGCGCATGGAGCGCGGCAACGCGATCATCGAGGTCGGCCGCATGGAAGCGGTGCTGCCGCGCGACCAGATGATCCCCAAGGAAAACCTGCGCGTGGGTGACCGCGTCAAGGCCTTCCTGCTGCGCATCGACCGCGGTGCCCGCGGCCCGCAGCTGATCCTGTCGCGCACTGCGCCCGAGTTCCTGATGAAGCTGTTCGAGCTCGAGGTGCCGGAGATCGAGGACGGCCTGCTGGAGATCAAGGCCTGCGCCCGTGACCCCGGGCTGCGTGCCAAGATCGCGGTCAAGTCCAACGATCCGCGCATCGACCCGATCGGTACCTGCGTCGGCCTGCGCGGCTCGCGCGTCACCGCGGTGCGCAACGAGATCGGCGGCGAACAGATCGACATCATCGTATGGGCACAGGACCCGGCCCAGTTCGTCATCGCCGCGCTGCAGCCGGCCGAGGTGGTGTCCATCGTGGTCGACGAGGAGTCCCACGCCATGGACGTGGTGGTCGACGAGAACAACCTCGCCATCGCCATCGGTCGCAGCGGCCAGAACGTCAAGCTCGCCTCCGAGCTCACCGGCTGGACGATCAACCTGATGAGCGAAGAAGAGTCGGCCGAGAAGTCCGAGCGCGAGCGCGAGGGCCTGCGCACCCTGTTCATGACCAAGCTGGACGTGGACGATGAGGTGGCCGACATCCTCATCGACGAAGGCTTCTCCTCGCTGGAGGAGATCGCCTACGTTCCGCTGGCGGAAATGCTTGAAATCGAAGCCTTCGACGAGGACACGGTGAACGAGTTGCGCAATCGTGCGCGCAACGTGCTGCTCACCGAGGCGATCGTCACCGAGGAGCAGCTGGAAAAGGTCTCCGACGACCTGCTCGGCCTCGAAGGCATGGACAAGTCACTTGCCGCGGAACTGGCCCAGAAGGGCATTCGTACCCGTGACGAGCTGGCCGATCTCGCAGTGGACGAGCTGGTCGAACTTGCCGGGATTGACGAAGAACGAGCCAAGGCGCTGATTTCGACCGCCCGCGCCCATTGGTTCGAAGAATGACGGGAGGGCATTGATGGAACAGATGAGCGTGACCCAGTTTGCCGGCGAACTGAAAATGCCGGCTGCGGTACTGCTCGAGCAGCTGCAGAAGGCCGGCGTTGACAAGTCCGGCGCAGATGACCTGTTGAGCGAACAGGACAAGGCGCGGCTGCTTGAATACCTTCGTCGGTCGCACGGCGATACCGAACCGAAGGGCAAGATCACCCTGACCCGCAAGCAGACCACCGAGATCCGCGCGACCGACTCTACCGGCCGCGCGCGCACCGTGCAGGTCGAAGTGCGCAAGAAGCGCACCTTCGTCAAGCGCGACGAACTGCTCGCCGACCTGCAAGCCGAAACGGAAGAGGTGGCCGCTGCCGCCGAGCCGGAGGAAGCGCCGGTGAGCGAACCGGTCGTCGAGATCGAGGCTGTACCCGAAACGGTGGCTGCCGCGCCCGAGCCGGAACCTGCTGCCGAGCCGGTCCCCGAGCCTGTGGCCGAAGCGCCGCAGGCCGAGCCTGCCGCCGAACCCGAACCCGAAGTCCCGGCCGTGGAAGCCGCAGCCGAAGCGCCGGTTGCCGCGCCGAAGCCTGCGGCACCGGTGTCGATCACCTCGCTGCTCAGCGAGGAAGAACTTGCCTCCCGTGAGCGCGAAACCCGTCGCCAGCGCGAACTGCTGGAACGCCAGGCCGCCGACATCCGTGCCCGTCAGGAGCGCGAGGCTGCCGCGCGAGCCGCAGCCGAAGCGCGCAAGCTGGAAGAAGAGGCCCGCGTCCGTGCCGAAGCGCAGAAGGCAGAACAGCCGAAGACCGCCGCCAAGGGGCCGAGCGGCACCCTGCATCGTCCGGCCAAGGCTGACGACAAGGGTGGCAAGGACGTCAAGCGTGGCACCGGTCGCGATACCCGCGAGGCCGAAAATGCCAAGCGCCGCGGCGGTCTGAAGACCCGCGGCGAGATCGGCGGCGGTGGCGGATGGAAGGGCGCCAAGGGTGGCGGCCGGCATGGTGGTCGCCATCATTCCGATGACCGCTCCAGCTTCCAGGCGCCGACCGAACCGGTGGTGCGCGAGGTGCACGTCCCCGAAACCATCACCGTGGGCGATCTGGCCCACAAGATGGCGATCAAGGCCACCGAGGTCATCAAGGCGCTGATGAAGATGGGCACCATGGTTACCATCAACCAGGTGCTGGACCAGGATACGGCGATGATCATCGTCGAGGAGATGGGCCACAAGGCGCTTGCGGCCAAGCTCGACGATCCGGACGCCTTCCTGGAGGAAAGCGCCGAGCACAAGGACGCCGAACTCAAGCCGCGCGCCCCGGTGGTGACGGTCATGGGTCACGTCGACCACGGCAAGACCTCGCTGCTCGACTACATCCGTCGCGCCAAGGTGGCCGCGGGCGAGCACGGCGGCATTACACAGCACATCGGCGCGTATCACGTCGAGACTGCGCGGGGCATGATCACCTTCCTCGACACTCCGGGCCACGAGGCCTTTACCGCGATGCGAGCGCGCGGCGCGAAGGCGACCGACATCGTCATTCTGGTGTGCGCGGCCGACGACGGCGTGATGCCGCAGACCCGCGAGGCCATCCACCACGCCAAGGCAGCCAACGTTCCCATCGTGGTGGCGATCACCAAGATCGACAAGCCGGAAGCCAGCCCCGATCGCGTCAAGCAGGAACTGGTCGCCGAGAGCGTCATTCCCGAGGAATATGGCGGCGACGTGATGTTCGTGCCGGTCTCGGCGAAGAGCGGCCAGGGTGTCGACGACCTGCTCGAAGCCATCCTGCTGCAGGCCGAAGTGCTGGAACTGACCGCGCCGGACGATACCCCGGCCAAGGGCCTGATCATCGAAGCCCGCCTGGACAAGGGCCGCGGCCCGGTCGCATCCCTGCTGGTGCAGTCGGGTACGCTGAGGAAGGGCGACGTGCTGCTGGTCGGCGCCACCTTCGGCCGCATCCGCGCGATGCTGGACGAAAACGGCAAGCCGATCGACGAGGCCGGCCCCTCGATTCCGGTCGAGATCCTCGGCCTGTCGGACGTGCCGGGCGCGGGCGACGAGGCCATCGTGCTGCTCGACGAGAAGAAGGCACGCGAGATCGCGCTGTTCCGCCAGGGCAAGTTCCGCGACGTCAAGCTCGCCAAGCAGCAGGCCGCCAAGCTGGAGAACATGCTCGAGCAGATGGCCGAGGGCGAGGTCAAGACCCTGCCGCTGATCATCAAGGCCGACGTGCAGGGTTCGCAGGAAGCCCTGGTGCAGGCGCTGCAGAAGCTGTCCACCGACGAGGTGCGAGTCAACGTCATCCACGGTGCGGTCGGCGGCATCTCCGAATCCGACGTCAACCTGGCGCAGGCCTCCGGCGCGGTCATCCTGGGCTTCAACACCCGGGCGGACGCAGGTGCGCGCAAGCTGGCCGAGAGCTTCGGCGTGGACATCCGCTACTACAACATCATCTACGACGCAGTGGATGAGGTGAAGGCTGCGCTGTCCGGCATGCTGGCGCCCGAGAAGCGCGAGGAGATCATCGGTCTGGTCGAAATCCGCCAGGTGTTCACCATCTCCAGGGTGGGCTCGGTGGCCGGTTGCTACGTGCTCGAAGGCGTGGTCAAGCGCGGTTCGTCCGCCCGCCTGCTGCGCAACAACGTGGTGGTGTGGACCGGGGAGCTCGATTCGCTCAAGCGCTTCAAGGATGACGTGAAGGAAGTCAAGTCGGGCTACGAATGCGGCCTGCAGCTGAAGAACTTCAACGACATCCAGGAAGGCGACCAGCTCGAGATCTTCGAGATCCGCGAAGTGGCCCGGACGCTCTGACCATGCCCAAGGAGTACTCACGCAGCCAGCGCGTGGCGGAGCAGATCCGCCGCGAGCTGGCCGAGCTGATCCGGCTGGAGGTGAAGGATCCGCGCATCGGCATGATCTCGCTGACCGACGTGGAGGTCACGCCGGATTACGCGCATGCCAAGGTGTTTTTCACCTCCATGACCGGAGAGGAAGGGCTGGACGAGATCCTCGCCGGCCTGCGCCGCGCGAGCGGCTTCCTGCGCCGTGAATTGGGCCGGCGGGTGCGCATCCACACCACGCCGGAACTGCACTTCCACTACGACAAGTCGCTGGAGCAGGGCAGCCGGCTGTCGCGCCTGATCGACGATGCCGTGCGCGAGGATGAAGCGCGCCACGACCACGAGTCGAGCGCTGGCCCCGACCTTCCGGACGGGGGCGCTGACAAGAAAGACGATTGACGGCAAGCCGGCGCGACCCGTGGTCGCGCCGGTGCTGCATCCCGCCCTCCTGCTTCATACTTCGACGCACTCCATGCAATTCCGCCACAAACGCCGTCCGGTCGACGGCGTGCTGCTGCTCGACAAGCCCCAGGGGCTGAGTTCCAACACCGCGCTGCAGCGCGCCCGCCGTCTGCTCAACGCCGCCAAGGCCGGGCATACCGGCACGCTGGACCCCATGGCCACCGGCCTGTTGCCGCTGACCTTCGGTGAAGCCACCAAGTTCTCGCAGATGCTGCTCGACGCCGACAAGGGCTACGAGGCGGTCGTGCGGCTCGGGGTCGAGACCGATACCGGCGATGCCGAAGGACAGGTCATCGCCACCGCCGAGGTGGCCGTCGACCGGGTCAAGGTGGAGGCCGCGCTGGCGCGCTTTCGCGGCGAGATCGAGCAGGTACCGCCGATGTACTCGGCGCTCAAGCGCGATGGCAAGCCGCTCTACGAGTACGCACGCGCCGGCATCGAGGTCGAGCGCAAGGCGCGCGTGGTGAGCATCCACGCGCTCGAACTGCTGGACTTCGACGGCGAGACGTTCAGTATCCGGGTGGATTGCAGCAAGGGGACCTACATCCGCACGCTGGCCATCGACCTCGGTCGCGCACTGGGTTGCGGCGCCCATCTGGCAGCGCTGCGCCGGACACGGATCGGTCCGTTCACGGCATCCGGGGCGGTCACGCTCGAGGCGCTCGAGGCCGCGGCCGAAGGCGAGGCGCGCGACGCCCTGCTGGCGCCGGCAGACGCGCTGGTCGCGCATCTGCCTGCGATCGAGCTCGACCCCGCCGCTGCCGCCGCCATCCTGCAAGGCCGTCAGTTGCCCTTGCCGGGTACTGCGCCCGGACTGCTGCGGCTGTATGCTGCAGGGCGCTTTCTCGGGCTTGGAGAAACCAACGGGGAGGGGCGCCTGTTGCCCAAACGCCTCGTCGCGACCGGCGATGGCAACGGTAATACATGAATTCGATTGAAATTTTCGCGCGGCGTCCGTTATAATTCGCCGCTTCTGATTGACAGAAACAACAGAGTAAAAACGCACATGGCTCTCGATACCACTACCAAGGCGCAAGTCGTTGCCGATTATCAGCGCGCCAAGGGCGACACCGGCTCTCCCGAAGTCCAGGTGGCCCTGCTCACCACGCGCATCAACGGCCTGACCGGCCACTTCAAGGCCAACGCCAAGGATCATCACTCCCGCCGTGGCCTGCTCAAGATGGTCAGCCGCCGTCGCAAGCTGCTGGACTACCTGAAGCGCACCAACGCCGACAGCTATCGCAACCTGATCGAGCGTCTGGGCCTGCGCAAGTAAGCCGCCGGTCGTGACGCGTCCGACAGCGCCGAAGCCGAATACGGCAAGCTGATCAAGCAAAGCCGGGACGTGCCCACGCGGGCCGGCCCGGCTTTGTCGCTTCTGCGCCGCGGACATCCCTCCAAGCAGTTGTAGTTCGCTGCACTTAAAAAAAGGAATTTCCCTTGCCTAACGCCATCAAGAAAACCTTTGCCTACGGCGCCCACACCGTCACGCTCGAAACCGGCGAGGTTGCTCGCCAGGCCGGCGGCGCCGTCATCGTCAACATGGACGACACCGTGGTGCTCGCCACCGTGGTCGCCGCCAAGGACGCCAAGCCGGGCCAGGACTTCTTCCCGCTCACCGTCGATTACGTCGAGAAGTTCTACGCCGCGGGCCGTATCCCCGGCGGCTTCTTCAAGCGCGAAGGCCGTCCGACCGAGAAGGAAATCCTCACCTCCCGCCTGATCGACCGCCCGATCCGTCCGCTCTTCCCGGACGGCTTCTACAACGAAGTGCAGGTCATCGCCACGGTGCTGTCGCTGAATCCGGAAGTCGACTCCGACATCCCGGCGATGATCGGTGCCTCGGCCGCGCTGGCGCTGTCCGGCATCCCGTTCAACGGCCCGATCGGCGCCGCGCGCGTGGGCTACCTGGACGGCCAGTACCTGCTCAACCCGACCGCCGAACAGCTCAAGACCAGCGAGCTGAACCTGGTTGTGGCCGGTACCGAGACCGCGGTGCTGATGGTCGAGTCCGAAGCCAAGGAGCTGTCCGAAGAAGTGATGCTGGGTGCGGTGGTCTACGGCCACGACCAGATGCAGCACGCCATCCGTGCGATCAACGAGCTGGTGGAAGTCGCCGGCAAGCCCGAATGGAACTGGCAGCCGCCGGCCGCCAACGAGCCGCTGATCGCCCGCATCACCGAGCTGGCGAAGGCCGACCTTGAGCAGGCCTTCAACATCACCAGCAAACAGGCACGCAGCGAGCGTCTGGCCGAGATCCGCAAGAGCGTGATCGCCGCGGTGACCGAAGGCGTGGACAACCCGCCGACGGCCAACGAGGTGAAGGACATCTTCTTCAACCTCGAGTCCGGCATCGTGCGCAGCCGCATCCTCAACGGCGAGCCGCGTATCGACGGTCGCGACACCCGCACCGTGCGCCCGATCGACATCCGCGTCGGCGTGCTGCCGCGTACCCACGGTTCCGCGCTGTTCACCCGCGGCGAGACCCAGGCCATGGTGGTCGCCACCCTGGGCACCGGCCGCGACGAGCAGATCATCGACGCGATCGCCGGCGAGTACCGTGAAAACTTCATGCTGCACTACAACTTCCCGCCGTTCTGCACCGGCGAGACCGGCCGCTTCGGCATCACCAAGCGCCGCGAAGTCGGCCACGGCCGCCTGGCCAAGCGCGCGCTGATCGCCGCGCTGCCCGCCGACGAGGACTTCAGCTACACCATCCGCCTGGTGTCCGAGATCACCGAATCCAACGGCTCCAGCTCGATGGCCTCGGTGTGCGGCGGCTCGCTCGCGCTGATGGATGCCGGCGTGCCGATGAAGGCGCACGTCGCCGGCATCGCCATGGGCCTGATCAAGGAAGGCAACCGCTTCGCGGTGCTGACCGACATCCTGGGCGACGAGGATCACCTCGGCGACATGGACTTCAAGGTCGCGGGTACCGAGAACGGCGTCACCGCGCTGCAGATGGACATCAAGATCCAGGGCATCACCAAGGAGATCATGCAGGTTGCGCTGGCCCAGGCCGGCGAGGGCCGCCTCCACATCCTGGAGAAGATGAAGTCGGCGCTGAGCGCGGCACGCGGCGAGGTCTCCGAGTTCGCCCCGCGCATGATCACCATGAAGATCAACCCCGAGAAGATCCGCGACGTGATCGGCAAGGGCGGCGCGGTGATCCGCGGCCTGCAGGAAGAGACCGGCGCGGTCATCGAGATCGAGGACGACGGCACCGTCACCATCTCCTCGGTGAGCTCGGAAAGCGCCCAGGCCGCCAAGGAAAAGATCGAGGCGATCACCGCCGAAGTCGAGGTGGGCAAGGTCTACGAGGGCACCGTGGTGCGCCTGCTGGACTTCGGCGCCATCGTGAACATCATGCCGGGTCGTGACGGCCTGCTGCACGTCTCGCAGATCGCCAACGAGCGCGTGAACAACGTGTCCGACTACGTCAAGGAAGGCCAGGCTGTGCGCGTGAAGGTGCTGGAAACCGACGAGCGTGGCAAGATCCGCCTGTCCATGAAGGCGCTGCTGGAACCGCAGAGCGCCGGCTGATCGGGTCTTCGGCCCAATAAGAAAGGGACGCTGCGGCGTCCCTTTTTTTGTCCGCGCTTCCTGCAGCGGCCTGCGCTGCGAAGCGGAGGAGGGCCTACTTGGCGACCTGGCGTTCGCGCATTTCCTCCAGCGTCTTGCAGTCGATGCACAGCGTGGCGGTGGGGCGCGCCTCCAGGCGCTTGAGGCCGATCTCCACGCCGCAGCTGTCACAGTAGCCGTACTCGCCGTCGTTGATGCGCCCGAGCGCCTCGTCGATCTTCTTGATCAGCTTGCGTTCGCGGTCGCGGTTGCGCAGTTCCAGGGCGATGTCGGACTCCTGGCTGGCGCGGTCGTTGGGGTCGGCGAACACGGTGGCCTCGTCCTGCAGCGTGTGTACCGTGCGCTCGATGTCTTCCATCAGTTCGCGCTTGAGGGTGTCGAGGATGTTGCGGAAGTGTGCCAACTGCTTCTCGCTCATGTAATCCTCGCCCTTGGCGGGAACATAGGGCGGAAACTGCTTGTGCAGGGTGTCTTCTGCCATGACTACGACTTCCGTTGTTTGAGGGAAGCGATTTAATAGCAGAAACCCCCTGCGCGGGCAAGCAAAGCGCGGCATCGAGCAGCCTGCGCGCGGTGCCGGAATATGCCTTTGGGGCGTGCGCGAAATTCCTGCACAGATGTTTGACGCCCCCGGGGCTAGTGTGTATGATTCGCCGCTCTCGGGGTGTAGCGCAGTCCGGTAGCGCGCTTGCTTTGGGAGCAAGATGTCGGGGGTTCGAATCCCTCCACCCCGACCAGCTCACCCCCGGATGCCCGCGTGGAATCTGCCCGTAGCTCAATTGGATAGAGCACCGGCCTTCTAAGCCGGGGGTTGCAGGTTCGATCCCTGCCGGGCAGGCCAGAGTGAAAAAGTTTTCCGGGCCGCGGCGTTTGCCGAGGTCCTGATGGTGGCGGCATTAGCTCAGTTGGTAGAGCGTTGGATTGTGGCTCCAAAGGTCACCGGTTCGAAACCGGTATGTCGCCCCAAGCATCATGCAAGCAAAACGCCAGCCCTCGGGCTGGCGTTTTGCTTTTTGCGCGCCGCATCGCGTCAGAAGCGCGCGCGGAAGTGCCACTCTCCCTCGGCGGATGTGTTGGTGACCGCATTGCGGGTCGCCTCGTCGATCTGCGGATCGTCCATCTCGTAGAGCCCGCACAGCCGCAGGGCGCGACGCACGTCGATGCGCGGGCCGAGATACTCATACACCACCCGCGTGCAGCACGGCATGCGCTCCCCGCTGCCCGACACCCCCAGCTTGAGCCCGGTGAGGCGGGTCACCCGGTTCTTGAACGAGGGAAAGAGAATGGTCTGGGTGATCTCCAGGCCGGTCAGCGTCTCGTAGTCGGTGAGGAAGATGCGGTCGGTGAGGAAATGCGCGGTGCCCAGGTAGATGCCGTGATAGGCCTTCTCGCGCGGATGCTCGATCAGCCGCTCGGTGCGCTGGTAGTAGATTCCTTCCTCGCGCCGTTCCAGGCATACCAGGGTGCGCAAGATGCGCCCCGGACAGGCCATCGACAGATAGGTCTCGAAGTAGTAGCCGAGATACTTGTCCAGCCCGGCGCTGCCGATCTCGCGCAGCCGCGCAAGATGAGGCGCTTCCGGCGCGCCGGTGGCCGGCGCCGCGCTGCTGCGCGGACGCACCTGCACCAGGCGCTCGAACTGCGCGCTGGGCAGCATGATCTCGTGTTCCTCGACGCCGAAGAAGTCGCAGAAACGGCGCAGGGTGTTCGCCGCCGGCAGGTAGCGTCCGCTCAGGTAGCGGTTGAACTGCGGGCGATTGATGCCGAGGCGGCGGCAGACCTCGGCGATCGAGCGGTAGTAGCTGCACAGCAGGCGCAGGTTGCGGGCGAAGTCCTCGTTCATGGCTGGCATCTCCGCGGCGGCGGCAGCGGATTCGTTCGAAGAAAGTGGCGCAGTATGGCGCAGTTCGAGCGTCAGTGAGCGACAGAATGAACCAGATCGGCAAATTCAATCCGCGCCGCACGCTTGGTCAAATGCACGGGCTCTATCAAACGACAACAGCGGCCCCGCGCCGCAATGGAGACCCATATGCACAGCATCTCGAATCCGCCGCGTCCTGCGGGCGCGCCGACCGGCTCCTCCTGCCGCAGATCGGGAGGGTGCCGCCATGCTTGACCTGCTCAACGACCTCCTGTGGGGCAAGGTGCTGATCGTCGTGCTGATCGGCCTGGGCCTGGTGTTCACCATCGGTTCGCGCTTCGTGCAGTTCCGCCACTTTGGCCGCATGTTCCGCATCCTCGGCGCCAACCAGGCGTTCTCGCGCGACAAGCATGGCCACCTGTCCTCCTTCCAGGCGCTGATGCTGTCGGTCGCCGGCCGGGTGGGCGGCGGCAACATCGCCGGCGTGGCGGTGGCGATCACCCTCGGCGGGCCGGGGTCGATCTTCTGGATGTGGGTGGTCGGCCTGATCGGCATGGCGACCAGCTTCTTCGAATGCACGCTGGCGCAGGCCTACAAGCAGGCCGAGCCGGACGGCACCTACCGCGGCGGGCCGGCGCACTACATCGCGCGCGGCATGGGGGCGAACTGGAAGTGGCTGGCCGGGTTGTATTCGGTGCTGCTGCTGGTGACCTTCGGCTTCGGTTTCAACGCGCTGCAGTCGTACTCGGTGGCCACCTCCTTCGAGGACGCGTTCGGTATTCCGGTGCTTGCCACCGGCATCGGCCTGGCAGTGGTGGTGGCCGCTATCGTGGTTGGCGGCGTCAAGCGCATCGCGGTGGTCGCCGAGGTGCTGGTGCCGGTGATGGCGATCGGCTACCTGGCGATCGCGCTGGCGGTGGTGGCGCTCAACCTGGACGCCATCCCCGCGGTGTTTTCGCTGATCGTCAAGAGCGCCTTCGGCCTGGAGCCGGCGATCGGCGGCGGCATCGGTGCGGCCATCATGATGGGGGTCAAGCGCGGCCTGTTCTCCAACGAGGCCGGGCTGGGCAGCGCGCCCAACGTGGCCGCGGTGGCCTACGTGCCGCATCCGGCCAGCCAGGGCGTGGTGCAGGCCTTCTCGGTGTTCATCGACACGCTGATCCTGTGCTCCTGCACCGCCTTCATCGTGCTGCTCGGCTCGGTGTACCAGCCCGGCGCGGCCAGCGAAATCGGCGGCGTGGCGCTCACCCAGGCCTCGCTGGCCGGCCATGTGGGCGAGTGGGGACGGGTTTTCGTCAGTGTTGCGCTGATGCTCTTCGGTTTCACCACCATCATCTACAACTACTACCTCGGCGAGAACAGCCTGGCCTTCTTCAGCGACCGCAACCCGCTGCTGATCGCGGTGTACCGCGTGGTGGTGATCGGCCTGTGCGGCTGGGGCGCGACCACCGACCTGGGCACCGCCTTCGCCTTTGCCGACGTCACCATGGGCTTCCTGGCGCTGGCCAACCTGTTCGCGCTGGCCATGCTGTTCAAGCGCGGCCTGCGCCTGATGCGCGATTTCGACGAGCAGATCGCCGCCGGTGTCGAAGAGCCGGTGTTCGACGCGGCCAAGTTCGCCGATCTGGGCATCGACCCGGACGCCTGGAAGCTCGAAGAGGAAGACGAGCCGCGCACCGTTTCCGCCCGGGTTCGTACCGCCTGAACCCGTGCTTCCACCCGCCGGAGCCCACAAGGCCCCGGCGGGCCCCTCCCGATCTCCTGCGGACGAAAACCACGATGAATACCCGCGTCGAACACGACCTGCTCGGCGACATGGCGCTGCCCGCCGATTGCTGGCACGGCATCCAGACCCAGCGCGCGGTCGACAACTTTGCCATCACCGGCGTGCCGATCAGCCATTTCCCCCACTTCATCAACGCGCTGGCGATGGTCAAGGCCGCCGCCGCGCGCGCCAACCGCGAGCTCGGCCTGCTCGCCCCGCACAAGGCCGAGGCCATCGTCGCCGCCTGCGAGGACATCGTCGGCGGGCGGCTGCATGAGGCCTTCGTGGTGGACCTGATCCAGGGCGGCGCAGGCACCTCGACCAACATGAACGCCAACGAGGTGATCGCCAACCTCGCGCTGGAAAAGCTCGGCCAGCCCAAGGGCGCCTACCAGCACCTGCATCCCAACGACGACGTGAACCGCTCGCAGTCCACCAACGACGCCTATCCGACCGCGGCGTGCGTCGGCCTGCAGTTCGCCACCGAACCGCTGGTCGAGGCGATCGCCAGCCTGAAGACGGCGCTGGAAGAGAAGGGCCGCGAGTTCGCCGATGTGCTTAAGATGGGTCGCACCCAGCTGCAGGATGCGGTGCCGATGACCCTCGGCCAGGAGTTCGACGCCTTCGCGGTGAACCTGGGGGAGGACATCGACCGCCTGCGCGAAGTGTGCCTGCTGCTGTGCGAGGTGAACCTCGGCGGCACCGCGATCGGCACCGGCATCAACACCCATCCGGACTACGCCCGGCTGGCGGTGCATCACCTCGCCGAACTCTCCGGCAAGCCCATCGTGCCGGCCGCCAACCTGGTGGAGGCCACCTCGGACATGGGCGCCTTCGTGCTGTTCTCCGGGGTGTTGAAGCGCCTGGCGATCAAACTCTCCAAGCTCGCCAACGACCTGCGCCTGCTCTCCAGCGGGCCGCGCACCGGCTTCGGCGAGATCCACCTGCCGCCGATGCAGCCGGGCTCGTCGATCATGCCGGGCAAGGTCAATCCGGTGATCCCGGAGGCGGTGAACCAGACCGCCTTCCAGGTCATCGGCAACGACCTGGCGGTAACCATGGCGGCCGAAGCCGGCCAGTTGCAGCTCAACGCCATGGAGCCGCTGATCGTCTACAACCTGCTCTCTTCGCTGAAGATGCTCGGCACCGCCTGCCGCATGCTGGAGGAGCGCTGCATCCGCGGCATCCGCGCCGATCGCGCGCAGTGCCGTAGCCACGTCGAGCGCAGCATCGGCGTGATCACCGCGCTGGTGCCGCACATCGGCTACGCCAACGCCTCGCGCATCGCCGCGCAGGCGCTCACCACGCAGGCCACGGTGCGCGAGCTGGTGATCGCCGAGGGCCTGCTCTCGGCCGAGCAGCTCGACCGCCTGCTCAGCCCGCAGGCCATGCTGGCTCCGCAGGTCGCGACGTGACGCAGCGCCGCGTCCTGGTGCTGTACGTCGGCGGCACCATCGGCATGGCGCCGTCGGCGCAGGGCTACCGGCCGATGGCGGACTTCGCCGGGGTGCTGCGCCGCCAGTTTGCCGCCTGCGCAGGGCTGCCGGCCTGCGAGATCGTCGAGATGGCCGAGCCGATCGACAGCGCCAACCTGCAGCCCGCGCACTGGCGGGCCATCGCGGCCGAACTGGTGGCGCGCTGGGACGAGTGGGACGGTTTCGTGGTGCTGCACGGCACCGACACCATGGCGTGGACCGCTTCGGCGCTGTCCTTCATGCTGCTCGGCGCCGACAAGCCGGTGATCCTCAGCGGCGCGCAGATCCCGCTCGGCCAGCCGCGCAGCGACGCGGCGGCCAACCTGCAGGGTGCGCTCGCGCTGGCCGCCGATCCGCGCATCCGCGAGGTGGCGATCTACTTCGGCGGCCGCCTGCTGCGCGGCAACCGCAGCAGCAAGGCGCACGCCGACCGTTTCGCTGCCTTCGATTCGCCCAACTGTCTGCCGCTTGCCGAAGCGGGCATCGGCATCGTCGTGCATGACGATCGCCTGTTGCGTCCAGCGGCGCGGGACTTCGCGCTGCCGGCGTTCGACCGGGCCGCAGTGGCGGTGCTGACCGTCCATCCGGGGCTGTCGGCGCCTGCGGTCGAGGCGCTGCTCGGCGACCCGGCGGTGCGCGGCCTGGTGCTGTGCAGCTACGGCGTGGGCAATGCGCCGGACGCCGACGCGCAACTGCTGGCCGCGCTGGGCGCGGCGGTCGCGCGCGGCGTGGTGGTGGTGAACATCACCCAGTGCGTGACCGGCAGCGTGGTGCAGGGCAGCTACGCCACCGGCGCGGCGCTGGCGCGCATCGGCGTGGTGGCGGGCGGCGACCTCACGCTGGAAGCGGCTTTCGCCAAACTGCACGTGCTGATCGCGCGCGGGCTCGATGCGGAGGAGATCCGCGCGCACTTCGGCCGCACCCTGTGCGGCGAGCTGGGCTGAGCCTGCCCGCGTCGTTCGCGTCAGTGCGCCGCGCAGGTGCTGGGCCGGCCCGGGGCGCCCGCCACCGGGGGCATGTCACGGGCAAATCACCCTACTTGGGAAGTATGTTTATACCCGCCTTGGGGAGCTATCCTGAGAGCGTCCACATCCGGCGCGGCGGCTTGCGGAGGTGTAGCGAATGCCCGAAAGCGAGGATCTCCGGTGGTTGCATGAGTGTCCCGATGCCTTGATGGCGATCGACCATGCGGGGCGCGTGGTGCACTGGAGCGCCGGTGCACGGTCCTTGTTCGGCTATGGCGCGGAGGAGGCCTGCGGGCGCATGCTCGACACGCTCATCGTGCTGGCCGATCGCAGCGCGGAACAGCGCGCTTTCATCGAGCAGACTTTGCGCGACACGACGGCTACCTTCGAGGCCTTGCGCCGGCGCAAGGACGGCACCCTGATCTACGTGGACATCACCGGCCGGCGCCTCGCGGGCGAGGGGGGCGAGTCGGGGCCGCTGGTGCTGTTCTCCGAGAAGGATGTCACCTCGCTCAAGGTCCAGCGCGACAGCAGGGCGCTGGAGGCGCGCTTCCGCGAACTGATCGACTCCACGCCCGACGGTATCGTCATCGTCAATCCCACCGGGCACATCCTGATCGCCAACGCACAGGCCGAGTCGCTGTTCGGCTATGCGCCGGGCGAACTGCATGCCTGCCCGGTCGAGCGCCTGCTGCCCGAGCGTTTTCGCGCCCCGCACAAGGGGCACCGCTCGAACTACTTCGCACAACCGCGCACCCGGGCGATGGGCGCCGGGCTGGAGCTGTTCGGTCTCCGCAAGGACGGCACCGAGTTTCCGGTGGAGATCAGCCTCAGTCCGCTGCGCATCAACGAAACCCAGATGGTGATGAGCGCCATCCGCGACGTCAGCGAGCGCAAGCGTTTCGAGCGTGCGCTGCAGGAGAAGAACCTCGAGCTGGAGAAGGCCAACCGCGCCAAGGATCACTTCCTGGCCAGCATGAGCCATGAGCTGCGCACCCCGCTCAATGCGGTGATCGGCTTCACCGGGACATTGCTGATGAGGCTGCCCGGCGAACTCAATGACGAGCAGGCCAGGCAGCTGGAGATCGTGCGCAGCAACGCCCGCCACCTGCTGGCGCTGATCAACGACCTGCTCAACCTCGCCAAGATCGAGGCCGGCAAGATCGAGTTGCGCCAGGAGCCGGTCGATTGCGGCGAGCTGCTGCGCGAGATCGCCGCCTCGCTGCAACCACAGGCGCAGGCGAAGGGGCTCGGTTTCGAACTGCAGCTGCCCGGGCAGCCGGTGATGCTCGATACCGACAGGCGTGCACTGAGCCAGATCCTGCTCAACCTGACCGGCAACGCGATCAAGTTCACCCGTAGCGGCCGGGTGACGGTGTCGCTTGCCGGGCATGCGCGCGATGACGGGCGGACGCTGGAGTTCGTCGTGCAGGACACCGGGCCGGGCATCGCCAAGGAGGAGCTGGCCATGCTGTTCGAGGCCTTCGTCCAGGGCAAGGCGGGGCGCCGCGGGGTGGACGAGGGCAGCGGCCTCGGGCTCTACCTCAGCCGCAAGCTGGCCGAACTGCTCGGCGGCGAGCTGAACTGCCGCAGCGCGCCGGGAGAGGGCAGCACCTTCGTGCTGGTGCTGCCGGGGGGCTGATCGTGGCCGTTCGCATCCTGATTGCCGAGGACCACCCGGACAGCATGGCGCTGATGTGCTACCTGCTGCAGGCGCACGACTACCGCACGCTCTCGGCGGCGGACGGCGAAACCGCGCTGGCGATGGCGCGTGAGCAGCGCCCCGACCTGATCGTCTGCGATCTGCAGATGCCCGGCCTGGACGGCTATCAGGTCGCCCGCGCGCTGAAGGAGGACGAGAACCTGCGGCACGTGCCGCTGATCGCGGTCACCGCCTTTTCCATGCTGGGCGACCGCGAGCGCATCCTGGCGGCGGGTTTCGACGGCTATTTCTCCAAGCCCATCGAGGTGGAGCGTTTCGTCGCGCAACTCGAAGCCTACCTGCGTCCGCCGCGTGGTCCCGGCGGGGAGGCTTGAGCGATGGCCAGGATAGCGGTGGTCGACGACGTCGCGGTCAACCGGGAACTGTTCGCCGTCATCCTCAAGCAGTTCGGCCATGTCATCGACGAGGCCGACAGCGGCAGCCAGGGGCTGGAGCTGGTGCGCCGTACCCGGCCCGACCTGATCATCTGCGACATCGTCATGCCGGAGATGGACGGCTACGACTTCGTCCGCACGCTGCGCGCCGATCCTTTCCTGGCCGGCATTCCGGTGATCTTCTGCACCGCCCACTTCCTGGAGAAGGAAGCGCAGGAGCTGGCCGAGGCCTGCGGCGTCCGCGCGGTGCTGACCAAGCCGATCGAGCCGCAGCATGCCCTGCAGACGGTGCGCGGGGTTCTTGCCGGTGCCCCGCAGGCGCCCCCGGACGGCGAGCCGGTCATCGACCGCGACTTCGACCGCCAGCACCTGCAGCTGATCAGCGACAAGCTGTCGCAGAAGGTCACCGAGCTGCAGTCGGTCAATGACAAGCTCGAAGCGCTGATCGAGCTGAACCTGCAGCTGGCCTCGGAGCGCAACAAGGGCAGCCTGCTCGCCCACATCTGCGTGGGCGCGCGCCAGCTCATCGGTTCGGAGTTCGGCACCGTGGCGGTGCGCGAGGCCGACAGCGAGAGCCTGGCCTTCGTGAAGCACTGCGGCATCGATCCGGCGCTGGTCGCGCAGATGGGGCCGATCCGGCTCGACTGCGAGTCCTTCCGTCCTGTCTATCGCGAGGCGCAGACCCTGCGCCTGAACATCCGGCCGGACCGCCAGGCCGCCGCGGGCCTGCCGAGCGGTTATCCGCAGGTGCGCAACCTGCTCGTCGCCCCGGTGAAGTCGCTGGCCGCCACCTATGGCTGGATCTGCCTTGCCAACAAGCGGGAGCCGGGTGGTTTCACCGAGGGCGATGCGGCGCTGCTGCAGATCCTCGCCGCCCAGTCGGGAAGGATCTACGAGAACGGCAGCCTGTATGCGCGCCTGCGCCAGTACGCCCAGGAGCTGGAGCGCGGCATCGTTGAACGCGACCGCGCGCACCGCCATCTTGCCGCGCAGTTCGCGGTCACCCGGGTGCTGAACGAAGCATCCTGCCTGGAGGCGGCGACCCCCTTGCTGCTGCAGGCCATCGGCAGCGAACTGGGCATGGAGGCGGCGACCCTGTGGCGGGTCGACGAACATGGCGAGCACCTGCGCTGCGTGGACGTGTGGTCGTATGCGGACGAGTCCTGCCGCGCCTTCGTCGAGCAGTCGCGGCGGATGTCCCTGGTGCGCGACATGGGGGTGCCCGGTGCGGCCTGGGCGTCGGGCCAGCCGCTGTGGTTCGCGGACCTGCGGCTGCATCCGGGCTTCCTGCGCGCCGAGGCCGCGCGCAAGGCCGGGCTGGTGTCGGGCGGTGCGGTGCCGATCATGGTCGGCGGGCGGGTCATCGGCGTGGTCGACGTGTTCTCGCGCAGGCGTTGCGAACTGGACGAAAGACTGGCCGACACGCTGTCCACCCTGGCCGTGCAGATCGGCCAGTTCCTGGAGCGCATCGCACAGCAGCAGCGCATCCTGCGGCTGACCCGGGTCTATGCGGTGCTGAGCGGCATCAACTCGGCCATCGTGCGCATTCATGACCGGGCCCGGCTCTTCCGTGAAGCCTGCCGTATCGCGGTGAAGGAGGGCGAGTTCGGCATCGCCTGGATCGGCGAGGTCGATGCATCCACCGAAGAGGTGAAGCCGGTGGCCTGGGCCGGCGTCGACGACGACATCGGCGCCGAACCCCTGTCCGTGCGCAGCGATCTGGAGCTGGGGCAGGGCGCGGTGGGCGAGGCGGTGCGCTCGGCCGAACCCTGCGTGATCGACGAACTCGACGAGCTCGGCGCGGTCGGCAAGCGCAGGGAAGAAGCGCTGCGGCGGGGATACCGGTCGCTGATCGCCCTGCCGCTGATCGTCGATGGGCGGGTGGTCGGCGTGCTGGTGCTCTATGCCCGCGAACCCGGCTTCTTCAACGAGGAGGAGCAGGAACTGCTCACCGAGCTCGCCAACGACGTCTCGTTTGCGCTCGAGTACATCGCCAAGCAGGACCTGCTCGCCTATCTCGCCTACCACGACGTGCTCACCGGGCTGCCCAACCGCGCCCATCTGCTGGATCGTCTGGCGGTGGTGCGGCAGGTGGCGCGCCACCACCGGGACGACTGCATTGCTGTCGTGCTGTGGGACATCGACCGCTTCCGCAACATCAACGACACCTTCGGCCGGCAGGTCGGCGACAGCGTGCTGCGCGAGCTGGCGCGCCGGCTGCGCGCGGCCTGGCCGGACGAAGGCGATGTGGCGCGACTGTCCGTGGACCAGTTCGGTGCCTTGCTAGGCGGCGCCTTCGAGCCGGCCGACATCGCCCATCTGGTGGAGCGCACCACGGCGGCGGTGCTCGACCGTCCCTTCGTCCTTGCCGGGGAGGAGTTGCGCATCGCGCTCACCGCCGGCGTCTCCCTCCTGTGCCGACAGCGCGGCGACGACGCGGATGCCATGCTCAGCAACGCGGAGGCAGCCTTGCGCAAGGCAAGGGCTTCGGGTGCCGGCTATCTGTTCTACGGACCGGAGATGAACGCGCAGATCGCCGAGACGCTGTTGCTGGAGAACAAGCTCAGACGCGCGCTGGAGAACGACGAGCTGCTTCTGCACTATCAGCCCAAGGTCTGCGGCAACACCGGCAGGCTGCGCGGCTTCGAGGCCCTGCTGCGTTGGCAGGAGCCGGGCAACGGCCTGGTGCCGCCGGCGCGCTTCATCCCCATCCTGGAAGAGACCGGCCTGATCATCCCGGCCGGCCTGCTGGCCATACGCCGTGCGCTGACCGACATCGCCGCCTGGCAGGCGGAAGGGCTGGAACTGCAGCGGGTCGCGGTCAACGTGTCGCCGCTGCAGCTTCAACGGCCGGACTTTGTCGCCTCGCTGCGGCAGATCTTCGACGAGCACAAGCTCGGCGTTCCGCCGCTGGACCTGGAGATCACCGAGAGCATGATCATGAGCGACATGGAGGGCAATGTTGCACGCCTGACCGAACTGCGCGACATGGGGCTGGAGATCGCGGTGGATGACTTCGGTACCGGCTACTCCTCGCTGGCCTATCTGGCCCGGCTGCCGGTGAGCGCGCTGAAGGTCGATCGCTCCTTCGTCGCCACCATGACCGCAGCGCCCGAGAGCATGACCATCGTGAACACCATCATCTCGCTGGCGCACGCGCTCGACCTGAAGGTGGTGGCCGAAGGCGTGGAGAACGCGGAGCAGGCCAGGCTGCTCCGGCTGCTCAAGTGCGACATGCTGCAGGGCTTCCTGATCAGCCGGCCGCTGCCGCCCGACCAGGTGCCCGCCTTCGTCCGTTCGCTGACCGCCGCCGGCTGATGCCCGGGGCGGTCGGCCCGGGCATCACATGCCGAGAATCCAGCGCACCGCCGCGTCGGCCTCCGCCTCGCTGAGCTTGGGCGAGGGCGGCATCGGCGCCTGGCCCCAGAGCTTGGCGTCCGAGCCCTTGCGTACGCGCTCGATCAGCACCGGCAGCGCGCCCGCCTTGTCGTCCGCATAGCGCGCGGCGATCTCCGCATAGGCCGGACCGACCACGGTGCGGCCGCTCAGCAGGTGGCAGACCGTGCAGTTGTTCGCCTTGAAGATGGCGGCGATCTCGGCCGGCGGGTTGGCAAGGGCGGCCGGCGGCAGGGTACAGGCGGCGATGGCCAGGGTGGCGATGATGCGACGCATGGAGCGACTCCACAAGGATGATCGGGAGTCCGGAGTTTAGACGAGGTCTATTCTTTTTGTCATATTCAAAGCCGTTCTGGAAGCCATACGGCACGGCACCTCCGCCCGATTCGGCATGGCGCGCAGGTACGCGGCGACCGACTTGATGAGGGTCAATCACATCGTGAGTGGTCGTCGCTAGCATTGCCACCGTTGGCCCAATTCCGAAGGCCATCCCCTACAGATCAGGAGACCCCCCGATGAAGATCAAGACCCTTGGTATCGCTGCATCGCTCGCCGTGCTGTTGGCTGCGTGCGGCCAGGATGCCCCGCCGCCGGCACCGGCCAGTGCGCCCGCCCCGGTGGCCGCCGCGCCGGCTCCCGCACCCGCGCCGGCACCCGCCGCGCCGGTGAATGCGGTCGGTGAGAGCGTCTACAAGAAGACCTGCGCGCTCTGTCACGCCGCTGGCGTGGCCGGTGCACCCAAGCTCGGCGACAAGGCCGACTGGGGTCCGCGCCTTGCCCAGGGCATCGACACGGTCTACAAGCACGCCATCGAAGGCTTCACCGGCGAGAAGGGCATGATGCCCCCGCGCGGCGGCGGCGCCTCGCTGACCGACGATGAGGTCAAGGCAGCGGTGGACTACATGGTCGCCAAGGCGCAGTAATCGCGTCCTCGGCCGGCATGATGCCGGCCGCACGCCATGCAAACGGGGAGCCCAAGTGGCTCCCCGTTTTTTGTATTGCTGTAGGAGCGGCCTTGGCCGCGATTGCGGCGGTGGTTTTCCGCGGGCTGCATCGCGGCCAAGGCCGCTCCTACCGCATGTTACAGGCGTGGGTGGTGCTCAGTGCGAGTGGTTGGCGGTGCGCAGGTTGGCGACGCGCGCCGGGGTGATGTCGGCGAAGGCGGCGACTTCGCCACCATTCGCCGTGGAGAAGGCGGCGGCCGCGTCGCGGCTGGCGAAGGCGGGCAGGTCGGCACCGCGCATCGGCCCGCGTGCCGCCGAGCCGATGACGAAATAGGCTTCGCCCGCGGCGATCCAGTGGCCGGTGTCGAAGTCGGTCACGTAGTGTGCGGCTACCGCGTCGCCGGCGCGCTCCGGGTCGTAGCGCGCGGTGTCTTCCAGGAAGATGAACAGGTCGACCGGCGAATCGAAGAAATGCGCCGCGCCATCCTCGAAGATGAGTTGTGCCGCCCAGCGCGGGTAGCGCGACGGATACATGCCGCATACCGGGCAGCGTGCCTGCGCCGGAACCGGGCGGGCGGCGTGGATGTGCAGGCCCGAGGCGGGGTCCCACGGCAGCGCGGCGGCGATGCGCGCCGATGGCACGATGCAGAGGTCCTCGGCCGGCGGCATGAAGTCGACCGCGCGCGACTTGCCCTGGGGCAGCATCGCCAGCACCACGCCGAGGCCGAAGCAGGCCACGGCCACGGTGCCGAGCACGCGCGGCGACTTCAGCAGCGGGCTCATGTCAGCGCGGTGAGCAGCGGATCGTCGAGCAGCGCGCCGATCACCGCTTGCAGGTTGTCCCAGGGCGGCTGGCCGGGGCGGGTCAGCGGATCGTCGGTGACGCGGCCGTCGGGCTGGTGCAGGTGGTGCGGGCCGGTCTCGATGCTGCGGTGTCCCGGCGCGGTGTCGATGCCCAGTTGCTGGCCGTCGGCGGTCTTCCAGCGCAGCGAGTACGCGGTGGGCGAGGCATAGTGGACGGTGAGTTCGACCCCGTTGCCCAGCCGCAGCAGGAGCGCATCCTGGCGCAGTTCGGGCGGGTCGGAGAGCATCTTGCCGACCTGCTTGGCGAGCGCTTCGTGCAGCACCAGATGGGGGGCGGCGGGGACGTCGATCTCCGGCTCGTCCTCCTTGAGGCGGGCCGCCATCAGGCTGCGTGCGGCGTTGCGGGTCTCGTCCAGGATGCAGACGGCAAGATAGTGCTCGTAGGCCGGATGTTCGCATTCACCGGCGGCGGTCATGGCGGCGATGCGCGCGAGCACCTCGGCCGGGTCGTCGGTATGGTACTGCTCCAGGATCATGCGCCGGTGTTCGCGCGCTTCGTACATCACGCGGGCGAGCTGCTCGATCTCGGTTGCCTGCTCCGGCTCCAGGGCGTCGTACAAGGGTTCCATGTGCTTACATCCTCTGGTCGTGGAGGGCGCCGCCGTCCAGCACCACCATGTCGGGCGTGACGTCGGCAAATCGCATTACCTTGCCGCCGAACTCCTCGGCGAACTTCTTGGCATCGGTTTCCTGGGCGAAGGCGCCGATGGTCGGGCCCATCGAGCCGAGTCGCTTGGAGCCGACCACGTACCAGGCACCGCGCGCGTCGATCCAGTGACCGACCGGCGCGTCCCAGTTGGCCTTGCCCATGTCCTGCACGAACAGGCCGCGCACCGCGCGCACCTGCTCGGGATTGAGGTAGATGGAGAACATCTCCACGGTATCGCAGAAGAAGTCGGGCTCTGCGCGGCCCTGGTAGTGGATCTGCGCCTTGGGGCCGGGATAGTCGGCGAGCAGCATGCCGTCGAGCGCGCAGGCGGTGCCGCGGTCGATCTCGACCGGCACCAGCGCGCCACCGTCCGTCGATGACTGCCCGCACGCGGCCAGCAGGCCCGAGGCGGCCGCTGCCGCCAGGAAGCGGCGGCGGCTGATGCAGCGGTGATGGTTGCACATGGGTTTTCTCCAGGTTTGCGCCGGTCTTGTGCCGGCCTTCACTTGCCGAAGCGCCAGCTCGCCACGCCCAGCGGCGCGGCGATCCAGCCCAGCATGACGAGGGTGAGCAGCCAGGGTTCGGCCAGGGTGGGCGGGAAAACCGTAGCCAGGCCGTACAGGGTGCGCACGTCGTCCATGCTGAAGATGTTGAGGATGCGGAACACGTCCGCCGGGTTGAGCAGCAGCAGCCAGGGCAGCGCTTCGCCGCCGGTCTGGCCACCGGTGAACACCAGCGCGCCGAGCAGCAGCAGGTCGAACACCAGCACGAAGAAGAACCACATGGCGATCGCCAGGCCCGAGGCGCGGGTGCGGTCGGCAGCGAACACCGAGAGCATCACCGCCAGGCTGAGGAAGGCCATGCCGAGCAGCACCGAGCTGGCCATGAAGCCGAAGTAGTGGAACAGCGCGTTGAGGTCGAGCTGCGCGGAGAGCACCACCGCCACCAGGCCGAAGCCGGCTACGGTGGAGAAGGCCAGCGCGGCGGCCAGCCCCAGGTACTTGCCGAGGATGAGCTCGAAGCGGGTGATCGGCATCGACAGCAGCAGGTCGAGCGAGCCGCGTTCGCGTTCGCCGACGATGGCGTCGAAGCCCAGCACCAGGGCGATCAGCGGGATCAGGTAGATCACCAGGCTGACCAGGCTGGCGATGGTGACGTCGATCGAGCGGAAGCCCACCGTGCCCTGCTGGGCGGCGCCGAAGTAGGCGATGACCAGCGCGAAGGCGGTGAACACCAGGGCCACGGCCAGCACCCAGCGGTTGCGGATGCGGTCCCAGAATTCCTTGCCGGCGATGGTGGCGACTTGCGAGATTTCCATGATGTCCGCCCCTTCAGTCGGAAAAGCCGAAGAACACGTCTTCCAGCGACGGTTCGCGCACATGCAGGTCGAGCACGCGATCGCCCAGGGTGGCGAGCGCGGCGAACACCGCCATCTTCGATTCGCGGCGTACCTGTACCGCCACATGGCCGTCGCGCGCCTCGATGGCGGCCACCGGCAGGCTGCCGAGGGCGTCGCGCACCGCGGTGAAGTCGGCCTCGGCCACGTGGACGTCGAACCACAGCGGCAGGTCCATCTGCTCGCGCAGGTCCTGCACCGTGCCGAGCGCCTGCACCTTGCCGGCGGCCATGATCGCCAGGCGGTCGACCCGTTCCTGGATCTCGGCGAGGATGTGCGAGGTGATCACCACGGTCACGCCCTCGGCACGCAGGCCGCGCAGGATGAGGTAGAACTCGCGGATCGCCTCCGGGTCCAGGCCGGTGGTCGGCTCGTCGAGGAAGAGGATCTGCGGATGGCCGAGCAGGGCCTGGGCGAAACCCAGGCGCTGGCGCATGCCCTTGGAGTACTCGCGCACCCGGCGGGCGGCGGCATGGGCGAGGCCGACGCGCTCCAGCACCGCGCCGCAGCCGCCGGTCTGCACGCCCTTGAGGCGGGCGAAGAAGTGCAGCGTCTCCAGGCCGGTGAGGTTGTCGTAGAGCACGACGTTCTCCGGCAGGTAGCCGATCTTGCGTCGCACGGCACGGAAGTCGCGCCCGCCGACCGCTGCGCCGTCGATGCGGATCTCGCCCGCGCTCGGCGGCACCAGGCCGAGCATCATCTTGAACAGGGTGCTCTTGCCTGCGCCGTTGTGGCCGATCAGGCCGAAGAGTTCACCGCGGCCCACGGTCAGGTCCACGCCGTCCACCGCGCGCACCGCGCCGTAGTGGCGCGCCACGCCGCGCACTTCGATCACCGCGTCCTGAGGCGCGCGGGCGGCGGCCTGGCCAATGGCCTCAGCGGCTGCCGGGGTAGTGCTTTCCACGCCAGTTTCTCCAGTTATCGTTATTTGGCTGCATGCGCGGGTTCGGGTCGACCACGCTGGGTGCACGCAGCAGGGGGAACTGCTGGCCGACCAGGCGCAGTGTCTGCACTGCGGGGCTGGCAAGCAGCAGCTTCATCATGGGGTGGCGCCAGGACAGGCGGTCGACCAGGTCGTTGGCCTCGTAGCGCACGTCGCCCAGGCCGTCGCCGTTGCGGTCCCAGCCCAGGTAGTTGCTCCAGTGGTTGCCGGACTCCTCGCCCCACACCATGTCGCGGGCGCCCACGTAGCGCACCTGCTCGCGGTTGGCGACGAAGTCGTTGCCTTCGACCACGTTGTTCTTGGAACCGGCCCACAGGTGCACGCCGACGATGTTGTCGGTGATCAGGTTGTCGCGCAGGGTGTTGTACTCGGCGTCGTAGATGAAGAAGCCGCGCGAGTTGCCGGCCAGCACGTTGCCTTCCACCTTGGAGTCCTGGATGGTGCGCAGCATGATGCCGTGGTCCGAATTGGCCCATACGCGGTTGTTGCGCACCACCTGGTTGCGCGTTTCCATCAGCGCCAGGCCGCCGCGGTTCATCCACACGTCGTTGTCCTCCCACAGGTTGCGGTAGGAGTTCATGTAGTGGGTGCCGTAGCGGCTGTGGTGCAGCTTGTTGCCGCGGAAGACCGCGTCGTGGGTGACGTCCACGTAGAGCGCGTCGCGCACGAAGCTGACCTCGTTGTTGAACACCCGTGCGCGCCGCGTGTTGTAGAGCTGGATGCCGTTGCCGCGCATCGGCGAGCGGTATTCGCGCTTGCCGGTGATCACGTTGTTCTCGATCAGCACGTCGTTGGCCTGTTCCACCCACAGGCCGAACAGGTTGTAGGTGAGGTCGCAGTTGCGCACCACTGCGCGATGCGCGCCCGGCCAGATGTAGATGCCCGAGTTCTGCTCGAGCAGGCTGTCGCCGGAATCGCTGACGATCAGCCCGTCGATCACCACGTCCTCGGCGGTGATGCGGATGGTGTCGCCCTTGAGGCCGCCGCTCACCGTCGGGCGGTCGATGCCGCGCAGGGTGAGGGTCTTCTCGATCAGCAGGTTCTCGACGTAGCGTCCGCGGTGGATCTCGATCACGTCGCCGGGGGCGGCGCGGTCGATGGCGGCCTGGATGGAGTCGCCGGGGTGAACCTGCAGGCTGGCGGCGGCCAGCCCAGGCAGCAGGGCGACCGCCAGCGCGGCGGCGAACAGGCGGAGCAGGGCGAAGGCACCCGGGAGCGGTGTCATCGTGCGGCTCGCCTCAGATCACCAGGATGCCGGCGGACTTCAGCGCGATGAACAGGCTGGCGCCGATCAGCAGGTTCTTGAAGCCCACGTAGCACACCATGTCCATCAGCGAGGCCTTGCGGTAGCGCCGGCCCCACCACGGGCCTTCCTTCACATAGGGCTTGGAGCCCAGGCGCACCAGCACTTCGAACACGCTCCAGCTGACCCACCAGCCGATGATGGCGCCGGCATCCATGCGGCCCATCGCCGCGAGGATCCACATCACCGTGGCGCCGGCGGCCAGCGCCAGCCCGGCGGCCTGAATGGCCTTCTGGCGCGCGAAGCCGGCCCGGCTCCACGGCCACAGGTGGTCCCACACTTCCGCGGCGATCAGGCCCAGGGTGCCGTGGCCGGCGTAGGGCGGTTCGACCGGATCGGTGGGCATCGTCGGGTTGACCATGTCGGGTTCTCCTAGTCGTCTTCAGGCGGTGACCGGCTTGTCGGCCGGCACCGGCTTGATGGGGATGAAGTAGCCGTCCGCGCCGATCGGGGTCAGCGGCAGGCCGGCCTTGCTGCGGCGCTTGCGTTCCTTGGCCAGCGGCGGGCAGCCGTGGTCGTCGGTATAGAGCACCATGCAGTCCAGGCACAGCAGGCATTCGCGCTGGTCGATGCGGCCGTCCTTGTCGATGGCGAGCGAGCCGCAGCCCACCGCGCAGGCCTTGCAGGAGTCGCATTCCTGTTTGCGCTTCAGGCCGAACCAGCGGAAGGTGCTGGGCATGGCCAGCGAGGCGCCGAGCGGGCACAGGTACTTGCAGAAGGGGCGCTCGATGAAGATCGACAGTCCCAGCAGGCCGGCGGCGAACAGGGTGTAGGGCCAGCTGCGGTTGAACAGGCCCACCAGGAAGGTGGTCTTGAAGGGCTCGACCTCGGCCAGCATCTCGGCCAGCGTCATCGAGAACACCGAGACCCCGAGCAGGCCGAAGAACACCGCGTACTTCACCCACTTGAGCTTGTCGTGCAGGGGCTTGGAGAGCTTGAACTGGAAGCGCTTCAGGCCGATCGCCCCGCCGATCTTGTAGAGCAGCTCGGACAGCGAGCCGAAGGGGCACAGCCAGCCGCAGAACAGTCCGCGACCCCACAGGAAGACGGTGACGATGATGAAGATCCAGAACAGGAAGATGAAGGGGTCGGTGAGGAAGAGCTCCCACTTCCACTGGAAGAGCAGGGCATGGAACCAGGTCAGCACCTGGGTAATGGAGGGCTGCGCCAGCAGGTAGAAGCCGACGTAGCCGATGCTGATGAGCCAGGCGGTGTACTTGAAGGCATTCACCGGCCACTTGTTCTTGTGGGTGGATGCGCGGGTCAGGCGGTCACGGTTCGCATACACGATGCCCACCGCCACCAGCAGTGCGGCAAACAGGCCGATCTCCAGTGCGCGGGTCTTCCATACGCGCAGCCAGGGCGGCACCGGGCGCTCGATGTGCGGGCGGCCGCCTTCCAGGTACTTGGCGGGAATCCAGTACTCGGTGTCGAAGTTGGCGAAGCTGCGCTGGCCGGTGGCGCGGTCCACGCGGTTGCCGAGGAACACGAACTTCCACGGATAGGCGCCGGAGAAGCTCGCGCCCTGGTGTTCCGGGCGGACGATGAAGATCGCCGATTCGTCGTAGGCCGGCGCACCGGCGGCGGCCAGGCTGTAGAGGTTGAGGTAGTCGAGGTCGCGGAAGGTGAAGGTGTCAGCGCCCTGGCGGATCTGCACGCGGTCGTACAGGCCGCCGCGCACGAAGCCCGAGCCCTTGAACGACTCCTTGCCGCCGCTGCGGATCACGAAGATGGCGTGTTCGGTCTCGCCCAGGCGGCTCATCAGGTTGCGCCAGGCCGCATCGCCCAGCACCGCACGGCCGACGTCGGGCTGGTTGAGGTAGCCGAACCACAGGTCGATGAAGGGCTCGCCGCTGCGCTCCAGGCCGACCTGCTCGGGGCGCACGGTGAGGCGCTGGATGCTGCCTTCCTCGACCAGGGTGTTCCAGTCGGGCTTGCCACCGGTCTCGATGAAGCGCGCCGGTTCGCGCACCACCGGCTCCAGGATGCCGACCTGGCGCGCCACCGAGGCGCCGGAGGTCATCATCACCTGGTTCTGCGCGATCACCGTCACCGTGGCGCCGGAGATGGCGTCCAGGCCGATGATGTTCTCTTCCGGGCGGGTGCGGCCGACCTCGATGTTGTCGCCCACGAACTTGCCCAGGTACTGGTCGTTGAACTTGATCAGCGCCGACTCCGGAATGCCCAGCAGCAGGATGGGCTCGGAGTGCTTGAGGATCTTCACGCCCGCGAAGCGGCCGCCCTTGTCCATGCCGATCAGGGTGATCACCGGCTTGCCGGAATAGGCGGGGATGTCGGTGATGTCGGTCGACAGCATGACGTAGCCGACCAGCTCGCGCTGCCCGTCCTTCTGCGCATAGCCTTCGACGTAGTACGGCCGCCCCTTGCGCTCGGAGAATTCGGTGGCGCCCGGCAGCACCTCGGTACAGGAGACCAGGCTGCACAGGTCCGGGGCGGTGTTGATGTCTTCCGGCAGTTGGGCGTTGTAGGCGTCCGCCATGGCGGTGGCGGACAGCAGCGCCAGGGCTGCGCCGGTCAGCAGTTTTCTGAATAGGGCCGGAATGTTCATCTTGGAATCGTCTTGCTGGGGTCGGGATTCGGGGTCGCCGTGCTGTGGGTGCGACGTTGTGACGCACTCTAGAAGCGAATGCTGAATTTGTACTTGTTCCGAATCAATTTGGCCCGGCCGGCGTTGTGCCATGCGGATTTCCGCAGGTTCTGCGTGCCAGCGGCATGCGGCCGGAGGCGTGCTGCGGACAAAAAAATGGAGGGGCGCGGAGCCCCTCCTGAAGATCACCCGATCGACCCGCTCCTTGCGAGAGCGGCGGACACACTTTAGAAGCCGGGTACGGAACTGTATTTGTCCCGTATCAATTCCGCGAAGCGGAGCAGAGCTGCCGGCGCGGAGCAAAAAAACGAGGGGCACGCAGCCCCTCGAAGAGATCACCCGATCGACCCGCTCCTTGCGGGAGCGGTTTGCACAGGCCGGGGCGCGAGCCCCGGCCGGGTGCCTGGTGACGTGGTCGGTTGGAAAGTGGCGCCTTGTCAGGCCTCCACGATCATCCGGCCGCGCATTTCCAGGTGCAGGGCGTGGCAGAAGTGGGTGCAGTAGTACCAATACACGCCCGGCTTGTCGGCCTTGAAGGTGACCGACGCGGTTTCCTGCGGATTGACGATGAAGTTGATGTTGTACTTGGGCACCGCGAAGCCGTGCGTCAAGTCCTCGATCTTGTCCAGGTTGGTCAGGATGATGGTGACCTCGTCGCCGCGCTTGACCTTGAACTCGCGCGGATCGAAGGCCGGCGCCAGCGAGGTGATGCGCACCGTGACCTTGTTGCCGTTGCGGGTCACGCCGCCTTCCTTCGGGTCCTTGGTGGCGAGCGGGAAGTCGTTGATGTCGTAGACCTGCTTCGGGCTCAGCAGCTCGCGCTTGAACATGATGAAGTCGTGCGGCTCGGGGCGTACCGGGTGGTCGGCCACCAGCACCATCTTCTCGCCGGAGATGTCCACCAGCTGCTCGGTTTCGGCGTGCAGCGGGCCGACCGGCAGGAAGCGGTCCTTGGAGAACTTGCAGCCCACCATCAGCCACTTGCCGTCGGCGAACATGGTTTCCGACTGGGTGGCGTTGATGTGGCCCGGCTGGTAATGCACGTCCAGGCGGTCGACCACGTACTGTGCGCTGGTGTCGCCGGCATGGAACTTGATCGCCGCATCCACGTTCCACTTGACGATCTGGCTGTCCAGGAAGAGCGTGGTGTAGGCGTTGCCGCGGCCGTCGAAGGCGGTGTGCAGGGGGCCCAGGCCCAGTTCGACTTCGGCGACGATGGACTTTTCGAGGTCGTCCAGGTTGCCTTCGAACCACTCCAGCACCTTGGCCAGCTCGATCACGGTGGCGGTGGGCGACAGCTTGCCCGCGCAGATGAAGTACTTGCCGTCCGGCGAGGCATTCACGCCGTGCGGGTTCTTCGGCACGGTGACGTAGGCCACCAGCGCGGTCTTCGGATCGGTGTTGGCGGCCTTGGTGCCATCGACCACCGGAACCTTGGAGTCGCCGATGGTGGTGAACTTGCCGTCCTTCACTGCCTGCTCGATGCGGGCGATGTTGAAGAAGATGCACGCGTCGCGCTCGGCGGACATCATGCCTTCATAGTGGTGGCCGCCCTCGGTGTTGTACTGGTTGGAGGCCGCCAGCTTGCCGTCGAAGGAGGTGGCCACCAGGTCGCAGTTGCCGTCGATCAGCACCTGCCAGCGCAGTTCCATGGTCTCGGCATCGACGCAGCTGAACAGCGCGCGGTACTTCTCCGGGCTCTCCAGGTCGCGGCCGTCGTTGGGCATCGGCAGGTGGAACTCTGCGCCGCAGAACACGCGGGTGGTGTAGTTGATCGACTGGTCGACCGGGTCGCGCTTGTCCGGGAAGATGCCGTGGAAGCCCTGGATGTTCGGGATCTCGGTGATCTTGTCGCAGATGAAGTAATCCAGGCGGATACGCGCGATACGGCTGTTGATCTTGTCGTTGATCCAGGCGTAGCGGCCGTCGTAGTTGCCGTCCTTGTAGGAGGCGTGGGTGTGGTGGGTGTCGCCGACGGTGTACTTCAGGCTGCCGTCGGCCTTGGTGCCCATGATCGCCTTGGATTCGTTGGTGTGGCCCCAGCCGACCAGCGCGTCCGGCACGAAGCACGGCACACGATGCAGTTCGCGGCCGGACGGCAGGCCGAGCACGCGGAAGTCGCCGGTGTGACCACCGGACCACAGGCCGTAGTAGGTATCCAGTTCGCCCGGGGCGAGGTGGATGTTGCTGTGGCTGCCGCTGGCGGCGGCCTTGGCGGCGGGTGCGGCCGCGGGGGCGGCCGCGGGGGCGGCGGCCTGTTCCTGCTTGCAGGCGGACAGGCCGACCGACAGGCCGGCACCGGCCAGACCGGCAAAGGCGGCGGTGTTCAGGAATTTGCGTCGACCGGGATCGGGCTGTGCATCGAGCGTGTTGTTGGTTTCATCGTGCTTCATGGTTTCGCGGCTCCCTTCTTCCAGAGGTGATCGGTGATCGTCCCGGCGCTGCGCCGGTCGCTTCCGGAGCTGGCGCCTGCGTCCTTTTGACGCTGCGACGATTTGTCGCAGTCGCACTCTAGATAGGCACAGGGGGGCAGTCCTTGATTTAAGACAAAAACGAAAATTTGATCGGAATAGGCGCGCCGCGGGCTCGCCGGCCGGCGAGGGGCTGCGCATAATGACGCCATGTTCCGGACGTTCACCGCCTCGCCGCCTCCGCCGCTCGGCAGCACTCAGCTCGCCCGCCTGGTCGTGCTGCGCTGGCTGTCGGTGGCGTGCATGGGGGTGGCGACGCTCGCGCTGCCGCCGCTGCTGGACGTGGCCCTGCCGCAGGCCCGCATGCTGGCGGTGGCGGTGGTGCTGGCCGGCTGCAATCTCGGCGCGCTGGCCTGGTTCACCGGGCGTGCCGCACCGCCGGGATCGTGGGCCCTGTTCTCCCAGCTGCTGGCCGATCTCGCCGGCTGGAGCGCCTTCCTGTACCTGAGCGGCGGGGCCACCAATCCGCTGATCTCGCTGTTCCTGCCGCTGGTGGCCATCGGCGCCGCCATCCTGCCGGCGCTGCAGGGATGGCTGCTGGCCGCGCTGGCGGTGGCCGCCTATTCCGTGCTGTGGCATTTCCATCAGCCCATCGTCTTTCACGCCAGCGCGGACGCCATGCACTGGCACCTGGCCGGCATGTGGATCACCTTCGTGCTGTCGGCGCTGGCGGTAGTGTGGTTCGTCGCGCGTGCCACTGCCGCGCTGCGCCGCCGCGAGCGCGAGCTGGCCGCGGCGCGCGAGGCGCAGGCGCGCGACGAGCAGATCGTCGCGCTCGCCAACCTCGCCGCGGGCGCGGCCCACAAGCTGGGCACGCCGCTGGGCACGCTGCGCATCCTCGCCGACGAGCTGGCGCGCAGCGCACCGCCGGGCGAGATGCGCGAGGATCTCGCGCTGATGCGCGAGCAGATCGAACACTGCAAGCGCATCCTCGGCGGCCTCACCGCCGATGCCGGCGCGTTGCGCGCCGAAGGCGGCGGCGCACAGCCGGCGGATGCCTGGGTGAGGACCGTGGTGGACCGCTGGCAGGCGCTGCGTCCGCACGCCGAGGCACGGCTGGTGTGCGAGCCGGCCCTGACCGAGCTGAACATCGTCGCCGACGCCACGCTGGGCGAAGCGCTGCACACCCTGATCAACAACGCCGCGGACGCCAGCCCGGACGATGTCGAACTTCATGCCGGACTGGCCGACGGCGCGCTGTGCGTCGCGGTGCGCGACCGCGGCCCCGGCATCGCGCCCGCGCTGCAGGCCGAGCTGGGGCGTGCGCCGCTGGGTGCGCGTGACGGCGGCATGGGGATCGGGCTTTTTCTGGCGCGTGCCGCGCTCGCCCGGCTGGGCGGATCGCTGGCGCTGTTGCCGCGCGAGGGCGGTGGTACGATCGCCCGCCTGTGTGTTCCGCTGGAGCGAATCCGCGCATGAGCGAAATCCATCCGCATCTGCTCGTCATCGATGACGACGCCGTGTTCAACCGCGTGCTGTCGCGCGCCCTGACGCAGCGCGGGTTCAGCGTCTACAGCGCGCACAGCCAGGCCGAGGCGCTGCAGCTGGCCGACACCCACGAACCCGAGTTCGTCGTGCTGGACCTCAACCTCGACGGCGAGTCCGGGCTCAAGCTGATCGCGCCCCTGCTGGGCATCAACCCCAACGCCCGCATCCTGGTGCTGACCGGCTACGCGAGCATCGCCACCGCGGTGAACGCGGTCAAGCTGGGGGCGGTGCAGTATCTCGCCAAGCCGGCCGATGTCGATGCCATCGTCAATGCGCTGCAGGCCGACGAGCTGGTGCTGGAGGACGAGATCGACAGCCGGCCGCTGTCGGTGGATCAGGTCGAGTGGGAGCACATCCAGCGCGTACTCACCGAGCATGCCGGCAACATCTCGGCCACCGCGCGGGCGCTGAACATGCACCGGCGCACCCTGCAACGCAAGCTCGCCCGGCCACCGGCACGCCCCTGAACCAGGGGTTGGCGCAAGGCGGGCAGGCGCGCGGACTTGCGCGGGAGCGCCGCGCGGGCGGATCATTGGGCCAGGACGCGCACAGACGCGACGCATGAATACGATGCGGGGACGAGGCGCATGAGCGAGGCAGGACAGACCGAGGCGACGCCGGGGCCGCTCAGCGGCACCCTGCTGCTGGTCGACGACGAGGCCAACATCCTCGCCGCGCTGCGCAGGCTGTTGCGGCGCGACGGCTACACCCTGATCACCGCCGCCAGCGGCGAGGAAGGGCTGCAGCAGCTCGACGCCCATCCGGTGGACGTGATCCTCTCCGACCAGCGCATGCCGGGCATGAGCGGCGTGGAGTTCCTGCGCGAGGCGCGCGCCCGCCGCCCCGAGACCGTGCGCCTGGTGCTCTCCGGCTACACCGAACTGCAGTCCATCACCGATGCGATCAACGAAGGGGCGATCTTCAAGTTCCTCACCAAGCCCTGGGACGACGAGCAACTGCGCGCCAACATCGCCGAGGCCGTGCAGTACAAGCGCCTGGCCGACGACAATCGCCGCCTGTCGGTGCAGCTTGGCGACGCCAACCGGCGTCTAGAGCACCTGCTCGCCGAGCAGCAGGCGCAGATCGTGCGTGACCGGCGGGCGATGGGCGTGCTGCACGAGGTGTTGCAGCTGTTGCCCTGGCCGCTGCTCGGCGTTGACGATTTCGGCATGGTGGTGGCGGCCAACGGCGCCGCAGCGGAGCTGCTCGGGGTGTCCGGCACGACGCTGGGTTCCGACCTGGGGCGTGCGCTGCCGCCTGCGCTGGCGGCCCGCCTGGCGGGCATGGGCGAGGGCGAACTGAGCGCGGGCATCGGCGGCGCCACCTACCGCATCACCTGCCGTGTGCTGGGTGCGGACTCGCAGGCCAGCGGACGTCTCTTCATCTTCGAGCGGGAGGTCGGGCAATGAGCGACGACGAGCGGCGTGCGACGATGCCGGACGGGGCATCGCAGGACGATCTCGCCATGCAGGTGGCGCAGCTCTTTCGTCACGCGGGCGAGCACGCGGAAGCCCGCATGCTGCGCGAGCTCGTGCTGCGCCATCGCCGCGAACGGGCGGCGTCCGGCGCACCGTCGGCGGAGAACGGAGATGGCTGAGAACCTGCATGCCATCACTCCGGCCATGCTGCACGAGCAGGTGACGGGCCTGCCGGCGCTGCCGCCGCTGGTCGTCGACCTGCTCGCCAGCCTGCAGCAGGACAATCTCGACGCGGCCACGCTGGGGCGGCGCATCGCGGCCGACCAGGGCCTGCTGGTGCGCACCCTGCGGGTGGCCAATTCGCCGTTCTACGGCCTGGCCGGGCAGGTGCTCAGCGTGGATGACGCCATCCTGGTGCTGGGCTTTCGCACCGTGCGCTCGCTGGTGCTCGGCGCGGCGATGGTGGGCGTGTTCAACCACTGCGCCTGCAAGGGTTTCGTGTCCGACCGGTTCTGGCGTCATTCGCTGGCCGTGGCGGTCTGTGCGCGGACGCTGGCGCGGGTCACCCGGGCGAATGCCGAATCGGCCTTCACCGCCGGCCTGCTGCACGACATCGGCCGCTACGTGCTGGCCCTGTGCTTCCCGGTGCAGTACGAGGCGGTGTTGCACTACCAGCAGGCGCACGGCTGCCCGCACCTGAGCGCCGAGCAGGCAGTACTGGGCATCGACCACGTGCAGGCCGGGGCCGAGCTGGCGCTCGCCTGGGGCCTGCCCGGTCCGCTGGTGAGCGAGATCCGCGGGCATCATGCGCCTGCCGGCGATGCTGCCGCCGACCTGATACATTTTGCGGACGTGCTCGCGCATGCGCTGGAGCTGGGCTGCGAAAGCGCACCGACCGTGCCGCCCATGGACGAGGGCGTGTGCGAGCGGCTCGGCGTGGATGCGGCGACGCTGCTGCCGCTGTTCCCGCAGATCGAGCGCGATTTCGAGGAAACCCGCAATGCGTTGCTGTCCTGAAGGCCCGATGAGCAAGGAAGACCATACGTGAGCACCGACCTGCCGCCACCCCCCACCATCCTCTGCGTCGACGACGAAGCCAACATCCTCTCGTCGCTGCGCCGGCTGTTCCGCCCCGCGGGCTACCGCGTGCTGGTGGCCGAAAGCGGCGCCGCCGGGCTGGAGATGCTGGAGGCCGAGCAGGGCGCGGTCGACCTGGTGATCTCCGACATGCGCATGCCGGCGATGGACGGTGCGCACTTCCTCGCCGAGGTCCGCCAGCGCTGGCCGGGCATCCTGCGCATCCTGCTCACCGGCTATGCCGACATCGAGTCGACGATCGCGGCGATCAACGAAGGGCAGATCTACCGTTACATCTCCAAGCCGTGGAACGACGGCGAGGTGCTGCTGACCGTGCGCGAGGCGCTCGAGCGCCAGGCCCTGCTGCACGAGAAGGCGCGCCTGGAGGCGCTGACCGCGCGCCAGAACGAGGAGCTCAAGATCCTCAACGCCGGCCTGGAGGAGAAGGTGCGCGAGCGCACCGAGGAACTGCGCCTGGCGCACGAGCGGCTCAAGCGCAGCTTCTTCACCTCCATCCAGGTCTTCGCCAACCTCATCGAACTGCGTGGCGGCAGCATGGCCGGCCATTCGCGCCGGGTGGCCGACCTGGCGCGCAAGATCGCCGCCGGCCTGGGCCTGGACGGGCGGCAGTGCAACGACGTGTTCCTGGCCGGCCTGCTGCACGACATCGGCAAGATCGGCCTGCCCGATGCGCTGCTCGCCAAGCCGCCGGCCAAGATGAGCGGCGAGGAGCTGGGGGTGTGGCGCAAGCATCCGGCCAAGGGCGAGCAGGCCCTGATGGCGCTGGAGGAACTGCGCGGCGCGGCGCACCTGATCCGCAGCCACCACGAGCGCTTCGACGGCCAGGGCTATCCCGACGGGCTGGCCGGCATGGCGATTCCGCAGGGTGCGCGCATCCTGGCGCTGGCCAACGAGTACGACGGCCACCTGCAGGGCACGCTCACCGGCAAGCGGCTCAACGAGGACGACGCCAAGCAGGCCATCGTGCAGGGGCGCGGCAAGCGTTACGACCCCGCGGTGGTCGACGCCTTCCTCAGCATCGTCGGCGCACCGCCCGAGCCGCCGGCCGACGAGATCGCCGTGACCCCGGCCGACCTGAAACCCGGCATGTTCCTCGCGCGCGACCTGATCAGCCCCGAAGGGGTGCTGCTGCTGGCCACCGACTACATGCTGGACGACAAGCTGATCCGCCAGATCCGCGACTACGAGCGCAGCGAGGGCGGGCGGCTGATCCTCTACGTGCGCAACCGGCGGGCCTGAGATGAGCGCAAAGGCCAGCTCCTCCACGCCGCCGGGCCGCGACTTCAGCTTCGCGCTGGTCGTGCTGCTCGTGGTGCTGATGATGCTGGCCGTCGGTTACGGCACCCGCGAACGCCTGCTGTCGCAGGCCCGCCAACAGGCCGAACACACCCTGGCGGGCTTGGCGAAGATCCGCCACGCGGAGGTCGAGCACTGGCTGGAGGACCTTCACGTCAAGAACAACCTGCCGACCGGTGGGAACCTGTCGCTCAGCTTGGCCGACCTGGCCCGGGACAGGGGCACGCTGTCCGCGGTCAACGACCGTCTGGCCTGGATGGTCAACCGCTCGTATGAGTTCAGCGCAGCCTGGCTGCTCGATCCAGCGGGTCGCGAAATCGCCGGCGTGGGCGGCGGAAGCGCACCCGGGATATCGCCCGAACTGCTGCAAAGGGCGGCGCGCAGTGGTGACATGGTGGTGCGCGACTTTTATCTGAACGACAGCGGGGCGGCGAGGTTGGCCAGCGTTTCCTCCCTGCTGGTCGATACCCCCGAGGGGCCCGCGCTGGCCGGCTTCCTGGTGATCGCCATCGACCCGGCCTACACCCTGTATCCGATGCTGCAGCGTGGTTTTCCGGTGGGGGTGGAGATGGAAACCTTTCTCGCCCGTCGCGAGGGCGGGGCGGTGCGTTATCTCAACCCGCTGGCGCAGGGTCAGGCGCCGCTCGAACTGCGCATCGAGGAGCCTTCCGGCCGCCTGCTCGCGCTGCGCCCGGGCGAGGCCGACGGCCTGGTGATCGAGGGCGTGGACTACCGCGGCGAGCCGGTGCTCGGCGTGGTGCACCACGTGCGCGAGATGAACTGGATCCTGGTCACCAAGATGGACCGCGACGCGGTCTATGCCGCCGCGCACGCCGAATTCGCCAGCCTGGCGCTGCGTCTGGGGGGGCTGGGCGTCATGCTGATCCTGCTGCTGTGGGTGGCGCTGCGCTACCTGCGGGTGCAGAGCGACTTCGAACGGGTTTCGCGCGACCTGGAGCACGCCCGCCGCGAGAAGCAGTTCGACTTTCTGGTCCATTACGCCCACGACATCGTCCTGCTGATGGACGAGCAGGGCAACCTCCTGGAGGCCAACGAGGCGGCCAGCCGCGCCTATGGCTATGCGCGCGACGAACTGGTCGGGCGCAACATCGCCGAACTGCGCGCGCCCGAGACGCTGACCAGCCTGTCCGCGCAACTCGCTGCGGCGGGCGGCGAGCAGGGCGTGACCTTCAAGACCATCCACCGCCGGCGCAGCGGCGAGGTTTTTCCGGTGGAGGTGAGTTCGGGCAGCTTCGAGCACCAGGGGCGGCGCTACCGGCAGAGCATCGTGCGCGACATCAGCCAGCGCGAGGAGGCCGAGGCCAGGCTGCGCAGCGCGCTGGCCGAGCAGATCGAACTCAACCGCCGGCTGGAAGAGGCGCAGAACCAGCTGCTGCAGTCGGAGAAGATGGCCTCCATCGGCCAGCTCGCCGCCGGCGTGGCGCACGAGATCAACAACCCGGTCGGCTTCGTCAGCTCCAACCTGGGCACGCTGAACCAGTACCTGCAGGATCTCCTCGCGGTGGTGGCGGAGTTCGAGCGGCGCTTCGGTGACGACGCCGGCCTGCGCGCGCTGATGGCAGAGCGCGACATGGCCTACATCCGCGAAGACGCCCCGGCGCTGGTGAGCGAATCGCAGGAAGGCATCGCCCGGGTACGCAAGATCGTGCAGGACCTGAAGGATTTCTCCCGGGTCGGCGAGAGCAACTGGCAGTGGGCCGACCTGCACGGCGGGCTGGACAGCACGATCAACATCGTGTGGAACGAGATCAAGTACAAGGCCACGCTGGAACGGCAGTACGGCGACTTGCCGGAGATCTGGTGCCTGCCGTCCCAACTCAATCAGGTCTTCCTCAACCTGCTGGTCAATGCCGCGCACGCGATCGCCGACAAGGGCGTGATCACCGTGCGCACCGGCAGCGACGCGGACACGGTCTGGGTGGAGGTGGCCGACACCGGCCGCGGCATCGCGCCGGAACACCTGGGCCGACTGTTCGACCCCTTCTTCACCACCAAGCCGGTCGGCCAGGGCACCGGGCTGGGCCTGTCGCTGGCCTTCTCCATCGTCCGCAAGCACGGCGGGCGCATCGACGTGCGCAGCGAACCGGGGCAGGGCGCGGCCTTCCGCGTCGTGCTGCCGCGAGTGCCCCCTGAAGCGCCGGCGCCGACCGAAGACGCGAACGCCCCGTGCAAGGAGCAAGCATGACCCACCGTATCCTCATCGTCGACGACGAACCCGGCATCCTGAAGGCGCTCAAGCGCCTGCTGGTGCTCACGCCCTGCACCTTCAACGGCGAAACTTTCCGGCTGCAGGTCGATTGCTGCTCCTGCCCGGAGGATGCGCTGCGCGCGGTGCGCGGCACGCCCTACGAGATGGTGATCTCCGATTTCCGCATGCCGGGCATGGACGGGGTGCAGCTGCTCAAGGCGGTGCGCGAGATCCAGCCCCATGCGGTGCGCTTCATCCTCTCCGGCTATGCCGACCTGCAGGCCCTGATAGGCGCGATCAACGAGGCGCAGATCAGCCGCTTCATCGGCAAGCCGTGGAACGACTACGAGCTGGTGTCCGCCATCGCCCAGGGCCTGGCCTGGCGCGCGCTGCAGGTGGAGACCGAGCGCCTGGCCGACGAGAAGCGCCTGGAGCGCCAGCTGGCCACGCCGGAAGAGATCGAGCGCAAGCGCCTGGAAGCCGAGGAGCCCGGCATCACCGACGTGCGCTGGGGCGACGACGGTTCGGTGATCCTCGACCCCGACCTGCAGGCCGAGTACGAGCGCCGGCATCCGAATGGCTGAGTTCGACGAAGCCGCCCGGCGGCTTACCCTGAAGCTGGTCTATTACGGTCCGGCCGCGAGCGGCAAGACCACCAACCTGATGCGCCTGCACGACATGCTGCAGCCCGAACTCAAGGGCGAGATCATGACGCTGGAGACGCAGAACGACCGCACCCTGTTCTTCGACCTGCTGCCGCTGGGCATCCGTGCGCCTTCCGGGCTGCTGGTCAAGTTCAAACTGTTCACCGTGCCCGGCCAGGTGGCCCATGACGGCACCCGCAAGGCAGTGCTGTCGCGCGCCGACGGGGTGGTGTTCGTGGCCGACTCGCAGCGCACGCAAGCGGCCAACAACGGCCTGTCCTTCGAGAACCTGGCCGACAATGCCGCGCGCGTGGGGCTGGACTTCGACCGCCTGCCGCTGGTGGTGCAGTTCAACAAGCGCGACCTGGCCGACATCCTCAGCGAGGCCGAGATCGCCGAACGCTGGGCCGGCGCGCCCTGGCCGATGACCTTCGCCAGCGCACTCACCGGGCCGGGCGTGCTGGAGACCTTCTCCACCCTGCTTGACGCGCTCTACCCGCGGATTGCCGACAGCTACGGGCTCGAGCGCGAACACGGCCTGAGCGCGGCCGGCTTCGCCGCCGCGCTGCGCGGAGCGGCGACATGACCGACAAACATGATCCGGTGATGGCGGTGAGCCCGGCCGCACAGGCCGCTTTCGACCACGACTGGACGCTGGCCGAGCTGCTGCCCGCGGGCGAGCGCGCGCGCCTGCTCGACATGCTCGCGCCGCTGGTCGGCGCGCCGCTGGAACTGGTCGATGGCGACGCACCGCCGGCGGAACCGGGCCGGCATGCGGTCGCGGTGGCGGTGGACATCGAAGCGCTGGGCTGGCTGCTCGGCCCGCCCGAGCATGCCGCGGCGCTTGCCGGCGCGGCCGGCCTGCTGCGCCAGATCCTGCTGGCCCGCCAGCGCTACCACATGGCCTCGGCGCTGCATGTGCAGAGCGTGCAGGCGGATTTCGACGCCCTGCGCGAGAAGCACCGCGCGCTGGAAAAATCCGAAGCGCGCTACCGCGAACTGGCCGCCCAGCTGGAGGCGCGGGTGGCCGAGCAGGTGGGGGTGATCGAGACCCGCCAGCGCCAGCTCTACCAGGCCGAGCGCCTGGCCGGCATCGCCCAGCTGGCGGCCGGCATGGCGCACGAGATCAACAATCCGATCGGCTTCGTGCGCAGCAACCTCAATTCCGCGCGCGGCTACCTGCGCCAGCTGGGAGAGGCGCTGCAGGCGGCCGAAGGCGGCGACGCGCAGGCCCTGAAGAAGATTGACGCCGAGTTCCTGCTGGCCGACTTCGCCGACCTGCTCAAGGACAGCATCGACGGCGTGGACCGGGTGGCGGCGATCGTGCGCGACCTCAAGGGCTTCTCCAACGTCGACCGCGACGAGCAGGCGGTGATCGACCTGCGCGCCAGCCTGGACGAGCTGTGCCGGCTGCTTGGGCCGCGCCTGCCGCGCGATGCGCAACTCACCGGCGAGGGCGAGGCCGCACGCCAGTTTCCGTGCCGTCCCGGCCACCTGCAGCAGGCGCTGTTCAACATCCTCGACAACGCGATCAAGGCCATCGGGCCCGGCGGGCGCATCGTGCTGCGCTGCAGCCTGGAGGCCGGCAGCCAGCGCATCGAGGTGATCGACGACGGCTGTGGCATCGCTGCTGCGGACCTGCCGCGGGTGTTCGACCCCTTCTTCACCACCCGCGCGGTGGGCGCCGGCATCGGTCTCGGCCTGACGCTCGCGCGCGACGTGATCCTCGCCCAGGGCGGTCGCATCGAGCTGCACAGCCAGCCCGGCGCGGGCACCCGGGTGGATGTCCGCCTGCCTCTGGAAACGCAAGGATGAGCCAGTTCGCCCGCTACTTCACCGGCCAGCCCTCGGGCGCCACCCCGGAACCCGCCACCGCCGAGGCGCGCGAACCCTATCGCCTGCTGCTGGTGGATGACGAGCCCGGCGTGCTCAAGGCGCTGACCCGGGTGTTCCGCCAGGAGGCCTACCAGGTGCTCACCGCGGCCGACGCCGCCGAGGGCCTGGCCCGCCTGCGCGAGCAGACCATCCACCTGGTGATCAGCGACTACATGATGCCGGGCATGAACGGCGCCGAGTTCCTCAAGCAGGTCAAGGCGCTCAGCCCGGACACCCTGCGCATCATGCTCACCGGCCACGCGGACACCGGCGCGGTGATGGGCGCGATCAACGATGGCGCGGTGTACAAGTTCATCCTCAAGCCCTGGAACGACGACGACCTGCGCGTCACCGTCGCCCTGGCCCTGGAGCAGTTCGACCTGGTGCGCCGCAACCGCGCGCTGGCCAGCGAGAACAGTCGCAAGAGCAAGGAGATCGAAGCCCTCGCGCGCATCACCGCGGGTCATGCCAGCCGCCTGGGCATCGCGCTCAACAAGAAGGGCCTGATCACCGATGCGCAACTGCAGGAGCTGCACCGCCAGCAGCAGGCGCGGCGCGAGCCGCTGATCGCCCTGCTGCTGGAGAAGGGCTGGCTCACCGAGGCGCAGGTGCGCGCCTTCCTGCGCAAGGACCTGCTGATGGAGGAGGTGGCGCTCACCGAGATCCCGGTGCAGAAGGCGCTCGCCGACCTCTTGCCGCACAGCCTGTGCGAGCGCCAGCTGGTGGTGCCGATCGCGCTGGAAGGGCGCCGCCTCACCCTGGCGATGGCCGACCCGATGGACACCGCGCTGACCGACGAGATCCGCTTCACCGCCGGCCTGGAGCTCAAGGTGGTGATGGCCGACGTCGCCGCGATCCGCGAGCGCATCGGCGCGCTGTACGGCGAGGAGGTGGATTTCCGCGAGCTGGAGACCATCATCGGCGGGCCCGACCCCTACGAGGGCATCGAGATCGTCATCGACGAGGACGACCAGGCCTCGCTCGACACCCTGCTCACCGAAAGCGACGCGCCGCCGGCGATCCGTCTGGCCAACGCGGTGGTGCTGGAAGCGATCCGCCTGGGCGCTTCCGACATCCACCTGCAGCCGCGCGCCAAGGCGGTGGTGGTGCGCTACCGCATCGACGGCGTGCTCCAGGACAAGATCCAGATCCCGCACCACCTGCACGGCTCGCTGGTGTCGCGCTTCAAGATCATGGCCGAACTGGACATCGCCGAGCGCCGCCGCCCGCAGGACGGCCGGCTCACCGTCAAGTCGCCGCTCAAGGTGGTGGACCTGCGCATCTCCACGCTGCCCACGATCAACGGCGAGAAGGTGGTGATGCGCCTGCTCGACCGCAACGCCGCAGTGCCCTCGCTGGACCAGCTCGGCTTCAACCCGGTCGATCTCGGCCACCTGCGCGCCAGCATCGACCGTCCGCAGGGCATCATCCTGGCCACCGGGCCGACCGGCAGCGGCAAGACCACCACACTGTACTCGCTGCTGCAGGCCAACGCCGACCCGGGCAAGAACTACGTCACCATCGAAGACCCGGTGGAGTACTACCTCGACATGGCCGGCCAGGTGCTGATCAAGGAGAAGATCGGGCTGACCTTCCCCTCGGTGCTGCGCGCCATGCTGCGCCAGGACCCGGACGTCATCCTGCTCGGCGAGATCCGCGACTTCGACACCGCCGAGGTCGCCTTCCACGCCGCGCTCACCGGCCACCAGGTGTTCTCCACCCTGCACACCAACTCGGCGGTGGCCACCATCGCCCGCCTGCTCGACCTGGGCCTGAAGCCCTATGTGGTGGCCTCGGCGCTGGAGGCGGTGCTCGCCCAGCGACTGGTCCGCGGCATCTGCCCGGCCTGCCGCGAGGAGGCCAGGCCCGATGCCGCGCTGCTCCAGCGCCTGGGCGGACGCTTCGCCAGCGAGCCGCCGCCGGCCTTTGTCGGTCGCGGCTGCCAGATCTGCCACGGCAGCGGCTACAAGGGGCGCATCGGCCTGTACGAACTGCTTGTCATGAGCGACGCGATCCGTGAGACGATCGCACGCGGTGGCAGCCTGCTGGAGATCGGCGTCCAGGCCCGGCAGGCCGGCATGGGTTCCTTGGCCGAGGATGCCTACGGAAAGGTTGCCGAGGGGCGCACCAGCCTGTCGGAAGTACTCCGGGTCCTGGGCCCGGTTGCCACGGAGAACGCATGATGCTGGAAGCCTTCAAGTGGGATCGCCGCTACGAGCTCGGCCTGGAGCAGGTCGACGCCCAGCACCATCGCCTGGTGGACATGCTCAACGCGCTGGTGGAGGTGGTCACCGAGCAGCGCCACGCCAGCGATGAGGAGATCCTCGACCTGCTCGACGGGCTCGAAGCCTACGCGCGCGAGCACTTCTCCGACGAGGAAATGCTGATGGCCGACTGGGGCTGCGACCCGCGCCACGTCGCCGCCCACACCCGCCAGCACCAGATCTTTGCCGAGCAAATCCGCGTGGCGCGCGGCGAGTACCTGGCCGCCGGACGGCCGCGCGACATCCTGGAGCTGCTGGCGAGCTTCGTCACCACCTGGCTGTCCTTCCACATCCTCGGTTCCGACCGCGACATGGCCGGGCAGATCGCCCGCATCAAGGCCGGCCAGCCGGCCGAGCGGCGCAGCCTGCCGGAGCACGATCAGGAAGGCGGCGCGACCCGCATCCTGGTCGAAGCCATCGGGCGGCTGTACGAACTGATGGCCGAGCGCAACCTGGCGCTGGCCGCCGCGCGCGACGAGCTGGCCGAGCTCAACGCCCATCTGGAGCAGCGCGTGGCCGAGCGCACCGCCGAACTGCAGAAGGCGCTGGCCGAGGTCGAGCGCACCCGCGAGCAACTGCTGCAGTCCGAGAAGATGTCCGCCATCGGCCAGCTGGCCGCAGGCGTGGCGCACGAGATCAACAACCCGGTGGGCTTCGTCAGCTCCAACCTCGGCAGCCTGCAGCAGTACGTTGGCAAGCTCACCGACCTGATCGACCGCTACGACGCCCGGCTCGCCGCGCTGAACCCGCCCGAGGCGGTGCGCGAGGAGATCCGCCAGCTCAAGAAGCAGGCGGACCTGGACTTCCTGCGTAGCGACATCGGCGATCTGCTCGCCGAATCGATGGAAGGCCTGGACCGGGTGAAGAAGATCGTGCGCGACATGAAGACTTTCTCGCATGTGGACCACGCCGAATGGCAGGAGGCGGACCTCAACGAGGTGCTGGAGAGCACGCTCACCGTGGTCTGGCACGAGCTCAAGTACAAGGCCGAGGTGGTGCGCCAGTACGGCGAGCTGCCGCGGGTGCGCTGCCTGCCCGCGCAGCTGAGCCAGGTGCTGATGAACATCCTGGTCAATGCCGCGCAGGCCATCGAACGCAGCCCGGGACGCATCGTGCTGGCCACCCGTCCGCATGCCGGGGGCGTGGAGCTGGTGATCGAGGACAACGGCAAGGGGATGAGCGAGGACGTCGCCCGGCGCATCTTCGAACCCTTCTTCACCACCAAGCCGGTGGGCAAGGGCACCGGGCTGGGCATGTCGATCTCCTACGAGATCGTCAAGCGCCACGGCGGCGAGATCCGGGTGGACAGCCGGCCGGGCGAGGGGTCGCGCTTCACCGTGCGCCTGCCGGCCGAACCGCCGGAGGCGGGCTGAACGCGGACTGGTCCTGTCCGAACGCCGTCCGGCATCCCCTGTAGGAGCGGCCTTGGCCGCGATGCGGTGTGTGGCAGGACGGCGGACGCATCGCGGCCAAGGCCGCTCCTACGGTCGACTCGGCCAGGTCTGTTGCGCGAATAGCGGCTCAGCCGCGCGCCTTCTCCGCCGCCCGGAAGGCTTCGCGCAGTTCCTCGCGCAGCTGCATGTCGTCCCAGGGCTTGGTGAAGAACTTGTAGATCGCGCCGCGGTTGACCGCCTGGGTGATGGTCTCCACCTCCGAGTAGCCGGACAGCACGATGCGGACGGTGTGCGGATACAGCTCCTTGACCCGCGACAGGAACTCGGTGCCGTTCATCTCCGGCATGCGCTGATCGGAGACGATGACCTGCACGGTGTTCTGCGCCAGCAGCTCGAAGGCTTCGGCCGCGCTGGTGGTGGCCAGGATGCGATAGCCGTCCTGGCGCAGCAGGCGCTGCAGGGCGCGCAGGATGTTGAGTTCGTCGTCGAGCAGCAGTAGGGTGCGGGGCGCGTCCTGCGCCGACGGCGCCGCGGGCAGGGTGCGGGCCTCGCGCAGCAGGGTGGCCAGTTCGTCGGCCGGCAGCGGACGGCTGAACAGGTAGCCCTGCATCGAGTTGCAGCCGCGCTGGCGCAGGAAGCCGAGCTGGCTTTCGGTTTCCACCCCTTCCGCGAGCACCGACATGTGCAGGCTGTCGGCCAGCGCGATGGTGGCGTTGGCGATCGCCGCGTTGGTCGGGTTGGAGGTGATGTCCTGCACGAAGGACTGGTCGATCTTGATCTTGTCGAAGGGGAAGCGCGACAGGTAGGCGAGCGATGAGTAGCCGGTGCCGAAATCGTCCAGCGACAGCTTCACGCCCAGTTCGTGCAGTTGCTGACTGGTGCGGATGGCGGTTTCCGCGTCGTCGACGAAGGCGCTTTCGGTGAGCTCGATCTCCAGGCAGCGCGGCGGCAGCCCGCTGCTGTCCAGCGCGTTGCGCACCGTGGCGAGCAGGTTGGGGTCGCGGAACTGGCGCACCGACACGTTCACCGCCACGCACAGCTGGGTCAGGCCTTCGTCCTGCCAGCGCTTGTTCTGCCGGCAGGCTTCCTCCAGCGCCCAGCGCCCCATCGGGAAGATCAGCCCGCTCTGTTCGGCCACCGGAATGAACTCGGCCGGCGGCACGTCGCCCAGCGCCGGGCTGCGCCAGCGCATCAGCGCCTCGATGCCGTTGATCCGCCCGCTGCGGATGTCCACCTGCGGCTGGTAGTGCAGCGACAGTTCGCCGCGTTCCAGCGCGAGGCGCAGATGGTTTTCCAGCTGCAGGCGCTGGCGGACGCGGTCGCCCAGGCTCTGGGTGTAGAAGCAGTACTGGTCGCGCCCCAGGGTCTTGGCTTCGTTGAGCGCGGTGTCGGCGTGCTGGACCAGGGCGTGCGCTTCGCTGGCGTCGTCCGGGTAGATGCTGATGCCGATGCTGCCGGCGGTGAACACGGTCTGCTCGCCGTCCAGCAGGATGGGCTCGCGCAGGGCTTCGAGCAGTTCGCGGGCCAGGCGGGCCGCGTCGTCGGCAATCTCCAGGCGTTCGACGATGATCAGGAACTCGTCGCCGCCCAGACGGGCGAGCGTTTCCTCATGGCGTAGGTGGCTGCGCAGGCGCTCGCCCACGCAGGCCAGCACGTGGTCGCCGGCCACCGGCCCGAGGCTGTCGTTGATGTGCTTGAAGAGGTCGAGATCCAGGTAGAGCACCGCGATGCTCTCGTGCTGGCGGCCGGCCTGCTCGATGGCATGTTGCAGGCGCGACATGGCGAGCAGGCGGTTGGGCAGGTGGGTGAGCGGATCGTAGTGGGTGAGGCGTTCCTTCTCCTCCTCGCTGCGCCGCAGGCGGCTCATGTCGGTCATCACGCCGACATAGTGGGTGGGCGTGCCGGCGGCATCGCGCACCGTGCTGATGCTGAGCAGTTGCGGATAGGTCTCGCCGCTCTTGCGCCGGTTCCAGATCTCCCCCTGCCACGAGCCGGTCTGCAGCAGCGTCTGCCACATCTCCTGGTAGCGCTCCGGCGCTTCCATGCCGGACTTGAGCAGCGAGGGGTTCCGGCCCAGCACCTCGTCCTCGGTGTAGCCGGTGATCTCGGTCCATGCGCTGTTGATCGACACGATGGCCGGGCCGAGATCGGTGATGACGATGCCGTCGCGCGTGTCGGCCAGCGCGGTGAAGGCCTGGCGGCGGACCTGTTCCTGCTCGGAGCGCTCCGCGGCCAGTACCGCGAGCTGCGCGAACTCGGCGAGCCGGCGGTTGCGCACGTCCGTGCCCTGTGGCGAGAGCGGCGCGCCGTAGACGGCGAGCACGCCCAGCACCCGGCCGTTGCTGCCGGTGAGCGGCAGATGGGTGGCGCCGCGCTCGCCGGCGGCGCGGGTCAGTGCCTGCCAGCAGTCGTCCGCGTCCGTGACCCCGTCGACCGCCGCCGTGAAGGCCGCGACCGGCGATGCGTCGCGCAGGCCGGCGAGCAGTCGGGTCGACTGCGCCCGCACGCAGGCGCGGTAGGCGTCGTCCAGGCTGCCGGTGACGGTCGGCTGGATGTCCTGGCCGAGCGCATCGGCCAGCAGGATGGCGGCGCGGTGGCCCACGCAGCAGTCCTCGATCCGCCGCACGCAACAGGCGAGGATGTCGGCGAGCGGACGACCGTCGAACATCAGTTCGCGAAGTTCCATGCGCGCGGCATGCACATGGGTGGCGATGGTCTCTTCGGTGACGTCGTTCCAGCTGCCGACGATCTCGCTGGGGCGGCCCTGGGCATCGCGCAGCAGGCGCTGCTGGTCGCGTATCCACAGCAGGTGGCCGTTCTTGTGGCGGAAGCGATAGGTGACGTCGAGACTACCGCTGGTTTCCAGCTGTTGCTGCGTCGCCGAGACCCGCTCGCGGTCGTCGGCGCACAGGTGCGTCCACCACCATTCGACCGGCAGGACCTCTTCCACGCGATAGCCGAGCATGCGTTCGATGTTCTCGCTCACCCACACCGGCACCCGCTGCCCGTCTTCCAGGCGCAGGCGGTAGGTGAGGGTGGGGCTGGCGGCCAGCAGCTGTTCGTGGCGCTCGGCCAGCGCCCGCAGGGCGTCGTGCTCGCGCATCAGCTCGTTCTCGCGGTGCACCTTTTCCAGCGTGGCGGGCAGGGCGAACAGGTAACCTTCGTGCTTGGGCAGGAAGTCGTCCACGCCGAGATGCAGGGCCTGCGCGGCTACCGCTTCGCTGCCCTGGGCGGTGGTGAGCACGATGGGCAGCGCGGCCTCGTACTGCCGGCGCAGCAGGCGGAGCAACTCCAGGCCGTTCATGCCGGGCAGGCGGTAGTCGAGCAAGAGTACGTCGTGGCCTTCCGGTCCGTCGTCCCGGGGAGACAGCTCCGCCAGCACCGCCTCGGCGCTGTCGACCACGGTGAGCGCCAGGTGTGGCGCATGCCTGGCCAGATGGTGGCGTGCGAGTTCGGCGTCGGCGGGATTGGGTTCCGCGTAGAGCACGCGCAAGGGCCGGCCGCGCACCGCATGGCGGCGTGAGCGCGCCAGCACGTCGCGCAGCAGGGGGGCCATGCCGTCGAGGTAGTCGTCGCCCTTGACCAGGTAATCCTGCGCGCCGGCCTTCAGGGCGTTGACCGCGGTGGCCATGTCGCCTTGTCCGGTGACCAGGACCACCGGCACGCCCAGGCCGGCGCTGCGGATGCTGCCGAGCAGCTCCAGGCCGGTGCCGTCGGGCAGCTTCAGGTCGGTCAGCACCAGGTCGTAGGTGCCATCCGCCAGCCGCTGGCGTGCGTCGCTCAGGGTGCCGGCTATGTCGAGGGCGATCTCGGGCGCTTGTCGCGCGAGGGCATGTCGGGTCAGGTCCGCGTCGACGCGGGAGTCTTCAACGTATAGAACGCGCATGGTCGCCGTAGGGGGAGTGCTCGGCGGACCGGGAAGGGAGCGGTCGCCATCCATTGCGGCATGTTGAGCGAATTCCCCCGCAGCCACAAGCCTGCAAGAGGGCGGACCGGGGCGTAAACGCACGAAGGCCGGTCATCTGACCGGCCTTCGTGAATCTGGCTCCCCGACCTGGGCTCGAACCAGGGACCTGCGGATTAACAGTCCGTCGCTCTACCGACTGAGCTATCGGGGAATAAAACGGGTTTGCTGCTGCGTGCCGTCGTCGCGGGCGCGGGACGGCATCTTCGAATTCTTGGCTCCCCGACCTGGGCTCGAACCAGGGACCTGCGGATTAACAGTCCGTCGCTCTACCGACTGAGCTATCGGGGAACAGAGCCGCGCATTCTAGGCAAGGCGCGGGTTTGCGTCAAGGCGAGGACGGCGATTTTTCTGCATTTCGCCGTCCTCGCCTTGCATGCTGCGTTCAGCCCTTGACCACGGCGGCAATCGCCTTGGCGACGTAGCCGATGTTCTTGCTGTTGAGCGCAGCCAGGCAGATGCGACCGGTGGACACCGCGTAGATGCCGAACTCGCTCTTCAGGCGCTCGACCTGGTCGGCGGTCAGCCCGGTGTAGGAGAACATGCCGCGCTGCTTGATGACGAAGGAGAAGTCCTGCGCCACGCCTTCGGCCTTGAGCTGCTCGACCAGGCCGGTGCGCATGGCGCGGATGCGCTCGCGCATGCCGGCCAGTTCGTCTTCCCACATCTGGCGCAGTTCGGGCGAGCTGAGCACCGCGGCGACGATGGCGCCGCCGTGGATCGGCGGGTTCGAGTAGTTGGTGCGGATCACGCGCTTGACCTGGGAGAGCACGCGCGCGGATTCGTCCTTGCCGGCGGTGACGATGGACAGCGCGCCGACGCGCTCGCCGTACAGCGAGAAGCTCTTGGAGAAGGAGCTGGAGACGAAGAACTGCAGGCCGCTGGCCGAGAAGGCGCGCACCGCGACGGCGTCGGCGTCGATGCCGTCGGCAAAGCCCTGGTAGGCCATGTCGAGGAAGGGCACCAGGCCGCGCGAACGGCAGGCCTCGACCACGTCGTTCCACTGCGCGTCGGAGAGGTCGGCGCCGGTCGGGTTGTGGCAGCAGGCGTGCAGCACGACGATGGAGCCCGGTGCGAGCTGCTCCAGCTTGGCCTTCATGCCGGCGAAGTTCACCCCGCGGGTCGCGGCGTCGTAGTAGGGGTAGTTCTCCACCGGGAAGCCGGCGGACTCGAACAGCGCGCGGTGGTTTTCCCAGCTCGGGTCGGAGATGTACACGGTGGCGCCCGGCAGCAGGCGCTTGAGGTAGTCGGCGCCGACCTTCAGCGCGCCGGTGCCGCCCAGGGCCTCGACGGTGATGACCTGGCCGTTGGCGATCAGCGCGGAGTCCTTGCCCAGCAGCAGGTTCTGCACCGCGTTGTTGTAGGCGGCCGGGCCTTCGATCGGCTGGTAGCCGCGCGGCGGCATGGCTTCCAGGCGGGCCTTCTCGGCGGCCTTGACCGCACCCAGCAGCGGGATCTTGCCGTTGTCGTCGTAGTACACGCCGACGCCGAGGTTCACCTTCTCGGCACGGGTGTCGGCGGCGAAGGCCTCGTTCAGGCCAAGGATCGGGTCACGGGGCGCCATTTCGACGGCGGCGAAGATCGAGGCGGACATGTGGGCTCCAGGTCAGGGTGGGGTGTGCCGGCCGGCGAACCGCGCCGTGTTGCGGCGGTCGGAGTGCCGTGCCTTGGCACGCAAAATGATCAATAATCTTCGTTTGCCGCCGCGCCGGAAGGCTGCTGCAGGCACCCGAAAGCAAACGGAAATTCTAGCATGACGAATCCTGCCGACACTGCCCGCGTGATCACCTACGAGGGCAGTCCGTTCCGCCTGCACCAGCCCTTTCCGCCGGCGGGCGACCAGCCCACGGCGATCGCGCAGCTGGTCGAAGGCGTGCAGGACGGCCTGATGTTCCAGACCCTGCTCGGGGTGACCGGCTCCGGCAAGACCTACACCATGGCCAACGTCATCGCCCAGTGCGGCCGTCCGGCCCTGGTGCTGGCGCCCAACAAGACGCTGGCAGCGCAGTTGTACTCCGAGTTCAAGGAGTTCCTGCCCGAAAACGCGGTGGAGTACTTCGTCTCCTACTACGACTACTACCAGCCGGAAGCCTACGTACCGTCGCGCGATCTCTTCATCGAGAAGGATTCCAGCATCAACGAGCACATCGAGCAGATGCGCTTGAGCGCCACCAAGAGCCTGATGGAGCGCCGCGACGTGGTGATCGTGGCCACCGTGTCGTGCATCTACGGCATCGGCGACCCGGTCGATTACCACAGCATGGTGCTGCACCTGCGCGAGGGCGAGCGCATCGGCCATCGCGAGCTGATCGCCCGCCTGGTGGCGATGCAGTACACCCGTGCCGACATCGATTTCCGCCGCGGTACCTTCCGGGTGCGTGGCGACGTGATCGACGTGTTCCCGTCGGAGAACGCCGAGCTGGCGGTGCGCATCGAGATGTTCGACGACGAGATCGAACACCTCACCCTGTTCGACCCGCTCACCGGCCACCTCAAGCAGAAGCTGGTGCGCTTCACGGTGTATCCGTCCAGCCACTACGTGACCCCGCGCGCCACGGTGCTCAAGGCCATCGAGGCGATCAAGGAGGAGCTCACCGAGCGGGTCAAGATCTTCCAGCACGCCGGCAAGCTGGTCGAGGCGCAGCGCATCGAGCAGCGCACCCGCTTCGACCTCGAGATGCTCAACGAGATGGGCTTCTGCAAGGGTATCGAGAACTACTCGCGCCACCTCTCGGGCCGCGCGCCGGGCGAGCCGCCGCCCACACTGATCGACTACCTGCCGGCCGACGCGCTGCTCTTCGTGGACGAATCGCACGTCAGCATTCCGCAGGTGGGCGGCATGTACAAGGGCGACCGCTCGCGCAAAGACAACCTGGTGGAATACGGCTTCCGCCTGCCCTCGGCACTCGACAACCGGCCGCTCAAGTTCGACGAGTTCGAGCGCCTGATGCCGCAGACCGTGTTCGTCTCCGCCACCCCGGCGGCCTACGAGGAGCAGCACCAGGGGCAGGTGGTGGAGCAGGTGGTGCGTCCGACCGGGCTGATCGACCCGGTGGTCGAGGTGCGCCCGGCGATCACCCAGGTGGACGACCTGCTGGGCGAGATCCGCCGCCGGGTGGGCGTCCAGGAGCGCGTGCTGGTCACCGTGCTCACCAAGCGCATGGCAGAGGACCTCACCGACTACCTCGCCGACAACGGCGTGCGGGTGCGCTACCTGCACTCGGACATCGACACCGTGGAGCGGGTGGAGATCATCCGCGACCTGCGCCTGGGCGAGTTCGACGTGCTGGTCGGCATCAACCTGCTGCGCGAGGGCCTGGACATCCCCGAGGTGTCGCTGGTGGCCATCCTCGACGCGGACAAGGAGGGCTTCCTGCGTTCGGTGCGCTCGCTGATCCAGACCATCGGCCGGGCGGCGCGCCACATCCACGGCACCGCCATCCTGTACGCCGACAACATGACCGACTCGATGAAGGCGGCGATCGGCGAGACCGAGCGGCGGCGCAACAAGCAGATTGCCTTCAACGAGGCCAACGGCATCACGCCGAAGACCGTGGTGAAGCGGATCAAGGACATCATCGACGGGGTCTACAGCAGTGGCGACGGCTCTGCGCGCGACAGCGCGCGGGTGGCCGAGCCCGGCGCCGACTACGAGGCGATGGACGAAAAGGGGCTGGCGCGCGCAATCAAGAAGCTGGAAAAGGCCATGCAGGAGCACGCCCGCAACCTGGAATTCGAAAAGGCCGCCGCGGCCCGCGACGAACTGTTCCGCCTGCGCCGGCAGGCCTTCGGCGCGGACCAGCACGGCAGCGCCTGAGCATGGAGAGAGGGGGGAGAATGACGAGAATCCTGTTCGTATGCACCGGCAACATCTGTCGTTCGCCGACCGCCGAGGGTGTGGCGCGCCATGTGATCGACACGTCCGGCCTGCATGCCCTGGTCGAGGTCGATTCGGCCGGCACGCATGGCTACCACGTCGGTGAGGCGCCCGATCCGCGTACCCGCAAGGCCGCGGCGCGGCGTGGCTATCATCTCGACAAGCTGGTCGCCCGCCGGCTGGAGATTGCCGATTTCCAGCGTTTCGACCTGCTGCTGGCCATGGACCGCGGGCACTACGAAAGCATGCTGAGGATGAGCCCGCAGGTGTACCACCCGAAAGTGGATCTGTTCATGCGCTATGCGCGCAGCTTCGACATCGACGAGGTGCCGGACCCCTACTACGGCGGTGAGAACGGTTTCGAGGCCGTGCTGGACATGTGCGAGGACGCGGTGGACGGCTTGTTCGCGTCGCTGGAACTGGGCCGCTGAGCGTCGACATGCTGCCGGCCGGGTTCAGCTGGCCGGCAGCAGGGGCGCAAGCATCGCGCGCATGCGCCGCCAGTGCGACCCTTCCCAGTAGATCCGGCCGCAACTGTCGCAAGTGCTGAATCGCCTGTAGCGGCTCGCCACCGCGGGTGGGACGCGCGCGCCTGCGAGCGCAGCGTCCAATGGACGCAAGGGCGTGTTGCAGTGCAGGCACAGGGTCAGCGGGCGGGCGCTGCGGGCGAGATCCAGGCGCTCGAAGATCTCGCGCAGCTGCAGGGCCGAGCGTTGTGCGTGCACATAGCAGCCGTGGGTGATCTCGCGGCGCTTGAGCAGTTCGCGGTCGCGGCTGAGCACGATGCGCTGCTCGGTGGCTGCGATCTCCGCGATCGCCCGGTCCTCGAAGTGGTTGTCGTACAAGGTGTCGAAACCGCTCATGCGCAGCAGCCGGGCCAGCCCGCCGAGGTGGGCGTCCGCAACGAAGCGCACGGTCCGCAAGGGATGTTCGCGCACCCGCAGTAGCGGCGTGATGTCCAGCGCCTCGAATTTCGGATAGACCGCCACGCGGTCGCCGTCGCGCAACTGGCGGTCGAAGTCGCAGGATTCGCCATTGACCAGCACCAGCTCGACCTCGGTGTGGGGAACGCCCAGTGCCTCGATCATGTGCTTGGTGGCGGCTGCCCGCGCGAGTGTGCAGCTGAAGCTCTGCCGGCGCCGCGCAGGCACGAGGAAGTCGTTCAGCTCCTCATAGAAGCGGAAGGTGGCAGTGGCCATGAAATCAGTATGGCACCGGCCGCGGCCCGCGCCGGGCAAAGAAAAGAGGCGGCGCCTCGCGGCGCCGCCTCTTCGGGTACTACTGCTCGCGGTGCAAGCGCGCGCTCAGTCCTTGCGCACGGTTTCCACCTGTTGCAGGGGCTCGTTCGACACCTGCACGGCCGGGCGCGGGCGACGGCCCAGCGGGCGAGCAGGTTCGTCGGGCTGGCTCTGGAAGGCCTCGACCTTGTCGCGGCTGGTCTCGATCATCACCAGGCCGCTCTGCGCCAGGGTTTCGCCCAGGTCGATCGGCGCGGCCGGCGAGCGGGACTGCTCGGTGTCGGCGGCGACGGCTTCGGCCATGACGGCCGGCGCGGCTGCCGGTTCGGCCGGAGCCTCTGCTTCCGCTGCGACCTGCTCGACAGGCGCCTCGGCGGCGACGGCTTCCGCTTCGACCGCAGCGACCGGCTCGGTCACTTCCGCGGCCGCGGCTTCGGTCGCCTGGGCGACGGGCTCAGCCACCACCTCGACAGCGGCTTCCGCGCTCTGCGCTTCGGCCGGCTGTTCGCTGGCAGGGATCGTGTCGGCAGTCGCCGGTTCGGCCTCCACCGGCTCGACTGCTTCGGCTTCCTCCGGTTTGCCGGCGACCGGCAGCGGCAGCGCGGCTTCTTCATGCTGCGGCGCCACGGCTTCGGCGGTGCTGGCCACTACCGGCAGTTCGGCGGTCGCTTGCGGGGTGCGCTCGGACACCGTGCTCTCGGTGACGGCCGGAGTGGAAGTGTCGTCGCTTGCCCCTTCAGCGCTCGCTGCGGCGTCGACGGCCTGATCACCGGCCACCACGCCTGCGGCCTGCTCGGCACCGCCGCGGCGGTCGCGACGGCCGCGGCTGCGGCGGCGACGCTTCTCGGGCGCGCCTTCCTCGCCGGCGGCCGCTGCGCTGGCGCCCGCGGCCTCGGCAGTGGCGGCCACGACGGCGGCCTGCTCGGCTTCGAGCGCCGGCGTTTCGCTGGCGGGCTTCTCGGCTACTGCCTCCGCTGCACGCTGCTGACCGCGTCCGCGACCCTGGCGGCTGCGGCCGCCTTCGGCGCGCTCACCGCGCTCGGCTCGTTCGGTGCGCTCGGCACGCTCAGGGCGCTCCTGGCGCTGCGGCTTTTCGCGCTCGCCCGCTTCGGCCTTCTCGGCGCGGTTGCCACGCTGGTTTGCGCCTTCCTCGCGCTGGCCATCACGGCGATTGCGGCCGCCGCGGCGGTTGTCGCCGCGACCGCGGCCTTCGCGCTTGGTCGTGCGTTCGGTGGTGGCGGCAGGCGGTTCGGCAGCGGCGGCCGGTGCAGCGCGCTCGCCACGCAGCCAGGCCATCAGCCGGCCGAACAGGCCGGGCTGGGCGGCGGCTGCCGGGGCTGCGGCCGGCGCGGCGGGCTTGGGTTCGACGGTGGGGGCGGGCTGCTCGGGCGAGATGCCCTTGACCGCAGCTTCCGCGCGGGCAGGCTTGCCTTCGCCCGGCTTGGCCGGCAGGCGCTCGTTGGTCTCTTCCGGCTTGGCGGCCATCTGGTAGCTGGCCAGGGCGATGTCTTCCTGGTTCAGCTGGTCGTGGCGCAGGCGGATGATCTCGTGCTGCGGGGTTTCCAGGTGGCGGTTCGGCACGATGATCAGCTGGATCTTGTGGCGCATCTCGATGCGCGCGATGTCCACCCGCTTCTCATTGAGCAGGAAGGTGCCGACGTCGACCGGCACCTGCAGGTGCACCGCGCCGGTGTTCTCCTTCATCGCTTCCTCTTCGAGGATGCGCAGGATGTGCAGCGCGGAGGATTCGGTGCTGCGGATGTGGCCGGTGCCGTTGCAGCGCGGGCAGGGGATGTAGCTGGTCTCGGCGAGCGCCGGGCGCAGGCGCTGGCGGGACAGCTCCAGCAGGCCGAAACGGCTGATCTTGCCGGTCTGCACGCGGGCGCGGTCGTGACGCAGCGCATCGCGCAGGCGGTTCTCCACCTCGCGCTGGTTCTTCTGCGACTCCATGTCGATGAAGTCGATGACGATCAGGCCGCCCAGGTCGCGCAGGCGCAGCTGGCGGGCGATCTCGTCGGCCGCTTCCAGGTTGGTGCGGAAGGCGGTTTCCTCGATGTCCGCGCCCTTGGTGGCGCGGCCGGAGTTCACGTCGATGGAAACCAGCGCCTCGGTGTGGTCGATGACCACGGCGCCGCCGGAAGGCAGGTTCACCTGGCGGGAATAGGCCGACTCGATCTGGTGCTCGATCTGGAAGCGAGAGAACAGCGGCACGTCGTCGTGGTAGCGCTTCACGCGATTGACGTTGTTCGGCATCACGTGCGCCATGAACTGGCGCGCCTGCTCGTACACGTCATCGGTGTCGATCAGGATCTCGCCGATGTCGGGCTGGAAGTAGTCGCGGATGGCACGGATCACCAGGCTGCCTTCCTGGTAGATCAGGAAGGCGCCGGCCTGCGACTGGGCCGCGCCGTCGATCGCGCGCCACAGCTGCAGCAGGTAGTTGAGGTCCCACTGCAGCTCTTCGGCGCTGCGGCCGATGGCGGCGGTGCGGGCGATCAGGCTCATGCCGGAGGGCACTTCGAGCTGGTCCATGACCTCGCGCAGCTCGGCGCGCTCGTCACCCTCGACGCGACGGGAAACGCCGCCACCGCGCGGGTTGTTGGGCATCAGCACCAGGTAGCGGCCGGCCAGCGAGATGTAGGTGGTCAGCGCCGCGCCCTTGTTGCCGCGCTCGTCCTTCTCGACCTGGACGATCAGTTCCTGGCCTTCGCGCAGGGCTTCCTTGATGCTGGACTTGCCGTCCGCGCCGGGCTGGTAGTAGCTGCGCGAGATTTCCTTGAACGGCAGGAAGCCGTGGCGGTCCGCGCCGTAGTCCACGAAGGCGGCTTCGAGGCTGGGCTCGAGGCGGGTGATGACTGCCTTGTAGATGTTGCTCTTGCGTTGTTCCTTGGCGGCCGATTCGATATCGAGGTCGATCAGTTTCTGACCATCCACGATCGCGACGCGCAGTTCCTCGGCCTGCGTCGCATTGAAAAGCATGCGCTTCATTTTTGATCGTTCTCCCGCGAAACACCCACGGGCAGGACGAACGGCGCGCACCATCGCGCTTTACGGGATCAGGAGCGGTTGGGTAGGGCTACTTGCATCCGTCTGGTTTCAGGCTGTGATGGGTCGGCTGGTCGATACTCTCTTGTTTCCCCGGCACAGCCGTGTTGTCGGCTGTCGCGCGGAAACATTTGATTCCTGCGTGTGAGTGACGCGTCAAGGTCCAGCGGTGAAGCTGGAGTGTGTCGAAGATTGCGGTTTGCGTTACCATCGACGCCTTTTTGGGCGCCGGTGTGGCGCTTCGGCAGTCCGGGAGCACACCTGTAGGGCTCATCGTCGTCCGACCGCCTGCGCTTCTTGCGGCAGGGGCGTCGACGCAACCGGAACAAACCGAGCGGCAAGTATATTTCAGGATGACGATACAAGGCAAAGCGATTGCGGTACGGCACGAGCGGATCGACGAGGCCGCGGCTGGCCAGCGCATCGACAATTTCCTGATGCGGCTCGCCAAGGGGGTGCCCAAGAGTCATATCTACCGCATCCTGCGCGGCGGCGAAGTGCGGGTGAACGGCCGTCGGGTGCAGCAGACCTACCGCCTGGTCGAAGGCGACGAGGTGCGCATCCCGCCGATCCGGGTCGCCCAGCCCACCGCCAGCGCCCCGGCGCCGGCCGGCAAGCCGCTGCCGGTGGCGTGGGAGGACGACGCGCTGGTGGTGGTGGACAAGCCCGCGGGCAAGGCGGTGCATGGCGGCAGCGGGGTGAGCTACGGGGTCATCGAACAGCTGCGCAGCCAGCGCCCGGAGGCGCGCATGCTGGAGCTCGCCCACCGCCTCGACCGCGAGACCTCCGGCCTGCTGATCATCGCCAAGAAGCGCTCCGCGCTCACCGCGCTGCACGACATGATGCGCGAAGGGCGCATGGAGAAGCGCTATCTAACCCTGGTGCCGGGGCGCTGGAACAACCCGCTGCAGCACATCAAGGTGCCGCTGTTCAAGTATCTGACGCCCGATGGCGAACGACGGGTGCGGGTGAGCGAGGAAGGCAAGCCTTCGCACTCGATCGTACGCCTGCTGCGGCGCTGGGCGCGCTTCAGTCTGCTCGAGGTGGAACTGAAGACCGGGCGCACACATCAGATCAGGGTGCATCTGGCGCACCTCGGCTTTCCCCTTTGCGGCGACGACAAGTACGGCGACTTCGCGCTCAACAAGAAGCTGGAAGGCGAGGGCCTGAAACGCATGTTCCTGCATGCGGCCAGCCTGCGCTTCCGTCATCCGCTCAGCGGCGAGGAGCTGGAACTGAGCTCGCCGCTGCCGGACGACCTGCAAGCCTTCATCGATCACCTGGATGCCGAGGACGCCCCGGAAAATGGCTGAACGTTTCGAACTCATCGTTTTCGACTGGGACGGCACGCTGCTCGACTCGGCGGCGGCCATCGTTTCGTCCATCTTGGCCGCCTGCCGGGATCTCGGCCTGCCCGAGCCGCCGGAGTCGCGTGCCCGGCACGTCATCGGCCTGGGGCTGGGCGACGCGCTGCGCCACGCGGTGCCGGAACTGCCGGAGAGCGACTATCCGCGCATGGTGGAGCGTTATCGCCATCATTACCTGTCGCGCGACCACGAACTCACCCTGTTCCCCGGTGCTTTCGAGATGATCGAATCCCTAGCCGGGCGCGGGCGCATGCTCGCGGTGGCGACCGGCAAGAGCCGGATCGGGCTTAATCGGGCGCTCGAGCATTCCAGGCTCGGTCCTTACTTTCATGCCACCCGCTGCGCCGACGAGTGCTTTTCCAAGCCGCATCCGGCGATGCTCGAGCAGTTGATGGACGAACTCGGGGTGGTGCCGGAGCGCGCGCTGATGGTGGGCGACACCACTCACGACCTGCAGATGGCGAAGAACGCCGGGGTGGCCGGGCTGGCGGTGAGCTTCGGCGCGCATCCGCGCGAGGTGCTGGAGGCCGAGCGCCCCCTGGCCTGTGTGCACACCCCGCAGGCGCTGTCCTCATGGCTGCACGAGAACGCCTGATCTGTGCGTCCGCCGATCTGCTGGATGGCGGCGACGGGGTGCGTTTCGAAGTGCTGCGCCACGGCGAGCGGCAGGCGGCCTTTGCGGTGCGTTATTTCGGCAAGGTGTACGCCTATCTCAACCGTTGTGCCCATGTGCCGATCGAACTCGACTGGCAACCCGGGCGCTTCTTCGATCTGACCGGGCACTACCTGATCTGCTCGTCGCACGGCGCGCACTACGACGTGCGCGGCGGGCGTTGCGAAATGGGGCCGTGCAAGGGCGCGCGCCTGCAGGCGGTGGAGGTCTTCGAGCGCGACGGATCGGTGTTCGTGTGCGAGCATGAGGACGGCGCGAACGGACGGCCCGAGGTTTGCATGTAGGAGCGGCCTTGGCCGCGATACGGCCTGTGGCAGGGCGAACGTTGCATCGCGGGCAAGGCCCTTCCTACGCCCGTCCGGCCGTTATCGCCGGGCGGACGCGGACTGGCCCGCGATCAGGTGAGGATCAGGAACAGCGCGGGCCGGCGTGTCAGGTCGGGGCGCGGTGCCTTGCGCCATTGCGCGACGGTCTGGCTGCAGATCCATTCGTCCGCGGTGGTCAGATCGCGCGCCACGCACAGCCGGGTCTCCGGGCGGCACACCCGCAGCAGGGCGTCGAGCATGCGCTCGTTGCGATACGGTGTCTCGATGAAGATCTGCGTGCGCTGTGCGCGCCGCGACTCGTCCTCCAGGGCGCGCAGGCGGTTGTCGCGCTCGGCATCATTGACCGGCAGGTAGCCGTGGAAGGCGAAGCTCTGGCCGTTGAGGCCCGAGGCCATCAGCGCGAGCAGGATGGACGAGGGGCCGACCAGGGGCACGACCCGCAGGCCGAGCGCGTGCGCACGCGCCACCAGGCGGGCGCCGGGGTCGGCCACCGCCGGGCAGCCGGCTTCCGACATCAGGCCGATGTCGTGGCCGGCCAGCGCCGGGGCGAGCAGGGCGTCGAGCGCCGCGGGCGTGTCCTCGCGCGGCAGTTCGTGGATCTCGGTGTCGCGCAGCGCACCGGGGAAGTCCAGCAACTTCAATTGCGCGCGCGCGGTCTTGGCGTTCTCGACCACGAAGTGGGCAAGCCCGGCGGCGGTGTGCTGGACCTGCTGCGGCAGGAAGTGCTGCCAGGGCACCGGGCCGAGGCTGACCGGAATGAGGTACAGCGTGCCGCGAGGCGTGCTCATGGCAGTTCGACGCCTTCCGTGCGCAGCATGCGGGAGAGTGCGATCAGCGGCAGGCCGATCAGTGCGGTGGGGTCGTCGCCGGACAGGGCCTCGAGCAAGGTGATGCCCAGTCCTTCGGACTTGGCGCTACCGGCGCAGTCGAGCGGGCGTTCCTTCTCGACGTAGCGGACGATCTCGGCGTCGGACAGGTCGCGAAAGCGCACTACGGTGGGAACGCCTTCGCACTGCACGCGTCCGCTGGCGGTATTGAGCACCGCCAGCGCGGTGTGGAACACCACGGTCTGGCCGCGCATGCGCTGCAGCTGAGCGATGGCGCGCTCGACCGTGCCCGGTTTGCCGAACACCTCGTCGCCGAGGTGGGCGACCTGGTCGCTGCCGATGATCAATGCGTCCGGATGGGCGGCGGCGACCGCGCGCGCCTTCTCGACGGCCAGGCGTTCGGCGGTCTGCGGCGGCGCTTCGCCGGGCAGCGGCGCCTCATCCACGTCCGGGCGGGCGGTTTCGAAAGGGGTGCCGAAGCGTTCGAGCAGCATCCGGCGGTAGGCCGAGGTGGAGGCGAGGACGAGTTTCATCTGGGGATTGGACGGCAGGAAAACCTTTGCGACCGGCATGGTGGCAAGGTGAGCGCCTGCTTTGACAGGGGAAGCCGAAAATAATATCATGCGCCTCTTATGTCGCAACAAGGCGCCAAACCGGTCGTGCTGGCCGATCCATTCAAGTTCGCGCGGGATGCGCGCGTGCTGCGTGGCGAGGTGGCGGTGGCCGGTATGGGGCGGCTCGTCGATCAGCTGTTCGACGAGTCCGGTGCAGTGGCCTGGGAGTTGGTCGGCGAGGTGGGCGAGGATCGCAAGCCGCGTCTGCTGCTGACGGCTTCCGGTACGTTGAAGCTGCGCTGCCAGCGCTGTCTCGACGGAATGGAATGGCCGCTGGCGCTGGCTTCCCGCTTGCTGATCGTGCCGGTGGGTCAGGAGATTCCCGACGACGAGCTGGAAGACGACGAGCAGGATGCGGTCGAGGCAGGTGCGGACTTCGATGTCCTGGCCCTGGTCGAGGACGAGATCCTGCTGGCCTTGCCGATTGCGCCGCGACACGATGATTGTGAGGTTCCGCGCCCTGAGGGCGGGGGCGAAAAGAAATCGCCTTTTGCGGTGCTCGCCGGATTGAAGGCCGGTTCGGGCCCGCGGTAGGCGCGAGATATTGTTTAGGAGCAATTCATGGCCGTTCAGCAAAACAAGAAGTCCCCGTCCAAGCGTGGCATGCATCGTGCGCACGACTTCCTGACCACCCCGCCGCTGGCTGTCGAAGCCACCACCGGCGAAGTGCATCTGCGTCACCACATCAGCCCGAACGGTTTCTACCGCGGCAAGAAGGTCGTCAAGGTCAAGGGCGAATAAACGCCCGTCCTCACGAACAAGGCGGCGCAGCGCCTCGGGCGCATGCGCCGTTTTTTCGTCCTGAATTTTCAGTTTGATTCCACGCGAGAAGCCGATGGGTGTCACCGTTGCAATCGACTGCATGGGTGGCGATCACGGTCCTGACGTGACCGTGCCGGCCGCGCTGGCCTTCCTGCGTAGCCATCCCGATGCCCGTGTCGTGCTCGTCGGCCAGCCCGACGCGCTCGGCCCGGCCTTGGGCGATGCCGCCACCTCCTTTGGCGAGCGCCTGCGCGTTCATCCTGCCTCCCAGGTGGTGGGCATGGACGAAGCGCCGCAGACCGCCATGAAGAACAAGAAAGACTCGTCGATGCGGGTCGCCATCAATCTGGTCAAGCAAGGCGAGGCCCAGGCGGCCGTGTCCGCCGGCAATACCGGCGCGCTGATGGCGATTTCGCGCTTCGTGCTGAAGACGCTGCCGGGCATCGACCGGCCGGCGATCGCCACCGTGCTGCCCTCCATGAAGGGCCAGATCTACGTGCTCGACCTGGGCGCCAACGTCGATTGCAGTGCCGAGCACCTGCTGCAGTTCGGCATCATGGGCTCGCAGCTCGTGTCGGCGGTAGAGCATGTCGAGCGTCCGCGCGTCGGCCTGCTGAACATCGGCGAGGAAGAGATCAAGGGCAACGAGGTCGTCAAGCAGGCTTCTGCGCTGCTGCGCGACAGCGGGCTCAACTTCTGCGGCAACGTCGAGGACATCTACAGGGGCTCGGCCGATGTGGTGGTGTGCGACGGTTTCGTCGGCAACGTTGCGCTGAAGACTTCGGAAGGTCTGGCGCAGATGCTCACCGCCTTCCTCAAGCAGGAGTTCGGCCGCAACCTGCTGACCAAGCTGATGGCGCTGGTGGCCCTGCCGGCGCTCAAGGCCTTCAAGCGCCGGGTCGATCACCGCAGCTACAACGGCGCCACGCTGCTGGGTCTGCGCGGCGTCGTGGTCAAGAGTCACGGATCGGCGGATGCCTACGGCTTCGAGCAGGCGATCCACCGCGCGGCCGAAGCGGCCGCCAACCAGTTGATCGAACGCATCGGCGGACGCATGGCGGCGATGAGCCACGGGGAAACAGCATGATCTACGCACGCATTGCCGGCACCGGCAGCTATCTGCCCGGCGAACCGGTCACCAACAACGACCTGGTCGCACGCGGGGTGGATACCTCGGACGAATGGATCGTCGAGCGCACCGGCATCCGCAGTCGCCACCTGGCGCCGGCCGAGGTCGGTTCCAGCGAGCTGGCGCGCATCGCCTGCGAGCGCGCGATCGAGGCGGCCGGCTGCAATGCGGACGACATCGATCTGATCATCGTCGCCACCTCGACGCCGGACTACATCTTCCCGAGCACCGCGGCGCTGCTGCAGTCCAAGCTGGGCATCCGCAACGGCGGGGCGGCCTTCGACGTGCAGGCGGTGTGCAGTGGTTTCGTCTATGCGCTCACCGTGGCCGAGAAGTTCATCCGTTCCGGTAGCCACAAGCGCGCGCTGGTGGTTGGCGCGGAAGTGTTCTCGCGCATCCTCGACTGGTCCGATCGCGGCACCTGCGTGCTGTTCGGTGATGGCGCCGGCGCGGTAGTGCTCGAAGCCAGCGAGGCGCCGGGCATCCGCGCCAGTGCGCTGCATGCGGACGGCAGCCACCACCCCATCCTGTGCGTGCCCGGCGGCGTGGCCTCCGGCCAGGTGATCGGTGACCCCTTCCTGCGCATGGACGGCCAGTCGGTATTCAAGTTTGCGGTCAAGGTGCTGGGCGACGTCGCGCTCGAAGTGCTGGAGCAGGCCGGCGCGCTGCCCGCCCAGGTGGACTGGCTGATCCCGCATCAGGCCAACATCCGCATCCTGCAGGCCACCGCCAAGCGTCTGGGCATGTCTATGGACCGGGTGATCACCACGGTTGACCGCCACGGCAACACCTCGGCCGCCTCGATTCCGCTCGCGCTCGACCTCGCGGTGCGCGACGGGCGTATCCGCCCGGGTCATCGGGTGATCCTCGAAGGCGTGGGTGGCGGCTTCACCTGGGGCGCGGCCCTGCTCGATTTCTGATTGATCCTTTGTGAATGACGCCGCGGCGCTGCGCCGTGGCGAAACGTGGGAGGCAAGATGAGCTTTGCGCTGGTTTTCCCGGGACAGGGTTCCCAGTCGGTCGGCATGATGGCCGGCTACGGCGAAAGCGCGGTGATCCGCGCCACCTTTGCCGAGGCCTCCGAGGCCCTGGGCGAAGATCTCTGGCAGATGGTGTGCGATGGCCCGGCCGAGCGCCTGGCGCTCACTGTTAACACCCAGCCGCTGATGCTGACCGCCGGCGTGGCCGCCTGGCGCGCCTGGCAGGCCGCGGGCGGTCCGCTGCCCGCGATGGTGGCCGGCCACAGCCTGGGCGAATATTCCGCGCTGGTCGCTGCCGGTGCGCTGGCCTTTGCCGATGCGGTGCCGCTGGTGCGTTTCCGCGCCCAGGCCATGCAGGAGGCGGTGCCGGCCGGCGAGGGCGCGATGGCTGCACTGCTCGGCCTGGAGGCCGATGCGGTGCGCGAGGCCTGCGCCGAAGCTGCGCAAGGTGAAGTGGTCGAAGCGGCCAACCTGAACGCGCCGGGCCAGATCGTCATCGCCGGCGCCAAGGCGGCGGTCGAGCGTGCGGTCGAACTGGCCAAGGCCAAGGGCGCCAAGCGCGCGGTGTTGCTGCCGGTGTCCGCGCCTTTCCATTGCGCGCTGATGAAGCCCGCCGCCGAGCGCCTGGCCGAGCGCCTGGCCGGGGTGGCCATCGCCAAGCCGCAGATCGCCGTGCTGAACAACGTCGACGTGGCCGTCTATGACGAGCCCGAGAAGATCCGCGACGCGCTGGTGCGCCAGGCCTTCTCGCCGGTGCGCTGGATCGAGACCGTGCAGGAGATGGGGCGGCGCGGCATGAGCCATGTCATCGAGTGCGGCCCGGGCAAGGTGCTGGCCGGCATGAGCAAGCGCATCGCCAAGGAAGTGGAAGGCGGTTCGGCACACGACGCCGCCAGTCTGGAACAGGCCATCGCGGCCGTGAAGGGGCAAGCACAATGAGCAATGTGTTCAGCATGGAAGGGCAGGTTACCCTGGTTACCGGCGCATCGCGCGGCATCGGCCGCGCCGTGCTGATGGAACTCGGCCGCCTGGGCGCCACGGTGGTCGGCACCGCCACCTCGGAAGGTGGCGCGGCCGACATCGACAAGGCGATCAATGAGGCAGGGCTGAAGGGTGCGGGCATGGTGCTCAACGTCACCGACGCGGCCGCCTGCGAGGCGCTGGTCGGCGAGGTCGAGAAGCGTTTCGGTGCGGTGGCGGTGCTGGTGAACAACGCCGGCATCACCCGCGACAACATCGCCATGCGCATGAAGGACGAAGAGTGGGATGCGGTGCTCGACACCAACCTCAAGGCGGTCTTCCGCATGAGCCGGCTGGTGATGCGCGGCATGATGAAGGCGCGCTACGGGCGCATCGTCAGCATCACCTCGGTGGTGGGAAGTGCGGGCAATCCCGGCCAGGCGAACTATGCTGCAGCGAAGGCCGGCGTGGCCGGCATGAGCCGCGCGCTGGCGCGCGAACTCGGCAGCCGTAACATCACGGTCAACTGTGTGGCGCCCGGCTTCATCGACACCGACATGACCCGCGCGCTGCCGGATGCCGCCCGCGACGCGCTGCTGGGCAACATCGCGCTCGGCCGTCTGGGCAAGCCCGAGGAGATCGCCGCCGCGGTGGCCTTCCTGGCCTCGCCGGCCGCCGCTTACGTTACCGGCACGACCCTGCATGTCAACGGCGGCATGTACATGTCGTAATCGTACGCCGCGATAGCGGTTCCGGCGCTTTTTGGTAGAATACGCCGGCTTTTTTTCTTATACACCTGCATCTTTCAGGGAAGGAGTTTGTTCATGGAGAACATCGAACAGCGCGTCAAGAAGATCGTCGCTGAGCAACTTGGCGTGAACGAATCGGAGATCAAGAACGAGTCTTCGTTCGTGGACGATCTGGGCGCGGATTCGCTGGACACCGTGGAACTGGTCATGGCGCTGGAAGAAGAGTTCGAGTGCGAGATTCCGGACGAGGAAGCCGAGAAGATCACCAACGTTCAGCAGGCGATCGACTACGTCAACGCCCATCTGAAGAAGTAAAGCCTCATCGCGGCTCACCAGCCGCCAGCCGTCCGGGCCCCGCAGCTGCGGGGCCCGGACTGGTCTTGAAACGTTCCATTGATACGTTCCGAATTCTCCGCATTGTTTGCTTACGGAGCTGCCTGTGTCGCGTCGTAGAGTCGTCGTAACCGGCCTGGGAGTGATCTCGCCGGTCGGCAATACCGTTCCCGAAGCCTGGGACAACCTGATCGCCGGCAAGAGCGGCATCGGTCCCATCACCCGTTTCGATGCCAGCGCCTTCGCCGCGCGCATCGCCGGCGAAGTGAAGGGCTTTGACGTTTCGGAGTACCTGTCGCCCAAGGAAGCGCGTCGCATGGACGTGTTCATCCACTACGGTATGGCGGCGGGCATCCAGGCGATCCGCGATTCGGGGATCGAGGTCACCGAGGCCAACGCCGAGCGCATCGGCGTGAATATCGGCTCGGGCATCGGCGGCCTGCCGATGATCGAAGAAACCCACGACGACTATCTTGCCGGCGGTCCGCGCAAGATCTCGCCCTTCTTCATTCCCGGCACCATCATCAACATGATCTCCGGCAACCTGTCGATCATGTTCAGCATGAAGGGGCCCAACCTCGCGGTGGTCACCGCGTGCACCACCGGCCTGCACGCCATTGGCTCCAGCGCGCGCATGATCGAATACGGCGACGCCGACGTGATGGTGTGCGGCGGTGCCGAATCCACCGTCACCAACCTGGCCATCGGCGGCTTCTCGTCGGCCAAGGCGCTGTCCACCCGCAACGACGACCCGGCAACCGCCAGCCGTCCGTGGGACAAGGACCGCGACGGCTTCGTGCTCGGCGAAGGCGCTGGCGTGATGGTGCTCGAAGAGTACGAACATGCGGTCAAGCGTGGCGCGAAGATCTACGCCGAGATTGCCGGCTTCGGCATGAGCGGCGACGCCTTCCACATGACCGCGCCGGACACCGACGGTCCGCGCCGCAGCATGGCCAACGCCATGAAGAATGCCGGCGTGAATCCGGACGAGGTGCAGTACCTGAACGCCCACGGCACCTCGACGCCGCTCGGCGACAAGAACGAGACCGAGGCGATCAAGCTGGCCTTCGGCGTGGATAACGCCAAGAAGCTGGTGGTGAACTCCACCAAGTCGATGACCGGTCACCTGCTGGGTGGTGCCGGCGGACTGGAGTCGGTGTTCACCGCGCTGGCGGTGCATCACCAGATTTCGCCGCCGACGATCAACATCTTCGAGCAGGACCCGGAGTGCGATCTGGACTACTGCGCCAACGTCGCCCGCCCGATGCAGATCGATGTTGCGCTGAAGAACAACTTCGGTTTCGGCGGCACCAACGGCACGCTGGTGTTCCGCCGGGTGAAGTAAGTCCGCCAGCCTGAAGCGGGTGCCGCGCGCGATGCGTTACCCGCTCAGGCTGACTCTGCGGCCTTCGGTCCGCATACAGACGCTGATGTTCGCGATGCATGGCATCGCGGCATCGGCGTTGTTGTTTTCCGCGCTGCCTCTTGTGCTCTCGGCCGCGATGGTCGCGGCGGTGCTTGTCTCGCTATGGCTCGTGCTGCGGCGGCAGGCTGCCGGTTCGCTGTTGCTAGGTGATGACGGGTGGTTCGAGCTTGGCGAGGACGGCAGGCTGCGCGTGCTTGCATCCACGACCGATTTCGGTTGGGCCATCTGGCTGCACTGGGTAAGCGATGAGGGACGGCGTGGCGCCCTGATGCTGGCGCCCGATTCGCTGCCGGCCGGAGGCTGGCGCCGCCTGCGCATCTGGCTGCGGCACAAGGCCGGAGCATCGTCCGGTCACGGCATGTAGGAGCGGGCTTGCCCGCGATGCGGTGCATGGGAGAATCAACCGCTCTATCGCGGGCAAGCCCGCTCCTACAGGGGGCGGCCTACGGACGGAGGATGGTGTCCCGCGCCTTCGGCAGCAGGTCGGGATAGTCCCGCGAGTGATGCAGGCCGCGGCTTTCCTTGCGGCGCAGGGCGCAGCGCACGATCAGGTCGGCGGTGACCACCAGGTTGCGCAGTTCGATCAGGTCGTTGCTGACGCGGAAGTTCGAGTAGAACTCGTGGATCTCGCGCTCCAGCAGGCGGATGCGGTGACGTGCGCGGCGCAGGCGCTTGTTGGTGCGCACGATGCCCACGTAGTCCCACATGGCGCGGCGCAGTTCCGCCCAGTTGTGCGAGATGACCACTTCCTCGTCGGCGTCGGTGACCCGGCTCTCGTCCCAGGCCGGCAGGGCCGGGTGGGGAGTGCGCGGCTTGGCGAGGATGTCCTGTGCGGCGGCCTCGCCGAACACCAGGCACTCCAGCAAGGAGTTGCTGGCCAGGCGGTTGGCGCCGTGCAGGCCGGTGCAGGCCGATTCGCCCACCGCGTAGAGGTTGGGGACATCGGTGCGGGCCGACAGGTCGGTGACGATGCCGCCGCAGGTGTAGTGCGCGGCGGGCACCACCGGGATGGGCTCGCGGGTGATGTCGATGCCCAATTCCAGGCAGCGCGCGTGGATGTTGGGGAAGTGGCCGCGCAGCCAGTCGGCAGGCTTGTGACTGATGTCCAGGTAGACGCAGTCGAGGCCGCGTTTCTTCATTTCGAAGTCGATCGCGCGGGCCACCACGTCGCGTGGCGCGAGTTCCGCGCGCTCGTCGTGCTCGGGCATGAAGCGCGTGCCGTCGGGCAGGCGCAGTACGCCGCCTTCGCCGCGCACCGCTTCGGAGATCAGGAAGGACTTGGCCTGGGGGTGGTAAAGGCAGGTCGGGTGGAACTGGATGAATTCCATGTTCGCCACCCGGCAGCCTGCTCGCCAGGCCATGGCGATGCCGTCGCCGGTGGCGACGTCCGGGTTGGTGGTGTACAGGTAAACCTTGCCGGCACCGCCGGTGGCGAGCACGGTGCTGGGCGCGCTGAAGGTGACCACCCGTCCGCTGTTCAGATCCAGCACGTAGGCGCCCAGGCAGCCCTTGCCGGGATGGCCGACCTTGTCGCCCAGCACCAGGTCGACGGCAATGTGATTCTCGAAGATGGTGATGTTCGGGTGGGCCAGAACCTGGTCGGTCAGCGTGGCCTGCACCGCGGCGCCGGTGGCGTCGGCGGCGTGAATGATGCGCCGGTGCGAATGTCCGCCCTCGCGGGTCAGGTGGTAGCCGACGGTGGAGGCGTCCTCACGGGTGAAGGGGACGCCGCGGGCGATCAGCCAGTCGATGGCGGCCTTGCCGTGTTCGACCACGAAGCGCGTGGCGACCGGGTCGCACAGGCCGGCGCCCGCCGTGAAGGTGTCCTGGATATGCGCCTCGATGCTGTCGGTGCTGTCGAGCACTGCGGCAATGCCGCCTTGCGCCCACGCGCTGGCGCTGTCGGCCAGGCTGCGCTTGGTGACCAGCGCGACGCGTTGCTTGCGTTCGGCCAGGCGCAGGGCGAGGGACTGACCGGCAGTGCCGCTGCCGAGAATCAGGGCATCGAATTGTTTGAGCAAGATCGGTTGCTTCCAGGCAGGCTGTGGACCGGCGAAATATAGCACGGACGCGGTGTCTGGCCGATTCAGCGGTCTGCGGCGGACAAAGCCCTTGCGGCGTCTGAACTATTCATGGGGCGTCCTGTCTCTCGGTTAGGCCGCGGTTTTGCCGTGCATGTGGCGGGTCGCTTATACTTCGGCGGTTTGATCCCCAACGTATAACAACGACCTGCTCATGAGCGATCGCGAAATCGATCAGTTGCTTGTCGAACGCGTACAGCGCGGCGACAAGCAAGCCTTCGGCTTGCTGGTGTCAAAGTACCAGCGCAAGCTGCACAGGCTGTTGTCGCGCCTGATCCGCGATCCGGCCGAAGTGGAAGATGTCGCGCAGGAAACCTTCATCAAGGCCTATCGTGCCTTGGGTTCGTTTCGGGGCGATAGTGCGTTTTACACCTGGTTGTATCGCATCGGCATCAATACGGCGAAGAACTTCCTGGTGTCGCAGGGGCGGCGTGCGCCGACCTCTACGGAGTTCGATTCGGAGGAGGCAGAAACCTTCGAGGAAGGCGATCAGTTGCGTGACATCAACACGCCCGAGCGGCTGATGATGACGCGCCAGATCGGCGAGACGGTTGAAGAGGCGATGGCAGCGCTGCCCGAGGAATTGCGCACGGCGATAATGCTGCGCGAGATCGAGGGGCTGAGCTACGAGGAGATCGCCGGCATCATGGATTGTCCCATCGGGACGGTGCGCTCGCGGATCTTCCGTGCGCGCGAGGCGATTGCAGAAAGACTGCGGCCGTTGCTGGATACGGCTCCTGACAAACGTTGGTAGTGGGTGGTACTCATGAAGGACAAATTGTCGACCCTGCTCGACGGCAGCCTGGACGAACATTCGATGGCGGCCATGTTCGATACCCTGAAGCGCGATCCGTCTGCGCGCAGGGATTGGGATACCTGGTGCCTGATCGGCGACGTGCTGCGCGGAGAGCAGGGTGGTTCGCAGGACTTCGTGTCGCGTGTGATGGCCGAGGTCGAACGGGAGCCGGTGGTGTTCGCACCGGCCCGGGCGGCGGCCAGCGGGGCGCGCAGGTCGGTCTGGCAGTCGGTGATGCCGGTGGCCGCATCGCTGATGGGGGTGGCGGCGGTCGGCTGGGTGGCGCATACCATCTCGTCGCAGGACACCGGCGGAGTGGAACTTGCGGCGGTCTCGGCACCGGTGGTCGAGCAGCAGGCCAGCGTGGTGGGTCTGCGGCAGGACGCTCGCGCAACGACGCCCGATCCGCATCGCGAATACGTGTTTGCCCACCAGGCCATGAGCGGCGGACCTCTGCCGGGTGCGGTGCAGTATGTGCGCACCGTGTCGGAACTCCAGCCGGAAGCTGGTCGATGAGGCGTCTGCTTGCTGTGTTCTGCCTCGGTGCGGCAATGGCGATGCCGGTCCGCGCCGAAGCACCCGACGATCCGCTGTCCTGGCTCGGGCGTATCGCCTCCGCGTCCAGGCAACTCAATTATTCCGGCACCTTTATTTACCAGGCCGGACGCCAGTTCGAAACGTCGCGCATCGCCCATCTCGTGGACGCCACCGGCGAGCACGAGCGGCTCGAGGTGCTCGACGGCAGCCCGCGCGAGGTGATCCGCTCCAACAGCGCGGTGCGCTGCGTGCTGCCCGAGCAGAAGGTCGTGATCATCGACGAACCGGGCGGGCGTCGCGCGTTTCCGGCGCGCATCCCGGCGTCCTTTGCCGGACTTGCCGAGAACTACCGCATCCGCAAGGGCGAGACCGCGCGGGTGGCGGGCCATGACAGCCAGTTGATCATCCTCGATCCGCGCGACGACCTGCGCTACGGCCACATGCTCTGGGCGGAACGGAAGTCCGGGCTGTTGCTCAAGGCGCGCATGGTCGACGAGGGTGGCGAGATCATCGAGCAGTTTACCTTCAGCGAAGTTCGGATCGGCGATGTGGACCGCGACTCGCTGTCGCCGCGTTACCGCAAGAACGACGACTGGCGCGTGGTCAATACGCGTGGCAGCGCGGTGACCCAGGACGAGGCCGGGTGGGTGCTCAAGGACGCGCTTCCCGGTTTCTCGCTCGACTCGGTCGTTCGCCGCCCGCTGGGCGAGGGGCGTGGAGAGGTCGTGCATATGCTCTTCAGCGACGGGCTGGCGACCATCTCGGTGTTCATCGAGCCGGTGGAGCCCGGCCAGCCGGTGGGCGAGGAGTCGCCGTTCAAGGCCGGTTCGATCAATATCTACAAGCGGCGTGTGGATGGCCATCTGGTCACCGCACTGGGAGAAGTGCCGTCCCGCGCGGTCCGGCGCATCGGCGACGCGATCGAGGCCGTCGCGCGATGATCGAAGCGCGTGCGGTCGTCGTGCGCCTCGAGGGCGAGCATGCCTGGGTGCAGGTGAGCGAGCAGGCCGGAGGTTGCGGCCGTTGCGACGAGCCCGGCGGTTGCCGCTCGGTAAAGATTTCCAACTTGTTCAAGCCGCCTACCGAAACCTTCCGCCTGCCCAATCCTATCGGTGCCCGGCCGGGAGACAGCGTGCGGGTCTGTATCGACGATGGTGCGCCGCTGCGTGCCGCGCTGGCCAGCTATGCGCTGGGCGCTGTGCTGATGGTCGCCGGCGGGGCTGCAGGCGCGCTGGGCGGTGGCGGTGGTGATGCGGGCGTGCTGGCCGGTGCCCTAGGTGGATTGCTGCTCGCTTGGCTGTCCAATCGCGTACTGCTGCGCAGCAGGCGCTGGCGCAGCAGTCTGAGCATGGCGGTGCTCGGCGCCGCGCCGTCGTGTGGGCACGCAGCGGACGAGGGGCATTGAGCGTGTTCCTTGCCAGGGTTTGCAGCGGTCCGCTGCGGCGGGTGCTCGCGCTCGTGCACACCGCATTGCTGCTTGCCGTGGTGCAGGCCGCGGCGGCCGCCGAACTGCCGGATTTCACCGCACTGGTTGCAGGGCAGGGTGCGGCGGTGGTGAATATCAGCACCACGCAGCAGGTTCGCGAGCGCGGATCCGGTTTTCCCGGGCTCGGGGAAGGCGAGCGGATGTTCGACTTTTTCCGTCGTTTCGTTCCGCCGCATCCGCGCCTGCCGGAGCCGGAATCCGAGCCGGATGACGAGTCGCTCGGCTCCGGCTTCATCATCAGTGCGGACGGCTACATCCTCACCAATGCACACGTGATCGACGGTGCGGACGAGATCCTCGTCCGGCTGGCCGACAAGCGCGAACTGCCCGCGCGGGTCGTCGGCGCGGATGAGCGCAGCGACGTGGCGCTGATCAAGATCGAGGCCCGCGGCCTGCCGCAGGTGGTGCTCGGTGATCCCGGGGCGCTGAAGGTGGGCGAGTGGGTGGTGGCGATCGGCTCGCCCTTCGGCTTCGATCATTCGGTGACCGCCGGCATCGTCAGTGCCAAGGGGCGCTCGCTGCCGGACGAGAATTTCGTGCCCTTCATCCAGACCGACGTGGCGATCAACCCCGGCAATTCCGGTGGTCCGCTGTTCAACCTGCGCGGCGAAGTGGTGGGCATCAATTCGCAGATCTACAGCCGCACCGGCGGCTTCATGGGGGTGTCCTTCGCCATCCCGATCGATGTGGCCATGGATGTGCAGGCGCAGTTGCGCGACGAGGGCCGGGTGAGGCGCGGGCGCATCGGCGTGGCCATCCAGGAAGTATCGCGCGAGCTGGCGGAAGGTTTCGGCCTGGCACGTGCAGAGGGTGCGCTGGTGAGTACGGTGGAGCCGGACGGTCCGGCGGCGCGGGCCGGCGTGGAGCAGGGCGACGTGATCGTTCGTTTCGCGGGCAGGTCGGTGGCGAACTCCACCGACCTGCCGCGCGTCGTCGCCGCCAGCCGGCCGGGAGAACGGGTCGAGCTTGCGGTGATCCGCGGCGGTGCCGAGCGGCACTTGGCGGTCGTGGTCGGCGAGTGGGCGGAGGAAGCCCCGCCGGTGCGGATGTCCGCAAGGAAGGATGAACGGGCCGGAGGCGTTGGACTGGTGCTGGCCGAGCCGACCGCCGCCCAGCGCCGCGAGCGCCGGCTCGAGTACGGACTGGTGGTCGAGCGCGCCCAGGGCGTTGCGGCGCTCGCCGGCATCCGCGCGGGCGATGTGGTCCTGGCGACGGTTCGAGGCGGCAAACACCAGCCCTTGCACAAGCTCGCCGACTTCGAGCGTGCGCAGGCGGAGCTCAAGGATGGCCGCAGCATCACCGTGCTGGTGCTGCGCGGGGAAATCGAAAGCTATCTGAGCCTCAAGACGGGGGAGTGAAGCGATGCAGCGTGAACTGACCGTGCTCAGCCGCGAGTGGTGCCATCTGTGCCATGAACTCGTGGAGCAGCTCGAGCCCGTGGCGCGCGAACTGGGCTGGACGGTGAAGGTGATCGACGTCGACCGGCATCCGGAGCTGGAAGCGCGCTGGGACGAGCTGGTGCCGGTGGTCCTCGCCGGCGAGCAGGAGCTGTGCCATTACCATCTCGACGAGGCCGCGGTTCGTGCCTATTGCAGCGGTTTTCCGTTAGAATCCGCCCCTTAGCGCTGCGTCTGGCAGCCGATCATTCCTAGCGGGTGGCCGTGTCCGGCCTTCCAATCCAACAGGGTGCCGCGAGGCGCCCTTTCTGTTGTCATCCATGCAACAACATACGCGCAACTTCTCCATCATCGCCCACATCGACCACGGCAAGTCCACGCTCGCGGACCGGCTGATCCACTTCTGCGGCGGACTGTCCGACCGCGAGATGGAGCAGCAGGTGCTCGACTCCATGGACCTCGAGCGCGAGCGCGGCATCACCATCAAGGCGCAGACCGCGGCGCTGCAGTACAAGGCCAAGGATGGGCAGGTCTACAACCTGAACCTGATCGACACCCCGGGGCATGTGGACTTCTCCTACGAGGTCAGCCGTTCGCTGGCCGCCTGCGAAGGCGCGCTGCTGGTAGTGGATGCCTCGCAGGGCGTCGAGGCGCAGACCGTGGCCAACTGCTACACCGCGCTCGATCAGGACGTCGAGGTGGTGCCGGTGCTGAACAAGATCGACCTGCCGGCGGCCGACCCGGACAACGCGCGCGCCGAGATCGAGGACGTGATCGGCGTCGATGCCTCCAACGCCATCCTGTGCTCGGCCAAGACCGGCCTGGGCATCGAGGAAGTGCTGGAAGCCATCGTTGCGCGCATGCCGCCGCCCAAGGGCAACCCGGACGCGCCGCTGAAGGCGCTGATCATCGATTCCTGGTTCGACAACTACGTCGGCGTGGTCATGCTGGTGCGGGTGGTCGATGGCGTGCTCAAGCCCAAGGACAAGATCCGCTTCATGTCCTCCGGCTCGCAATACCTGTGCGAGCAGGTCGGGGTGTTTACACCGAAGTCGGTGGCGCGCGAGGAGTTGCCAACCGGCGGGGTGGGCTTCGTGATCGCCGGCATCAAGGAGATCGATGCGGCCAAGGTGGGCGACACCATCACCCTGGTGTCCAGGCCGGCCGCGGAGCCGCTGCCCGGCTTCAAGGAGATCAAGCCGCAGGTGTTCGCCGGCCTGTATCCGGTGGAATCGTCCGAATACGACCAGCTGCGCGACTCGCTGGAGAAACTGCGCCTGAACGACGCCTCGCTGCAGTTCGAGCCGGAAGTCTCGCAGGCGCTGGGCTTCGGCTTCCGCTGCGGCTTCCTCGGCCTGCTGCACATGGACATCGTGCAGGAGCGCCTGGAACGCGAGTTCGACATGGACCTGATCACCACCGCCCCGACGGTGGTGTACGAAGTGGTGCTCAACGACGGCGAAGTGATCCACGTCGAGAACCCCTCCAAGCTGCCGGAAGTGGGCAAGTTCCAGGAGATCCGCGAACCGATCATCACCGCCACCATCTTCCTGCCGCAGGACTACGTCGGCCCGGTGATCACGCTGTGCAACCAGAAGCGCGGCATCCAGGTGGACATGCGCTACCACGGCCGCCAGGTGCAGCTGATCTACGACCTGCCGATGAACGAAGTGGTGATGGACTTCTTCGACAAGCTCAAGTCGGTGTCGCGCGGCTACGCCTCGCTCGACTACGAGTTCAAGGAGTACCGCGGCGCCGACCTGGTCAAGCTCGACATGATGGTGGGCGGCGAGAAGGTCGATGCGCTGTCGGTCATCGTGCACCGCGCCAGCGCCCAGTACCGCGGCCGCGAACTGGCCTCCAAGCTGCGCGGGCTGATCCCGCGGCAGATGTTCGACGTGGCGGTGCAGGCGGCGATCGGTTCGCACATCATCGCGCGCGAGACCATCAAGGCGCTGCGCAAGAACGTGCTGGCCAAGTGCTACGGCGGCGACATCACCCGCAAGAAGAAGCTGCTGGAGAAGCAGAAGGAAGGCAAGAAGCGGATGAAACAGGTCGGCAACGTCGAGATTCCGCAGGAGGCCTTCCTCGCCGTGCTGCGCGTCGAGGACGGCAAGTGAGCCTGCCGCGGCAGCACCCCCGACGACTGATCATGGAGTCCGCGTGAATTTCGCCCTGGTTCTGTTCCTGTTGCTGGTCGCCACCGCGGCGCTGTGGGTGGTCGACCGCTTCTTCGCACGCAAGCGCCGCGCTCCCGGGGCGCCGTCGCCCTGGTGGGTCGAGTACGGCGCCAGCTTCTTTCCGGTCATCCTGATCGTCTTCGTGCTGCGTTCCTTCCTGGTCGAGCCGTTCAAGATCCCGTCCGGTTCGATGATTCCCACCCTGCTGGTGGGCGACTTCATCCTGGTCAACAAATGGACCTACGGCATCCGCCTGCCGGTGATCAACAAGAAGATCGTCCCGGTCAATGACCCGCAGCGCGGCGACGTGATGGTGTTCCGCTATCCGGCCGACCCCTCGCTGGACTACATCAAGCGGGTGGTGGGCCTGCCGGGCGACAAGGTGGAGTACCTGAACAAGCGGCTGACGATCAACGGCGAGCCGGTCAGGATCGAGACCGACGGACAGTACCTGCACACCGACCGCCTGTACTACTCGCCGCGTTATGTCGAGAAGCTGGGCGACACCGAACACCGCCTGCTCATCGAGGACGACGCGCCGGCCTATCTGCCGCAGGTCATGGATTTCCCCTTTCGCGACCACTGCACCTATACTAGCGCGGGCGTGCGCTGCCTCGTACCCGAAGGGCATTACTTCGTGATGGGCGACAACCGCGACGCAAGCAGCGACAGCCGGGTATGGGGTTTCGTGCCGGACGAGAACATCGTCGGCCGGGCATTCTTCATCTGGTTCAATTTCAACGACATGAAACGCATCGGCAGTTTCAACTGAACGGGGAGTGCGTCGAATGAAGAACAAGCAGAGCGGCCTCAGCCTGATCAGCGTCCTGATCGTCGGCGCGTTTGCTGCATTTTTCCTCCTGCTCGGTTTCCGCACCGTGCCTGCGGTCAACGAGTACATGTCCATCAAGCGCATCCTGCCGCTGGTCGCCGAAGAAGGCGACAACGGTGCGTCGATGTCGCAGATGCGCGGCAGCTTCAACCGTCGTGCGCAGATCGACAACATCGAGTCGGTACGGGGTGAGGACCTGATCATCACCAAGCAGGGCGGCCGTGTGCTGATCGAGATCGAGTATGACCGCACCGTGCCGATCGCCGGCAACGTCAGCCTGCTGATCGCCTTCGACGCCTCGTCCGCGAACTGAGCCGGATGAGTCTGCCCCGCCTGCAACGCGAACTCGGCCACGCGTTCTCCGACCCCGCGCTCCTGCAGCAGGCGCTCACTCACCGCAGCTTCGGCCAGCCTAACAACGAGCGGCTGGAATTCCTCGGCGACAGCATCCTCAACTGCGTCGTGTCGATGGCGCTCTACGAGCGCTTCGATGAACTGCGCGAAGGCGAACTGTCGCGCCTGCGCGCCTCCCTGGTCCGCCAGGAAGCGCTGCACCGCATCGCGCTCCAGCTTGAAGTGGGCGACAACCTGCGCCTGGGCGAAGGCGAGATGAAATCCGGTGGCTCCCGCCGTCCGTCCATCCTCGCCGACGCGCTGGAAGCGCTGTTCGCCGCGGTCTTCCTCGACGCGGGCTTCCCGGCGGCCAAGACGGTGATCGACCGGCTCTACCTGCCGGTGCTCGCCGATCTCGATCCGCGGGCGCCGACCAAGGACCCCAAGACCGCGCTGCAGGAATGGCTGCAAGGGCGCAAGCTGAACCTGCCGCGCTACGAGATGGTCAATGTTCTGGGCGAGGCGCACGCGCAGGAGTTCGAAGTGGCCTGCGTGATCGAATCGCTGCAGCTGCGTACCGTGGGCCGCGGCGCCAGCCGGCGGGCCGCCGAGCAGCAGTCGGCCGAACTGGCCCTGAGCCAACTGAGAAAGAAATGAGCGATTCCACTCCCACGGCCGGTGGCCAGCAGGCCGATGCGGCCGGTTTCCGCACCGGCTTCGTCGCCATCGTCGGGCGCCCCAACGTCGGCAAGTCCACGCTGCTCAACCGCCTGATCGGGCAGAAGATCAGCATCGTCTCCAGCAAGGCGCAGACCACCCGCCACCGGGTGACCGGCATTCGTACCGATGCCGGCGCGCAGTTCGTCTTCGTGGACACCCCGGGTTTCCAGACCCATCACCGCAACGCGCTGAACCGCTCGATGAACCGCACCGTCACCCAGGTGCTGAGCGACGTCGACCTGGTGTTCTTCCTGGTCGAGGCCGGGCGCTTCGGCGAGGACGACCGCAAGGTGGTCGAGGTGCTGCCCGAAGGCGCGCGCGTGGTGCTGGTGATCAACAAGGTCGACCGCCTCGACGACAAGCGCAGTCTGCTGCCCTTCATCGAGCAGATGAGCGCGGTCTACCCCTTTGCCGAGATCGTGCCGCTGTCGGCCGAGCGCGGCACCAACGTGGACGCGCTGATCCGCGCCGCCACCCCGCTGCTGCCGGAAGGCACGGCGATGTACGACGAGGACGAGATCACCGACCGCAGCGAGCGCTTCCTGGCCTCCGAATTCCTGCGCGAGAAGCTCTTCCGCCTGCTCGGCGACGAGTTGCCCTACGGCATGGCGGTGGAGATCGAGAAGTTCGAGGTCGAAGGCCGGCTGCGCCGCATCCACGCCGCGGTGATCGTCGACAAGCCCGGCCACAAGGGCATCGTCATCGGCAAGGGCGGCGAGCGGCTCAAGCGCATCGCCTCCGAGGCGCGCGTGGAGCTCGAAAAGCTCTTCGACGGCAAGGTCTTCCTCGAGGTTTGGGTCAAGGTCAAGAGCGGCTGGGCCGACGACGAGCGCGCGCTCAAGAGCCTCGGTTACGAATAAGCCATCTGGCGGTGCGGCGTGAGCCAGAAGCAGCGCATCGAACAGCAGCCGTCCTTCGTGCTGCACACCTATCCCTGGCGTGAGACCAGCCTGATCGCCGAGATCCTCTCGCGCGACCATGGCCGCGTCGCGCTGGTGGCCAAGGGCGCGCGCCGCCCGCAGTCGCCGTTGCGCGGGGTGCTGATGGCCTTCCAGCCGCTGCTGGTCGACTGGTCCGGCGGCGGTGAGGTCAAGACCCTGGTGCGCGCCGAATGGCAGGGCGGCCAGCCGCTGCTCACCGGCCGTGCGCTGCTGTGCGGCTACTATCTCAACGAACTTCTGGTGCGCCTGACCGCGCGCGAGGACGCCCATCCGGCGCTGTTCGCCGCCTACGCCGAGGCGCTGCGCGAACTCGCCCGCGGTGACGCCTTCGCGCCCTTGCTGCGCCGCTTCGAACTCGCGCTGCTGCACGAACTCGGCTACGGCGCCGGGCTGGACGCCGAGGCCGACAGCGGCGAGCCGGTGCGGCCCGCGCTGGACTACCTCTATATAATCGAACGCGGTCCGGTGCCGGTTACCGGCGATCTGCCGCCCGCGGGCGAGGCGCCGCTGATCAGCGGGCGCAGCCTGCTGGCGATGGCGAGCGGCGATTTCTCCGCCTCCGAGACCCTGGCGCAGAGCAAGAACCTGCTGCGCGCAGTCATCAACCACTACCTGGGCGGGCAGCCGCTGCAGTCGCGCCGGGTACTGAAGGAGTTGCAGGAACTGTGATCGAACTCGGCGTCAATATCGACCACGTGGCCACGCTGCGCCAGGCGCGGCGGACCTGGGAACCGGATCCGGTGTGGGCCGCGGTGGAAGCCCATCTGGGCGGCGCGGACGGTATCACCATTCATCTGCGCGAAGACCGCCGCCACATCAACGACGAGGACGTGCGTCGCCTGCGCGAGCTCACCCAGGTCAAGCTCAACCTGGAGATGGCGGCCACCGACGAGATGGTCGGCATCGCCTGCCGGGTCAAGCCGGAGATGGCCATGCTGGTGCCCGAGGGGCGCCAGGAAGTCACCACCGAAGGCGGTCTGGACATCGTCGCCAACGAGGCCGCGCTCAAGGATGTGATCGCCCGTCTGGCGGATGCCGGCATCGTCACCAGCGTGTTCATCGACGCCGACCCGGTGCAGATCGATGCTGCTGCACGCATCGGCGCGCGGGTGTGCGAGGTGCATACCGGCCCCTACGCGCACGCCTTCCACAGCGCCGGGCGCGATGCCGAGGCGCCGGCGGTGCTGGCCGAACTGCAGCGCGTGACTGCCGCGGGGGCGGCGATTCGCGCGCTGGGCATGCGCTTCAATGCCGGCCACGCGCTCAACTACTACAACGTGCAGCCCATCGCCCGCCTGCCCGGCGTGCGCGAGTTGCACATCGGCCACGCCATCGTCAGCCGCGCGGTGTTCGTCGGCCTGCGCGAGGCGGTGGCGGAGATGAAGCGCCTGATGCGCCAGCCGGCATGATTCACGGCATCGGCACCGACATCGTCGCCGTGGCGCGCATGCGCGATGCGCTGGAACGCCACGGCGAACGCTTCGCCGCACGCATCCTCGCCGAAAGCGAGCGCGCCGCCTGGGCCGCCAGCCGCGACCCGGCGCGCTTTCTCGCCAAGCGCTTCGCCGCCAAGGAAGCCTTCGGCAAGGCGCTCGGCACCGGCGTGGCGGTTCCGGCCACCCTGCATGCGGTGGCGGTGGGCCATGACGGTTTGGGCAAGCCGCATTTCGAGTACGACGAACGCCTGGCCGCGCACATGGCCGAGCACGGCCTTTCCGCCCACCTCAGCCTGGCCGACGAGGTGGACCACGTGGTGGCCTTTGCCCTGATCGAACGCGCATGAACGCTTCGCCCATCAATCTGCCCCTCGGCCCGGTCATGGTGGACGTCGCCGGCACCACGCTCACCGACGCCGAGCGTATCCGCCTGCAGGACCCGCTGGTCGGTGGGGTGATCCTGTTCGCGCGCAATTTCAGCGGCTCCGAACAGCTCGCCGCGCTCACCGCCGAGATCCGCGCGCTGCGCTCGCCGACCTTGCTGATCGCGGTAGACCACGAAGGCGGACGGGTGCAGCGTTTCCGCAGCGACGGCTTTACCCGCCTGCCGGCGATGCGCACCCTGGGCACCTTGTGGGAGCAGGATCACCTGGCCGCGCTGGATGCGGCGCGCGACACCGGCTATGTGCTGGCCGCCGAACTGCTCGCCCATGGGGTGGATCTCAGCTTTGCCCCGGTGCTGGACCTGGACTACGGCTGCAGCCGGGCGATCGGCAATCGTGCCTTGCACCGTGACCCGACGGTCACCGCCGCGCTCGCCCAGGCGCTGGTGGCCGGCATGGCGGAGGCCGGGATGAAGAGCGTCGGCAAGCATTTTCCCGGGCACGGCTACGTGGAGGCCGATTCCCATGTGGACATCCCGGTCGATGAACGCAGCTTCGAAGATATCTGGGAGCAGGACATCGCGCCCTATCGCCACCGTCTGGGACGGCAGCTCGGCGGGGTGATGCCGGCGCATGTCATCTACCCGGCGGCCGATCCGAACCCGGCCGGCTTCTCGCGCTTCTGGCTGCAGGACGTGCTGCGCGGCCGGGTGGGTTTCGCCGGCACGATCTTCAGTGACGATCTAAACATGGAGGGTGCGATGGTGGCCGGCGACATCGTCGGCCGCGCACGCGCGGCGCATGATGCGGGCTGCGACATGGTGTTGGTGTGCAACCGCCCCGATCTGGCCGACGAGTTGCTCGATCGCTGGGCGCCCGCGCCGGACGAGGCCGGGCGCCGGCGCATCGCCGCGCTGCGCGGCCAGCCGCGCCATGCCGACCCGTTCGCGCTGGAACTTGCCCCACGCTACCTTCACGCGCGCGAAGCGGTGTGCGCGCTGGCCGAGCGCGACGCCGCCGCGCCGATGATGGCCGCCGGCACCAGCGGCGACGCTCCGGCGGCTTGAGCGGAGGCGGGCCCATGATGTCCTCGATTCCCCCCGTAGGAGCTGCCTTGGCCGCGATAAGGCGGTTGCGGGTATCAATGACGCCGCATCGCGGCCAAGGCCGCTCCTACCGGAGGGGCTGGTGAGCGAGCCTTCCGTGCCGCAGGAACAAGGCGCATCGGCGGCGCCCGCTTTCGACGCGCGCGCCTTCCTCAAGGCCGTGCCCGAGGAGCCCGGCGTCTATCGCATGATCGGCGCCGAAGACCGCGTGCTTTACGTCGGCAAGGCCAAGAACCTCAAGCGCCGTGTCTCCAGCTACTTCCAGAAGACGCTCTCCAGCCCGCGCATCGCCATGATGGTGGCGCAGATCATGCGCGTGGACGTTACCCCGACCCGCTCCGAGGCCGAGGCGCTGCTGCTCGAGAACAATCTCATCAAGAGCCTGGCGCCGCGCTACAACATCCTCTTCCGCGACGACAAGTCCTACCCCTACATCGAGCTCTCTGCCGACGGGTTTCCGCGCCTGGCCTACCATCGGGGCGCCTTCGCCAAGGGCGCGCGCTACTTCGGCCCTTTCCCCAACGCCTGGGCGGTGCGCGAGAGCATCCACCTGCTGCAGAAGACTTTCCAGCTGCGCACCTGCGAGAACTCGGTATTCCAGAATCGCTCGCGGCCCTGTTTGCTGCACCAGATCAAGCGCTGCACCGCGCCCTGTGTGGGGCTGATCGACGAGGAGGCCTACGCCGCCGACGTCAGGCTCGCCGCGCGCTTCCTCGACGGGCGCGCCAGCGAGGTGATCGACGACCTCACCGCGCGCATGAACGCGGCCGCCGAGCGGCTCGACTTCGAGCAGGCCGCCGCCTGCCGCGACCAGGTGCGCGTGCTGCAGGCGGTGCTGCACCGCCAGTTCGTCGACAGCCGCAAGGACGAGGACGTGGACATCGTCGCGGCGGTCGAGGAGGGCGGCGTGGCCTGCGTGAACATCGCCATGGTGCGCGGCGGCCGCCATCTGGGCGACCGCCCGCAGTTCCCCGGCAACGCCGCGGGCTGCAGCGCGGAGGACGCGCTGCAGGCCTTCATCGAGCAGCACTACGCGATGCATCCGATGCCCGCGCGCCTGCTGGTCGAGGCACCCTCGGCGGCACTGCGCGAACTGCTGGCCGAACTGTCGGATACCCCCTGTGCGCTGGTCGCGCCGCGCTTCGCCGCGGAGAAGGCGTGGATGGAGATGGCGCAGAAGAACGCCCGGCTCGCCATCCAGGCGCGCGCGCGCGACACCGGGCGCAGCGAACAGCGCCTGGAAGCGCTGCGCGAGGCCCTCGACTTGGCCGAGCCGCCGCGGCGTATCGAGTGCTTCGACATCAGCCACACCATGGGCGAGGCCACCGTCGCCTCCTGCGTGGTGTGCGTGGACGGACAGATGAAGAATGCCGACTACCGGCGCTACAACATCGCCGGCATCACCGCCGGCGACGACTTCGCCGCCATGCGCCAGGTGCTGGAGCGCCGCTACGGCAAGGTGGCGGCGGGCGAGGGCCTGTGCCCCGACCTGATCCTGATCGACGGCGGCCGCGGACAGGTGAGCGCGGCGCGCGCGATCCTGGCCGAAGTCGGCCTCGAATCGGTGGCCATGGTCGGTGTGGCCAAGGGCGAAGGCCGCAAGCCCGGGCTGGAATCGCTGATCTTCCCCGACGGGCGCGAGCCGCTGCATCTTGCCCCGGATGCGCCGGCGCTGCACCTGATCCAGGAGATCCGCGACGAGGCCCACCGCTTCGCCATCACCGGCCACCGCGCGCGCCGTGCCAAGGCGCGCATCGGCTCGAAGCTGGAAGACATCCCCGGCGTCGGCCCCTCCCGGCGGCGCAACCTGCTGGCCACCTTCGGCGGCCTGGACGGGGTGCGCAAGGCCACGGTGGAGGATCTGTGCCGGGTCGACGGCGTCAGCCGAAAGCTTGCCGAACAGATATACTCGGCACTGCACTGACGCACCGATACAGCAGCGGCCGACGGCCGGATTTCATGCCTTTCAACATACCCAACACCCTCACCTGGGGGCGCATCGCGCTCATTCCGTTGTTCGTCGGCGTGTTCTACCTGCCGGACAGCGTGTTTTCGGTCGGGCAGAAGAATCTCGTGTCCACCGCGATCTTCATCATCGCCGCGGTCACCGACTGGTTCGACGGCTACCTCGCGCGCAGCCTGCAGCAGACCTCCGCCTTCGGCGCCTTCCTCGACCCGGTGGCCGACAAGCTCATGGTGGCCGCCGCGCTGATCCTGCTGGTACAACTCGGCCGCGTAGACGCGCTGATCGCGGTCATCATCATCGGCCGGGAGATCACCATCTCGGCGCTCAGGGAATGGATGGCGCAGGTCGGCCAGTCGGCCAGCGTCGCGGTGGCCTACGTCGGCAAGCTCAAGACCGCCGCGCAGATGACCGCGATTCCCATGCTGCTGTTCAACGCGCCCTTCCTGGGTATCGACATGAACGGCCTCGGTCGTGTGCTGATCTACGTGGCTGCGGCCCTGACCCTGTGGTCCATGGGCTATTATCTGCACCGGGCCATGCCCTTGCTGCGGGCCCACGGTGGAGAGCAGAAAGGCGGTTGACAGAATGAATTCGCCGTCTATAATGGCGGTCTTTCCAGCGGGAATAGCTCAGTTGGTAGAGCGCAACCTTGCCAAGGTTGAGGTCGCGAGTTCGAGACTCGTTTCCCGCTCCAGATTCCAGGGTCTGGCGATTTGCCGGATCCGGCACGACCCGATGGAGGCAGTCGGGCCAGCCGTCCAGTACAACGGCGCGATGGCAGAGTGGTTATGCAGCGGCCTGCAAAGCCGTGTACCCCGGTTCGATTCCGAGTCGCGCCTCCAAGAAGACAAGCAGCAACTTCAGAAACCCGCTCCGGCGGGTTTTTTGTTGTCCGAAATCCGCTCTAATGGGGTCTCAAGAGGCTGATCTGTACCGGCCTGGCTTGGCCCGAAAGGCCGGAACGGCCGTCTCCACGCATGTGTCTGCATGCCCCTGAGGACGCGGTTGTTGCGGCGCCAAATTCATCATTGACATGGTGGGGCAGTAGGCTGGCTGCCCAAGAAGGTGACGCAATGCCGATCAGGCAGGAGCTCCATTCCCCGAATGTACCGGTCAGGATCTGGACCGACGACATCGACGAAGGCTCGAAGGCGCAGCTGGCGAACATTGCCAGCTTGCCATTCGTCCATCACCACGTTGCCGCCATGCCCGACGTGCATCTGGGCATTGGCGCCACCATCGGTTCGGTCATCGCCACCCATCAGGCCATCATCCCGGCCGCAGTCGGCGTCGACATCGGCTGTGGCATGGTCGCCGCGCGCCTGTCGCTCACCGCGAACGACATCGATGAGAAGCGCCTAAGGAAGGTGTTCGACCAGATTACCCGTGATGTACCGGTCGGCCGCGCTCAGCATGACGACAATCGCGTTCTGGTCGAGGCGGTACGCCCCTTCGAGCCCGGCCTCAAGGCTCTGACGGAGCGTCATCCGCAACTGCTCAAGACCTTCGGCAAGTTCTCCAGGTGGGCGAACCAGATGGGCACGCTCGGCGGTGGCAATCACTTCATCGAGGTTTGCCTGGATGAAGCGAATCAGGTCTGGGTGATGCTGCATTCGGGCAGCCGGGGTATTGGCAACGCCATCGCCAGCTATTTCATCGAGTTGGCGAGGAAGGACATGGCGCGCCACATGATCCAGCTACCGGATCGTGATCTGGCCTACTTCCGGGAAGGCAGCGAATACTTTGCCGACTACGTCGAAGCGGTGCACTGGGCGCAGGCGTACGCGATGGCCAACCGCCAGGCCATGCTCGATCTGGTGCTCGCGGGACTGGCGCGCCATCTGCCGGCGTTCTCCGTCACCACCGAAGCGGTGAACTGCCACCACAACTACGTTGCCCGCGAGCACCACTTCGGTGCCGACGTGTGGGTGACGCGCAAGGGAGCGATCCGCGCAGGGCAGGGCGACCTGGGCATCGTCCCCGGCAGCATGGGCGCATGCAGCTATATCGTGCGCGGCAAGGGCAATCCCGAGAGCTTTTGTTCCAGCGCGCACGGGGCGGGCCGGCGGATGAGCCGCACGGCGGCGACCAAACGCTTCACCGAGGCCGATCTCGCGCGGCAGACCGAAGGGGTGATCTGCCGTAAGGACAAAGGTGTGGTCGATGAGATTCCGGGTGCGTACAAGGACATCGATGAAGTGATGGCCAACCAGCGCGATCTGACCGAGATCCTGCATACCTTGAAGCAGGTGGTGTGCGTCAAGGGGTAGGGGGCTGCGAGGTCAAGGTCGGCTGTGTCACGGAAGCTCTGATGGCGGCTGATCGGCCTGAGCGGCCGTTCAGGTCCAGCAGGCCGAAGGGCTGCGGTCTGCTCTACTGCTGTCGTCTAGTGCGCTTCGGCCCTCAACGGCGGCGCTCACTCGGGCAATAGAGCACGACTTGACCCTGAGCGGACCTCAATTATTCCAGCGGCGCGTTTTGGCTGATGAGCTTGCCCTCGTTCCCGGGCTCCCGATTCTCGCAGGGCTTCGTATCAGACTCCTTGGTGCTCTTGGTCGGAGTCTGATAGTTGTTCCACGGCCATGGACCGCTTTCCGGAAGAATGCTCACCGCGTACTATCGGCCAGGACCGGATAGCTGAGACGACGGGTATCATAGCCACGCGGCGGCCGCCTGAAGCGCCTACATGAAACCGCCGTGTACCGGCCGCGCTAACACAGCCCGACCGAAGCGGCACTAGGGCAGAAGTGCCGCGGCTGAGTTGATGCGCCGGAATGCATGTGGCGAAACGTGTAGCAATAAATAGGGGGCCGCAATGGCGCACGAGGAGGGGCTTCCGGGAATCGGAGAGTCGCAAGAGATCGGACAGGACGCAACTCGATGCCTGCATACGAATGCCCCGAAGAACTGGGTTACACCCAAGGACTTGGGAGGAACCGACGACTATGGCCTCGATTTTCAGATTCAGCTGAAAGTTCAGAGCCAAGCAGCCGCGATCTTCCGATTGCAGCTGAAAGGAACCAAGAGCCCGACGCTCATCGACGCCGACAAATCCATCTCCATCCCCTTATCCGCCTCTACCTTGCGCTACTACCGCAACATCGCGGAACCGATTCTGCTGGTCGTCTGCGACCTCAGCGCGAACTCAGACCCTCGCCAGTGTCCGCTCTACTACGTTTGGGTACGCGAGGAACTTCGACGCATCGACGTCGACAGCTTGGATCTCGAGCAGGAGAAGGCCAGCCTGCGAGTTCCCACTGCCAATCAACTCTCCTACGAGCTGGACTTACTGCCGGACGTCCGGAACGCCAATGAGTTGGCAGAAGCTGGGCACGCGTTGGATGTGCGGGTCGCCGACTTGCGCCCAGAACTGGAGCCCGAGCAACGCGTCGAGGTCGTGCACGATCTAGCCGAAGGCTTCAACAAACGCAGCGCCGCCTTTTTGGAAGCGGTAGCGGCGCCGGCGAGCGAACATTGGCCGAAGCCGGAGGCGGGCACGTTAGCCGCGGACTTGATGGACGCAGCCAGGCTGCTGAAAACCGGGAAAGTGGACAAAGCAATCGCCGTTTTGAATCGCGCGGAGGCGAAGCTGGAGGGGGCTGTGGACCTCGAGCTGGGCGAGTATTACTTTCTCAGGGGCCGTCAGGCTATGCTGAGCGGCAACGACGAGGCTGCCAGCGCGGCTTTGCTAATCGCTGCGCAGACGACTGGTCAGAGCAAGCACTGGGCAGGCTGGGCCGAGAGCGAGATACGCCGACGCTACGACCCGAACGACGCAAACATCACAGTTCTCGACTTTTCCGACGCGCTTGCGCAGTTGCCGGAAGCCATGGATGCGGTGCTCGCCGCCGCCAAGGCGAGGCTGCTAGCTGCCAGCCACAAGCCCGACGAAGCTCGCGCTGTACTGGCGCAATTCTCCGGCGCCGAGAGCATGGCCGGACTTGCGGTGGTCGAGACCATGAACGGCAAGTGGGACGCTGCGTTGGCGGCCTGTGATGCGGGGCTGGCGGACCCGCAGTGCTCCGATTCGTCGCGCCTGCTGTTTCAGATCCTCAAGGCCCGCGGCAATTGTCATAAGGCTCTTGGGGCAGCAACCAGAGAGATCGAGGGGGAGATCGTTCCGTCTTCCGGTCCGCCCGGTGTGGATGCTGGGCTCCTGAGGCAAGCATGGAGCGACATCCTCGCGGCAGTCGGGTCGATGGACGAGATCGGCTGGGCGAGCAACTCTGAGTTTGTCGCCGATATACTGGCCGCGTGCGCGGCCATGCTGGGCAGGCAGAAGGAAGCGTTGACGATCCTGCACTCAGCGGTACAGAAGCAACCGGCGTCGCAGGCTTTGAACGCTTCTTTGGAAGTAATCGCTGCTCAGTGCGGGCAGTTCGATGTCGCGCTGGAAGCCAACAGAAGGCTGGAACGCAGCGACACGCAGATCTTGCGCAGGATCGCGTTCCTCTACGAGGTGGGGAAACAGCGGCGCGGATGCGTCGCGCTGACGGAGCAGGAGCTCCCCACGCTGTCCCGCGACCACCAGCTTTTCGGAGCGGTTCTGGTGCTTGCCGCGCGGGCGGCACACGACATGGCTCGCGAAGACCTTGTGAAGTCGTGGTCGCAGCTGCTCGAATCCGACGATAACCTGCGCCCTCACGCCGCAGTCCTCGATTACCACCTATCCGTCGCGAAGAGCCCTCTAAGCGCCACCGATGCTCTGAACACGCTGGCGAAGCGCCACGAGGATCTCGGAAGGCCGATGCCGACGGCGATCACCCTCTTCGAGGAGATCGATCCGGCTAATGAGACGCAAGCGCCCATGCTTCTCGATGTGGCCAGGGAGCTGAGGACACATAGCCGGTTGGCACCAGGCATGTCGGTGCGCCTTGGCATGGCACTGATCACGCTCAGAAAATGGAACGAGCTTCTGCAGCTCTGCGATGAAGCTGATCGCGAGTTCGATGGCAATCCTCGCTTGGTAGCGTTTAGGGGCCTCGCGCTGGACCGCCTTGGCAACACCGAGGGCGCTCGGCACGTCCTAAAGCGCATGCTTGAAGGCGGCATCGCCGACAGCCTTGCACTCAATACATATGTGAACATCATGCTCCGCTGCGGTCTCTTCGACGAAGCGCTCGTTGCGGCCGAGCAGATTCTCGACACCGCGGGCTCCGACGCGCAGAGGCGCGATTGCATCCGCCTCCTGTTCAACCTGGTGCAAACCAAGAGTCCGCACGATCCACGCTTGGTCGACTTGGCCGTTCGGATGGGCGAACTCGTCGATCCCAACAATGAGGTCGAGGAAGGCTTGTTTCTCGCAATGATGCTTGTTGGAACAAGCACCAGCAACGGCGCTCTGAGCCCCGACAAACAGAAGGAGATTGGCGAGCGCACGAACGCTTTCTTCGAGCGATTTCCGGATTCCAAGGTCTTGCGGCGAATCGACGTCGGCAACGCCTCAGCGGACGAACTGTTGCAGCGGCTCAAAGAGATCAGCGGCGTCACGGATGACAGGCAGCGGGCGCAGGTGCGCATGGAGCGCGAGATGCGGGACGGGAAGCTGCCTATTCCTTTTGCTTGGCGCGCGAAAATCGCATTTCCGAACATAAGAGATCAGCTGCACTTGTGGGAAGTGTCGAAGCGGGTCACCGCCGACGACAAGCAGTTTCATCTCGTCATGGAAACCGCAGATTGGAAACCCAAGCGCGCGGCCGATCTGCGGGGCAAGACCCCGTTGGTCGACTTGACAACGCTGTTCGTTTTGCTCGACTTGGACCTACTCGACGCCCTCTTTGCGCAGTTTACGACAGTCGCGATTGCGCAGAGCACTCTTGCGGAGCTTTGGACGCTTTGCCAAGTGTTCTCGGGCTGTCCCTCGCGAGACAAGTGCTTGGATCTTCAAAGCCGGCTGCGCGAGAAGCTCAGGCAGATTGCGCAGCCCATCGTGCAGTCGCATGATGAGGAAGAGGTCGAAGCCGGGAAAGGCATCCCGGTATCGGGACAAGAAATCAAGGCCCTGTGCACCGCAGGTGGTTACTTCCTGTATTCAGACGATCTCATCTTCCGCGTCTGGAGCCTAGGGGAAACCGCGGCGCGGGACTCCATGAGCACACTCGATCTGCTCGAAGCGCTGGAAGAAAGAGAGATCATTGATCGGGCGAGGGCTGCAAGAGCCGTCGCGAAGCTGTGCGCTTGGAACGTCGGAGCAGTGATTCTGCTAAAACACCAGCTTGCGATCGTTCCGCAAGGCGCCATCGCAGCCCGAAACATCTTCGAGGGGGTCGGGAGACTGCAGGGCGACGAGGACTTCATGTCAATCGCCTCCGGCATGTGGGATTTCCGTGCAGACTTCAACCGCAATTTCAACCACGTCGCCGCCGTACTGCGAGACTTAGTCAATGAGCCGTCCGTTCCCGCCGTGGTCGTGGCCTCTTTCGCGGGCGTGTGGTTCTTGAAGGCGAAAATCCGCCACGATGCACCGCGTCCGCCGCTCACGCTGTTGGTCGCTCTCACGCTGGCTGTGGCCGCGAATTGGGTGGGATCCGGCGCCAAGGCGAAGCCGGAGGCTCACCGCCGGTTGATACAGGTTTTCGTGCAACTAGTCGAGCTGGAGTTCGGTGATCGCATGGACGAAGCGGCCGAGACACAGGCCTATCGCGAACTCGCGCGTCGCTCGGTCGAGATCGACGCGAAAGTGATGGAAAAACAGTCGCCGCTACGCGCGTGGATCCTGGCGGGATTCGAGGCGGGAACCGCGCCGTATGACACCTTCTCCGATGCATACAACGCGGCATATACCGAGTTAGCCGTGCGCGCTGAGCGACCAAGAACGTGACACCTTCTATGTTGTCCGGCGCGTGTGCCGCCGCGTGGGCGACGCACCGCTAAGCTCTTGCGTTAGCCACCGCCGGCGCGCGACAACATGAACAGCGTGCTAGCTGGTCACGATACCGAGAAGGTCCGAATGCAGCTGGTTCGCATGCAGTTGGGGCTGCGTCAGTTCAGTACGGGGCGGCGTGCGGCCGCAATCGGGCGGTATGGGCGTCTCTCGACGGCGACCGATTGCTGCCGATCATTCCGCGTAACCGCAATGGCCGGTGCAAGGTGCATTGCCGCCGCTCATTTGGCGGCCTCTGGCCGGCCGCTCCGGCCGAGGAGCCGCCGCATGCTTCACCCGATCAACCTTTCTCGATGATCTCTGCCGGTACCACGACCGGCAAGCGCTTCACCCCGCGTACCAGCAGCTTGTAGATATCGAAGTCAAACGCCGCACGCCCCTGGGCGATGAGTGCCGGCACTTCCGCAGGGCTATTAACCGTGCCGTAGTACCCCCAGTCCTGCACGACATGCAGCACCTCGCCTTCGCGTAGCCCGATTGGCCCCGCGTAGGGCCAGGCTTCGATCCTGAGGCTTGCCAGCGCAGTCTCCATGCGCGCCACATGTTTCTCGTACGACTCCAGGCCCAGGCAGGCACCGTGGCAGCGTTTGAGCTGGTGGGTGAAGCAGCGTCCGGGGGTGTGTTTTTCCAGACCGAGCAGTGGCGGGCACAGGGCGTGTTCGGCGCACAGGCTGCGCAGGCGCTGCTGGGCGTCGCGCCGGTTGCGGAAGAACCCGTAGAGCCGTCCCGGCGCCCGGAAATCGATCTCGCTCGCTTGCACCAGACTCAAACCGGCGTCGCCGGCCAGATCCTGCTCGAAGCGCCAGGCACAGAGTTCGCGGTTGCGGCGCAGCTGGCGGTTGAGGATGGGTTGCAGGCGTTTGATGAGGCGGGCCTCTTCCAGTAATGCGCCAAACTCGCCCGCGGTGCGCACATGGTCGATGCGGCGAACCTGCTGGCTCAGGCTCAGCTCGCGGTCGCTCTCATGGTCGGCACTGAAATGGGAGAGCACGCGGCTGCGCAGCCGCGTGCTCTTGCCGATGTAGAGCGGGATGTCGTTCTCGCCGTAGAACAGGTACACCCCGGGCGCATCGGGCAGGGCATCGACCTCGGCCGGATCGAGATACGGGGGCAGGGCGGGGCGACCGATGAGCTCCCGGGCAACGGCCTCGATCTGCCCCGCCGGAAAGTGATCATGCAGCCGCTGCCAGAACTGCCACAGGGCCAGGGCATCGCCCAGTGCCCGATGACGGCTCAACACCTCCAGCCGATGGCGGGCAATCAGGTGGTCCAGACTGTGGCGACGCTCCTGCGGGAAGAGTCGCCGTGAGAGCTTCACGGTGCAAAGCACCCGCGGGCGCAGGGTGACCCCCATGCGCCGGAAGGCCGCCTTGATGTGGCCGTGATCGAAGCGCGCGTTGTGGGCCACGAAAATGCGGCCATCGAGGCGGTCGAAGAGCTCGTCGGCAATGGCTTCGAAGCGGGGCGCGTTCGCTACCATGGCATTGCTGATACCCGTCAGGCGCTCGATGTGCTCCGGGATACGCATCTGCGGCTGCACCAGGGTGGACCACTGGCGCACGCCACTATCGTCGACCTCCACCACGGCAATTTCGGTGATCGAGGCCCGCTGTGCCGGGCCGCCCGTGGTTTCGATGTCGACAAAGGCCAGGCCGTCGGACAGGCAGGTGCAGCCGTGGAACATGGTCGTAGGTCGGAGAACGCAGTCGTACTAGCGCCAGGCCCAGGCACCCGGGCGCACCAGGGCATGCAGCTCGTCGTCGTTTGCCAGCGGAATCGAGAGCATCAGCGCGCCGTCGCCGCGCGTCTGACACAAGGCACCGAGCTCATCGAGCACCGTCTCCAGACGCGCAGGCACGCGCTTGAGTTCCAGAAGTGGCAACCGTGCCTGCAAGGATGCACACAATGCCGAACGGGCCGGCGCGGCAAACTCAACGAGTGCAGGGCGGATGCGGTAGGGAGCGGTCATGGAGGCAGGATGGGCGCACAAAACTGTACGTAATTATAGTTCTCATGCTTACTCAAACTCCAGTCTCGCGCTCGCGTGCGGGCAAGGCTTACATTGCCCGATGGGAGCCTGAGACAATTCGGTCATGAGCAAGATGTCGATCACCGTAAACTGGCACGCCGAATCCGTCGAACAGTCCTGCGCGGCGCTGGATGTCGAACCGTCGCGGGGCCTGGACGATGCGCAGGTGGCTGTTCGCCTCCAGCAGCACGGACCAAACCGCCTGGCGGAGAAACCCAGGCGGCCGGCGTGGCTGAAGTTCCTGGACCAGTTCCGCAGCGTGCTGATCGTCATCCTGCTGGGCGCGGCGCTGCTTGCCGGTTTGATCGGCGATCTCAAGGATGCCGCGGTGATCGCCTGCGTGGTGCTGCTCAACGCGGCGCTCGGCTTCTTTCAGGAGCATCGCGCGGAGAACGCGCTGGCCGCCCTCAGGAACATGCTCGCACCCAGCGCGCGGGTGCGCCGCACGGGCGAACCCAGGGTGGTGCCGGTCGAAGAGCTCGTACCGGGCGACGTGCTGCTGCTGGAGGCGGGCGACCGCGTTCCGGCCGATGCGCGGGTCATCCAGGCGCACGGCGCCGAGGTGGCCGAAGCGGCGCTGACCGGCGAGTCGCAGGCGGTGGGCAAGACGCCCCGGGCGGTGCCTGAGGATGCGCCGCTGGCCGAACGCGACGACATGATGTTCATGAACACCGTAGTCACCCGCGGGCGGATCGAGGCGGTGGTGACCGCCACCGGCATGGCGACCGAGATGGGGCGGCTGGCTGGCCTGCTGGCGGAAACCGCGGAGTCCGCAACGCCGCTGCAGCAGCAGCTCGACGTGCTGGGTAAGCGGCTGGCGCTGATCGCGGCGGTCGTCGTCGGGCTGATGTTCGTGGCCGGAGTGATGCGCGGCGACGACCTGCTCACCACCGCGATGACCGCGATCGCGCTGGCCGTGGCCGCCATCCCGGAAGGCCTGCCGGCGGTGGTGACCGTGACCCTGGCGCTGGGCATGCACCGCATGGCCCGGCGCAACGTGATCGTCAAGAAGCTGGCCGCGGTGGAAACCCTGGGCTGCACCACGGTGATCTGCTCGGACAAGACCGGCACCCTGACCCTCAACCAGATGACCGCGCGCGCCCTCTACGCCCGCGGCCGGCGCCTGGCTGTGGAAGGCGAAGGCTACGCTGCGGCCGGGCGCATCCTTGCTGCCGACGGCGGCGAAACGGGCGATCTGCGGCCGGTGCTGCTGACCGCCGCGCTGTGTGCCGATGCGCGCCTGCGCGACGGCGAACTCGTCGGCGACCCGACCGAAGGCGCGCTGCTGGCGCTGGCCGTCAAGGGCGGCATCGACCCGGCGCGGCAGGCGGCGCGTACCCCGCGGATCGCCGAGATCCCCTTCGATTCGGCGCACAAGTTCATGGCCACCTTCCACCACGACGGCGGCGTGGTGCAAATGTGCGTCAAGGGCGCGCCGGACGTGCTGCTTGCCCGCGCTACCGGTGTGCTGGGCGGGGAGGGCGAGACTGCGCTCGATGCGCCAGCACGCGAGCGTCTGCTGGACGAGAACCGCGCGCTGGCCGGCGAAGCGATGCGCGTGCTGGCGCTGGCCGGGCGGCGCATCCCCGCGGAGCAGTTCGACCCCGAGGGCGAGCTGATGGACTGGGTGCAGGCGCTCACGCTGTGCGGGCTGGTCGGCATCATCGATCCGCCGCGCCCGGAGGCGCGCGAGGCGATCGCGCAGTGCCATGGAGCCGGGCTGCGGGTGAAGATGATCACCGGCGACCATCCGCTGACCGCCGCGGCGATCGGCCGCGAACTGGGGCTGGCCGGCGAAGTGCACGAAGGGCGCGAACTGGACGGGCTCGACCCCGAGGCCACCGCCGCGTTGGTCGAGCGCAGCGCGGTGTTCGCACGCGTAGCCCCGGAACACAAGCTGCGCATCGTCGAGTCGCTGCAGCGTCGCGGCCACGTGGTGGCGATGACCGGCGACGGCGTCAACGACGCGCCGGCCCTCAAGAGCGCCGACATCGGCGTGGCCATGGGCATCACCGGCACCGAGGTCACCAAGGAGGCGGCCACGCTGGTGCTCACCGACGACAACTTTGCCTCCATCGTGCGCGCGGTGCGCGAGGGGCGGACGATCTACGAGAACATCGTCAAGTTCGTGCGCTTCCAGCTGTCCACCAACATCGGCGCCATCCTCACCGTGCTGGGTGCACCCTTCCTCGGGCTGGCTACGCCGTTCACCGCGGTGCAGATCCTGTGGGTCAACATCATCATGGACGGTCCGCCTGCCATGACGCTGGGCGCGGAGCCTGCGCGTCCCGGCATCATGCGCCAGCCGCCGCGCGCCGGGGATGAGGCCATCCTGTCCTGGCAGCGCATGTGGCGCATCGCCCTCTACGGCCTGACCATGGCCGCCGGCACGCTGGGCGCGTATGCGTGGGCGCTCGGCGCCGGAGACGCCGCACGGGCGATGACGCTGGCCTTCACCACCTTCGTGCTGTTCCAGTTCTTCAACATCTTCAACGCCCGCAACGAGCAGCGCAGCGCCTTCAACCGGCAGTTCTTCAGCAACGGCAAGCTCTGGCTCGCCCTGTTGGGGGTGGTGCTGCTGCAGGTGGTGGTGGTCCATTGGACGCCGGCCCAGGCGGTGTTCGACACCGTGGCGCTCACCCCACTGGACTGGCTGGTGGCCACCGCGGTGGCTTCCAGCGTGCTGCTGCTGGAGGAATTGCGCAAGCTGCTGGTCAGGTTCTTCGTCCGGCGCGAGTCCCGCACGCCCTTCCTGTAGGAGCGGCCTTGGCCGCGATACGGCGACCATTTCCCCGCGGAACGCATCGCGGCCAGGGCGCCCCCACGCACATGCCGCCGTCAGGGGCGGACAAGCCTGCCCGCTACCCGGCCGCCCCGGACTCGATTTCCGGAAACAGCGCATCGGTGAAGCCGAAGCGGCTCATGTCGCTGATGCGCATGGGGTAGAGCAGGCCGTTCAGGTGATCGCATTCGTGCTGCACCACGCGGGCGTGGAAGCCTTCCGCCTCGCGTTCCAGCGCCTGGCCCGCGGCATCGAAGCCGCGGTAGCGGATGCGCCGATAGCGCGGCACCACGCCGCGCAGGCCGGGCACCGAGAGGCAGCCTTCCCAGCCGTCTTCCAGCGTGTCCTCAAGCGGGGTGATCTCGGGGTTCAGCAGCACCGTGCGGGGCACCGGCGGGGCGTCGGGGTAGCGCTCGCTGCGCTCGAAGCCGAAGATCACCACCTGCAGCCCCACGCCGATCTGCGGTGCAGCCAGGCCCACACCGCCGGCAGCGGCCATGGTGTCGAACATGTCGGCAAGCAGGTCGGCCAGTGCCGGCGAGCCGAAATCGCGCACCGGCTCGGCCGGCAGCAGCAGGCGCGGATCGCCCATCTTCAACAAGGTTCTGACGGCCATGGTTTCACCTCCTCCCGCAGTGCCGAGCTTCGAGGCGCGCACGTTCCGGCGCCGGCAGTGCTTTGTACATGATCGTCCGGCGGGCGAAAAGCGGTCTGCGAATTGCGGCGCCGGACGGGCCGTCGACCATCCGCGCGAAAAGCATCGAATAAGCCCCTCCGGGCTGTTGCATCGCCCCGCGAACAGCGGTATAGTTCGCCCCCGTCGCGCAACGCACCGCACGACAGACAACGCGGGAATAGCTCAGTTGGTAGAGCGCAACCTTGCCAAGGTTGAGGTCGCGAGTTCGAGACTCGTTTCCCGCTCCAGACATGATCGGGGGCAAGGTGACTACACCTTGCCCCCGATTGCTTTGGACGACGCCCATCATGTCCGGTGACCTGCGTTCCTTCCGCAAGCTGCCCGCCGGGGCCGTGCGTCCCGACTACGGCCGGGGCGGGCTCCATGGCCTGATCGCCGGCGTGCGGCGCTGGCTGGCCGGCAGCCATGACGGCCTGCCCTGGCTGGGGGCGGACGAGGCCCCGCAGCGCCCCGGCGACGTGCTGGTGTTCTGGCTGGTGGATGGGCTGGGCGACGGCTTCCTGCAGCGCTTCGGCGCCGGCAGCGCCTTGCTGGCCCATCGCAGGGGGCGGCTGACCAGCGTGTTCCCCTCAACCACCGCCAGCGCAATCACCACGGTGATGACCGGGTTGGCACCCCGCGCCCACGGCCTGACCGGCTGGTTCATCCACGAGCCGCGCTTCGGCGGCGTTCTGGCCCCCTTGCCGCTGGAGCGGCGTGACGGTGGCGCCTTGCGCGGCCCCTATCTGCAGTCCCGGCTGTTTCCCTATCCCAACCTGTATCAGCAGGCCCGCAAGCCTTGTGTCGTGCTCGCGCCGCGGCATATCGCCTGGTCGGAGTTCTCGCAGCGGCACGCGCGCGGCGCACGCATCGTGGCGCATCGCGGTGCGGACGAACTGGCGGCGCATGCGGTCGATGCAGCGCACGCCTTGCGGCGCGCCGGTGGCGGATATGTCTATGCCTACCACGACCGCTTCGACGGACTCAGCCACCGCTACGGCTCCCGGTCGGCGCCGGTGCTCGAAGAGTTCGCCCGCATCGACAAGGCCTTCGGCAAGCTGCTGGACGGCCTAGCCGGCAGCGGTACCGAGGTGCTGGTGAGCGCCGACCACGGATTCATCGACAACCCCCGCGAGCGCCGCATGCGCATCGACGCCAGCCCGCGAGTCGCGGCCATGCTGGCCGCGCCGCTGTTCGGCGAACGGCGGGCCGCCTTCTGCCAGGTGCGGGCGGGCGCGGAGGCGGAGTTCGAGGCCTGGGCGCGCGAGGCGCTGCCGGGCAGGGGCGTGCTGCGCCGCTCTGCCGAGTTGGTGGAGGAGGGGTTGTTCGGCCATGGCGCGCGCCACAAGCGCCTGGCCGAGCGGGTGGGGACGCATGCCTTGCTGATGGAGCGCGGCTGGACGGTGTCCGACCGCGTGCCGGGCGAGAGCGCGCACGAACTGATCGGTGTGCATGGCGGCCTGAGTGCGGATGAGATGTGGATACCGCTGATCCGGGCTCGTTGCGCCTGAAGCGCTGCGAGACGGGCAAGGGCGCGGCGGCGGATCGCCTCAGTGCAGGTCTTCCTCGTCGGGCACCGGCAGCACCATGATCCCTTCCTCGATCAGCTCTTCAAGGTCGTTGCGGTCGGCCTGTCCACGGATGCTGCGGGATTCCGCATCGCCGTAATGGATGCGGCGCGCTTCTTCGGGGAAGCGTTCGCCCACGTCTTCGGATTCGCGCGCCATGCGGCGCAGCAGCGCCATCACTGCCGCCGCCTCGGGGGTCACGGACGAGGGCGCTGGTGGGGTGGCAGGGGCGATGGTCGGAGCCGTTGCCGTGTTCTCGGCGTCGTTCGCCCGCTGTTGCTGGCGGGTGACCACGTAGGGTGCGGATGGCAGCCGAGAGACCGCCGAGGAGCCGCAGACCGGGCACGTCACCAGACCGCGCGCGCGCTGGTTGTCGAAGGCGTCTGCCGATGCGAACCAGCCCTCGAACCGGTGGTCCTTGTCGCAACCCAGATTGAACACAATCACGCGTCTGCCTCCAGAACGTCCGCTTCCTCTCAGACCGGCGTTCATCCGCCGGGTGCCCGGTTTCCGCACGACCGCTGCAGACGGGGCGGCCAAGGCGGCGGATTATAGCCTGCCGTGGGAACCCGGCAGAGGGTGTTGAAAGTGTGCGCTTACGTGGGTATCCGGAGGGTTGCAGTGACAAGGCTTGTCCGTGCCGACGATCACTCCGGCGAATGTGGGGTCGCGCGCCCCTGGTATTCCTGGCGCTTGGCCAGTCCGTCACGCAGATGGTCGACGAGCAGGCGTACTTTGGGGGAGCGGTGGCGCTGGGCCGGAAACACGGCCCACACGGCGGTGTCCGGCGGTTGCAGGTCGGGCAGCAGCGCCTGGAGACGGCCGTCGCCGAGCGGTTCGCGCACGTAGTAATCGGGTAACTGGCACAGGCCGAAGCCGCGCAAGGCCGCGTCGAGCACCGCCTGGCCGCTGTTGCAGCGCCAGCGCCCGCTGACGCGCAGCGTCCTTACGCTGCCCTCCGACTGGAACGCCCACGTGTCGGAGGTGCCGATCAGGCAGTCGTGCTGGGTGAGATCGTCCAGGGTCGTCGGGACTCCTCGCCGGGCCAGGTAGGCGGGGGCCGCGCACAGGTGCATGACACGTGGCGCCAGGCGTGTGGCCGTCAGACGCGAGTCGGAAAGGCGACCCAGTCGCACCGCCAGATCGAAGCCTTCCTGCACGATGTCCAGCGTACGGTTGGTGAGTTCGATCTCGACGCGCAACTGGGGATGGCGGGCGATGAATTCATTCACCAGCGGCACGACGAAGCGCTCGCCATAGGTGAGCGCGCAAGTCATGCGCAACAGCCCCTTGGGCGCGCCCTCCAGATCCTGCACCGCATGCAGCGCCTCGTCGAAGCCGTCCTGCAGGCGCTGGCAGTGGGCGAGGAAGGTGCGTCCGGTCTCGGTGAGCCGGACCTGCCGCGTGCTGCGGTAGAACAGGCGGGTCTGCAGGCGCTCTTCCAGGCGGGCGATGAGGCGGCTGACGTGCGAGGTCGATACCCCCAGCAGGGCGGCCGCGGTGGCGAAGCGGCCGCTTTCGGCCACGGAGACAAAGGCGTCGATGCCCTCCCAACGGTTCATCTGAAGCGTCCGATTGTTGCCGAATGGCAGTAATGAATTGCACGGATGGCAATTATCCGTGCGCACGAATTTCCTACAATAGGACGATTCCCCCTCCTGCAGAGAGCCTCCTCATGATCAAGTCGCGTGCCGCCGTGGCCTTTGGGCCGAAAGAACCGCTCCGCATCGTCGAAGTCGACGTCGAGCCGCCGAAGAAGGGCGAGGTGCTGGTGCGCATCGTTGCCACTGGCGTGTGTCACACCGATGCGTTCACGTTGTCCGGGGACGATCCGGAAGGCATCTTTCCGGCGATCCTCGGCCACGAGGGCGGCGGCATTGTCGAAGCAGTGGGTGAGGGCGTGAGCTCGCTCGAAGTCGGCGACCACGTCATCCCGCTGTACACGGCCGAATGCCGCGAATGCAAGTTCTGCAAGTCGGGGAAGACCAACCTGTGCCAGGCGGTGCGTGCGACCCAGGGCAAGGGGCTGATGCCCGATGGCACCACGCGCTTCTCCTACCAGGGCCAGCCTATCTACCACTACATGGGCACGTCGACCTTCTCCGAATACACCGTGGTGCCGGAGATCTCGCTCGCCAAGATCCCCAAGGATGCGCCGCTCGAAAAGGTTTGCCTGCTGGGCTGCGGGGTCACCACCGGTATTGGCGCGGTGCTCAATACCGCCAAGGTCGAGGAAGGCGCGACGGTTGCGATCTTCGGCCTGGGCGGCATTGGCCTGGCGGCGATCATCGGCGCCAAGATGGCCAAGGCTTCGCGCATCATCGGCGTCGACATCAATCCGGCCAAATTCGAGATCGCCCGGCAACTGGGCGCGACCGAGTTCGTGAATCCGCAGGATCACGACAAGCCGATCCAGGAGGTGATCGTCGACATGACCGACGGCGGCGTCGATTACTCCTTCGAGTGCGTGGGCAACGTCAAGCTGATGCGCGCGGCGCTGGAGTGCTGCCACAAGGGCTGGGGCGAATCGACCATCATCGGCGTGGCTGGTGCGGGCCAGGAGATCAGCACGCGGCCTTTCCAGCTCGTCACCGGGCGGGTCTGGCGCGGCAGTGCGTTTGGCGGCGTGAAGGGGCGCACCGAGTTGCCGAGCTATGTGCAGAAGGCGCAGCGTGGGGAGATTCCGCTCGACACCTTCATCACCCACAAGCTGCCGCTGGAGCAGATCAACGAAGCCTTCGAGCTGATGCACGAGGGCAAGAGCATCCGTACCGTGATCAGCTTCTGACCATGAGCGCGATTCTGGAACAGATTGCCGCGAACCGGGCGTTCGGCGGCTGGCACCGCCGCTACCGGCACCGCTCGCAGACGCTCGGCTGCGACATGGTCTTTGCCGTCTACCTGCCGCCGCAGGCCGAACACGGCCCGGTACCGGCGCTCTACTGGCTGTCGGGGCTCACCTGCACGGACGAGAACTTCATGCAGAAGGCCGGCGCGCAGCGCGTGGCGGCCGAGCTCGGCATGGCGCTGGTTGCGCCCGATACCAGTCCGCGTGGCGATGATGTGCCCGGCGACCCCGAGGGCGCGTGGGATTTCGGCCACGGTGCCGGCTTCTACGTGGACGCCACGCAGGCGCCCTACGACCGCCACTACCGCATGTACACCTACGTTACCTGTGAGTTGCCGGCGCTGGTCGAGGCGCACCTGCCGGTCGATGAGCGGCGCGGCATCTCCGGCCATTCGATGGGCGGACACGGCGCGCTGATCTGCGCGCTGCGCAATCCGGGGCGCTACCGGTCGGTGTCGGTTTTCGCGCCGATTGGCAACCCGACCAGCTGCCCGTGGGGACACAAGGCGTTTTCACGTTATCTCGGTGAGGATCAGGCCGCGTGGCGCGATTGGGATGCCTGCGAGCTGATTACCCGCAATGCAGGGCAGGGCGAGGTGCTGCCGATCCTGGTCGACCAGGGAACTGCCGACTCCTTCCTCGACGAGCAACTGAAACCCGAGGTCCTGGCCCGCACCTGCGAGGCTGCGGGACATCCGCTGAACTTGCGCCTGCAGCCCGGGTACGACCACAGCTACTACTTCATCGCGAGCTTCATCGAGGACCATCTGCGCCATCATGCCGCGGCCCTCATCGGCTAGGCGGAAGGTCGAGCCCTTCGACCTGCACGTTCCGCGGGTGGCGACAGCGTCGTCTACCCGCGGTATCCACCGCGGCGCATCCCGACCGACGGGCCCGGCGGGCAAAACTAGATCTGGGCGAGGAAACTCTCCGGACTCCATGCGGCATGGCCCCAGCCGGCGCTATCGTTTCCTGTGTGGATGCTGGCTGCTGACCTTTGTGCTGATGGACGTCTTCTTCGTGCTCTTCGGCCTGGTGTCGGTCGACCTCGTGCAGACGCTGATGGCGAATTTCGAGTTACTCAACCGCTGCGGCGTTACGGTCGTCGCCGAGGGCGCCCTGCACCAGCTCGCCGGCCTGGCGTTGTAGGGGTACCTGGCCGCGGCGTTCTACCTGGGCTTCAAGCTGTGCGAGAAGGTGCTGGTTGACCGGATGAACACCGGCCGATCATCCCGCGGGCGTGATGGCGAGGCGGATGCGCCCGGACCACAGCCGGCCAGCAAGAAGAAAACCACGCGCTAGGCGTGGTTCGTTGGTGCGCTCGCTGAGCGATGGTGCCCGGGACGGGACTCGAACCCGTAAGGCTTGCGCCGGCGGATTTTAAGTCAAGGGGCGCACGATACAGCACGCGAACACACAACGCCACACCATACGAATCATCATCTTGCGTGGTGTGCGGTTGCGCTCTTGTGTGACTCAAGGTGCCGCGGCGTGGTCAGATGTTACGCACGATTTACGCACGTGGCGGAAGGTGGGAAGGTACAATCCCGACGCCGCCCGGGTGATGAAATTGGTAACCATAGTGGACTTAAAATCCACCGCCGATAGGCTTACGGGTTCGAGTCCCGTCCCGGGCACCAGCGCTATTACGGTGCATGGAGTGGTCATAGTTCGCGGCTAACGTTAATCTCGTTGCATGAGCTCCACGAACCTTCCAGAACTGCGGCTGACCGAGGATGAACGTAAGGTACTCGCGCTTCTCGATGCCGCGCCACCAAGTTTCGCTCGGCATTGCTTCCGATCCGCTATCGAGCATCTTAGACGCGCATTGCTGATTCAGGACTTGGATCCAGCAATGGCGATGTTCCGAGGAATAACAGCAGAAGAGGAGGCGGCCTCAGGGTTGATGCGGGCGCTCTTAGCGAAGCACTACCCGAATGCGCACTTTCTGAACCCACGCGATCATGTGCAGAAGCAAGCTGTCACGCCGTTTCTACGGATTCTCTTGCACCACATGGCTGAATTCAAATTCGACGGCGTTCGTAGGATCGGCCTGGCGATCAAGAAGGTCGATGGAGTGGATCGTCTTGTCGTCGGGATCCTGCTAGATGGCGACGCTGAGCAACTAGTTGCGGCGCCCGTCCCGCCGCTTGAGTTTCAGCTGCGTGAAGGTGAAGGGGAAGGATTTCCAGATTTGTCGCGTAGCATTCAGATGCTGCTGCAATCAACGGGCTATTCAGACACGCTGCGGTTCTTGAAGGCCGAAGCGAACTTGAGGAATCGGATTCTCTACGCCGGAGAGAAGGGATATCCGCGAGTCAGCACTTTGAACCATGAGTTCCTTGCCGACCGTCAGCGACGAGTTTTCATGATCCTGAAAACGGCACTTCTCATTCTTCCGTACGACCAAGTCCAGTCCTTTGCGGCCGATGCGCTCGAGAGGTTTCTGCGCTTGGTCAATCGCATCTCAGAAGCTGCGAAGCCCAGAAGCGGCGAAGTAGTTAGTGAGTAGTCGGTGTGAAGTCCGGCGTTCGCGTGCGGCTATGAAGCCACCGCTGCGGCGCCCTCTAGTTCCTTCAGAATATCGACAAGGGTGTTGGCGTCTCTTAAAGAGACAGTATCGACTCCGACACTTCTCCTGCCCAGCGTGATTGAAACTCGGTGCACTGAAGCAGGAGCCGTGGAGATCGCCCCGGGCGAGGTCGAACCGGAGTTGCCGCTCCGCGGGGCGTCAGAGATCGCGGAACTGCCGGACTCCGTAGCCTGGCGCTTCTGCGCCGCGACCCGGCGCCGCGTTTCTGCGGCCTCGATCTTGCCCAGCAGGGCGATCTGTTCCTTCAGGTAGCCGATATCGCGCTGAAGGCGTGCCGCTTCCTCAGTGTCGCCCCGCACCTTCGCCCTTTCGATTTCGATCTGTAGCAGGGCGATCTGCCGTTCCCGTGCGGCCCTGTCACGTTCAGCTCGGGCGCGGTCGACTTCCTCTTCGGTTCCTTCCAGTTCGAGCAGGCGCAGGCGCAGATCCTCGACGCCGTCGCTGGCGCCTTGGGTGAGATCGGCCTGGCGGCGATCAAGCGTCTCCATCGTCTCGATGAACTCTTGTGCGGCCAGTCGGCCCATCTGGATCGAATGGGCGACAGAGCGCATTCCCAGCCCAGTGGCGCTGGCCGCATCCGCTGCTCGCTGTGCGGCGCGGCCCGCCTCGTCGGCATATCGGCTGGCCGCTGCAGCGCCCTGTAGCCAGGGCACCGATACACCGCTCACAGCGTCGTTGTGACGCCGGGCGGCGTCGACCAACGATTCGGCGGCATCTTTGGCGGCGGTTGCGGCGGCCTTAGCCTCGGTGGCGATCGACTTGGCTGCGGCGGCGGCTTCGCTCAACCCGGCCGCTACTTCCGTGCCAGCGTCGCCCACCTCGCTGGTGGCCCTGGCCGCCTCGGTCATGCTGCTGACGATCGCCTTGCCCGATTCGTTCGCCTTGATGCTGAGCCCATGTTGCGCAGCTTGTGCCGCAAGGGCGCTGTCGGCTACACCACCGTTGGCGGCAATGGCCGCTTCCGCGTAGTGGCGGAAGGCATCGGCCTGCTCGCGGGTGGAGCCACCGAGCTTCACGACCGCCTCATAGGCTTCGCGCAGGCCCGCGGCGGTCTTCTTCAGTTCGGCGTCGGAGGTGATGCCCAGGCGCTTGAGTGCTTCGCCCACGCTGTTGATGCCGGGCGTCAGCTCGTCGGACTTGCCCTTGATCCGGTCCAGCGCGGTGGCTACCTGGTCGGCGGAGAGGATGCCGGCGCGGCCCATCGCCTCGACCTTGGCAATGAGGGCGTCGAGCGCCGCAGTGCTATCGGCCTTGGCCAGCGCCTGCCCGATGGCAGCCTCGACGGCCGCGCCTGTCTGCTCGGCGCTGGCGCCGGTGCGCTCCAAGGCCAGGACGATGCCGTCGACCCCGTCGATCGCTTCCTGCGCGGCCGGGCTGACTTGCCCCAGCGCCTGCGCGGCGTTGATGCCCAGCCGGGCGAAGCTCGCCGCGAGCACCTGGTCGTTGATGCGGGCCAGTGCCTCGGCGCCGAAGTGACCCTGGCTGAAGGCCATCTCGGCCTGAATGGCGAACTCGCGCAATTCCTTGGTCGTGAGCTGGGCAAGGCGATCACGCAGGGCCGAGTCGATTTGCTCGCCGGTGGCGTACGCGGACTCCTTCAGCAGCGCGAGGTCGGCCGACAGCCTGCTGATGCCGTCCGCACTGCCAATGTCCGCGGCCTCGACGACCTTCTTGAGCTCCGAAGCCGTGCTGGCGGCATCGGTGTTGATGCCTTGAAACTGCCGTTGCACCTCGGCGAGCTGGAAGCGGGCGCCTTCCGCCTCGGTGGCGAGCAGGCGCAGTTGTGGGGTGACCTTGTCCTCGGGCTGGTCGAGCGCCTGGTCTACCGCCGCGCCGAGCTCATCAGCATGGGCCTTGCCTTCGGTGAACTTGCCGATGAGAGTGCCAATCCCGACCACCAGGGCGCCCACCCCGGAACTGATCATCGCCACGCGCAGCGCGCCCAGCGCACGCACCTTGGCCCAGATCGCCGCGGTGGCGGTCGTGATGGTGCCAGTCAGGGCAATCATCGGGGCGGTGGCAGCCTTGCCTGCGCCAGCGAGCAGGCCTGTCGCAGCCGCGGCCAGATTCAGCCCTCGGGCGGAGGAAGCCGCAGCGGCTGCCTGCGCATTCGTGGCGGTGGTGAGAGCCTGAACCGTGCCCACGGCGGCAAGCTGCGCCGCGCCGAAGGCCTGCACCGCGCGCACGGCCTTCATGGCGAACACCGCCACCATGACCTCCCCGGCACGGGTAGCCACCGTGACCAGCTCGTCGAGGTTGTCGCTGACCATGTCGATCAGCCCCGCGATCTGCTCGGTTGCGCCGCTCGCCCGGTTGGCCTCGCCGATGTACACCTGCCAGGTGTTGCTCAGCTTGGTGAGCGCATCGGTGACGGTCGTACTCATGCCCTCGGTGGCCTGGCGGTTGGTGTCCACCGTCTGGCGCAAGCCTTCGTTCAGGTCGGCCAGCGCCAGCTTTCCGGTCACGCCGAGCTTGCGGATTTCCTCGGCGCTCTTGCCGGTGGCGGTGGCGACCGCATCGACGACCGTGGGCATCGAGGCGAGGATGCTCTGCCAAGCGTCGGCGTCGATCTTGCCCGACTGCACCGCCTTCGAGTAGGCATTGACCGCCGAGGCGGCCTTCTCAGCGTTGGCGGCGTTGGTGGCGAGCAGGTAGGAGAACGAATCGGTGATGTCCAGCGCCTGCTCGGTGCTGTAGTGCATGCTGCGCAGGGCGTCGGCCGTGCGGATGTAGAGTTCCTGCGCTTCGGCGAGCGGGCGATAGACGGTGTTCGCGGTGTCGAGCAGGCGCCGCTGCACCAGGTCGTACTCTTCGCTGCTGGCGGTGGCCATGCCGATGCGCTCGGCCATCTGACCGTAGGCGTCGGCCACGCCAATCATGTCGCCGATGTAGCCCTTCACCTGGCCGATGGCGAACACGCCCGCCACCGCCTTTGCGACGCCCGAGAGCTTGATCTGCAGGCTGTCGGTTGCGCCGCCCAGGGCGGTCATCGCCCCCTGTGCTTCCTGCGCTTCGCGGCCCATGGCATCGATGCCTTGGGCGCCGCGGGATGCGGCTCGCTGGATGTTGGTGATCCGGCCGCTCAGGTCGTCGGCCGCAGCCGCAAGGCGCTTCTGCTCGTCGCCCAGCGCTCGGGTGTTCACGCCGGCTTCCTTCAGGAAACTGCTCGTCGCCTGCATGACGCGGTTCTTCGCGCCGAGTTCGGCCGACAGGCGCCGCGCGCCGGCGATGGTCTGGTCGTACTCGCGCGCGAGCGTCTTTTCGACGCTGGCCGCTTCCCGGGCGGCCTTGCCGGCGGCGCGATGCTCGGCCGACAGCTCACCGACACTGGTGCGGGCAGTCTTCAGTTCGGCGCGATAGCTGGCGAGTTTGTCTCGCGCGGCCAGTACCTGCTGGGCGTACTCGTCCGTGGCACCACCGCTTTCACGGAACTTGGCGCGGGCCGTTTTGAGCTCGGCCTTGGCGCCGGCAACCGCGTCCTTCAGTTCGGCGTAGCGGCTACGCGCCGAGGCCAGCCGGGCGGCGGCATCGGCCTGCCCTTCGGCGGCCGCGGCCGCATTGGTCCGTGCCTCGTCGAGGCTCGTCGCCAGCGCATCGATGTTGCCCTGCGCCGCCCCCATCTCGCGCCCGAGCACGGCCGTTTCGCGCTTCAAGGCGATGAGCGTTTCGACGGCGCCCTGCTGGGAATCGAGCGCGGCGACTTCTGCGGCAAGTGCCTTCAGCTGGGGGGAGGCTTCACCGGCGTGCTCGGCCGCGGCGGCCAGTTGTTCGGAGAGCGAGCGAATCGAACTGGTGCCCTCGACTTTCGCCGAGAGCGCCAGTCCGACTTCATTGGTGCTGACCAGCGCCATGGTCAGAGCGACTCGGGCAGTTCGAGCTCTTCGCCCTGGCGAAGGATGCGCTCGCCGTACAGATCAGGCATACCGGGCTCCCGGCGCTGAACCTTGAGCTCGCGGAACAGATAGTAGGTGCTGCCGCCTGCGAGGCTTACGGCGGCGGCAAGCCGGGCACCCGCAATCTCGAGTTGATCGACAGCGGCGTCCCACTGCGCGGCGTACCTGAGTTGAACCGCGGCGCCGAATGCCTTGCGGGCGTCGTCCGCGCGGGCCTCAGCTTCACGTTCATCGCCTTCGAGTCGGGTGAGTTCGGCGTTCAGTGCGTCGATCACCGCCTGCTGGCGGCGGACCTGCTGATCGAAGACGGCGCGCGCCTCTTGAGCGTCCTTCAGGCGGGCGTCGGCTTCCTGCATCGCGCGCTCGTTGCCTTCGGCGACGCTTTGCGCGTAGGCCTGCGCGGCGATCTGTTCGGCTTCGTCAAACTGTGCGGCAGCCGTGTCCTGTTCCGCCTGCATCGCCGCCAGCCGGTTCTGAACCTGAGTGTGGCGCGCTGCGATGGTGGCGATCTCACTCTTTGCTGCCGCGTAATCAGTGCGGGCGGCGTCCATGTCGCGGCCGCACGACTCGACCTTGCGAAGGTACGCCATGCGCTTTTGCAGACCCGCGATCGTGTCCCGGGTCAGATCATTGACACGCGAACGCGCAGTCTCGATCTGCCCGCCCAGTGCCGAGAAGCGCCGCTCAGGTTCGGTGACCTGCGAGGTGTGGCCGCCCGTCGGAAGTTTGATGCTGGCCCGCTCGGCTTCCAGCGCGGAGATCTTCGCTTCGAGGTCGGCCACCTCGGCCACTGCCGCGTCGTGTTCGCGCTGCAGGGCTTCGATGCGGGTCTTGATGGATGTCGCCATGTCGATGTCCTCATTGTTGGTAAGTGCATCATGGCGGGGTGGGGAGGTTGTCGCCTGTAGACGAATTTCCTTCTCGCGCCTACTTGGCGCTGCAATACGCATACTCGAGTTCGGCTGATAGTCGCTAGCCGAGTCGGTCGATCTTCAAACGTGCGTCTTCCATGTGGCGAACAAGAGCGTCACGACACTGGCGCCAATCATCGGAAAACCGGCGATCACCGTCCATCGCGTCGACGAATCTTTCGGCGAGCAAGAGCGCCCGACGCCATGTGTCAGGCGGGACGTCTGGATGTAATCGTGCTGGCTGCAGCTGATCCGGCAATGCTCCGCTGTTACGTGGCTGGAACGCCATCGGCAGCATGTCATACGCTGGCGCGAGGTGATATGGCCGCCCATGCTCGCTGACGAACGAGAGGTTGCCGTTGTGCATGTCAGTGTTGCCAATCAATGTTCCGTAGGCATACAGCAAGGCAGCGCCGGCCGCCGCTTCGGCCGTGATAGTGCCTTGCGCCGCGAGCCGCGTGGTTAAGAGAGGCCACGGCGAGCGGGCGTCTCCAATGAACTCGGCTTCGACGGACGCAAGTGAGTGAAGGGCGCGACGGCCCAGGGAACCCACCCGGTCAAACCGTTCGATCTCAAGAAAACGCCGGCCCCCCACATCGATCAAGCGAGAGTGAGATGCTTGAACCCCCGCGTCAGCTAACACTTGTGCAGCGACATGCTCTGCTGCGAGGAGATCGCTCCAGCGGCGCGCGACAGGGTTGTCCTCCGAAGAGGTGAACTTGACGAGTACGTGCTGCGACGTGAACGCCAGAAACTTTGGTTGCTCGCCGCCGGCAGAGGATCCGGGCAAATCGCCTCGCTCAGCTGCCTCCGCAAGAGCCGGAAACTGTTCCGGGGCCACAGGGGTTGGCTCCGGAGCATTGATGAAGCGGTCGCGCGCGACGTCACCTAACAGGAGATTCCCCACGACGTCTTCACCGTGTGCCAAGAGCGCACGCAACATGTGCGCATCGGACCATTCGGATAGCCGTGGCGGCAATCCCAGTCTGTCGGCATGATGTTCTGCGAAGGCGCGACCAAGGAATCCCTGTGGGCACATATCCAGTATCCACCAGGGCAAGCCGTCGCTGTGCAGGGTGCGGCCGTCTTCTTGGCGCATGACGAACCCTTCTGGCCGCACTGGGATCAGTACGCCAAGACGGCGAAGCTTGCCGTCCGCAGTGACGCGATAGACCGGAATGTCACTCAACTCCCGATCGAAGTCGCGCAAAGCGTACTGAATTGATCTGCCTGCTTCAATACGCACAACGTCGTCGCCGAGCTCGTTCACGGCGCGCGACACCGTTGGCTGGCTTACGCAAAGCTTTTCAATAAGTTGCCGTGCCCTCAGTGGGCCTTGTCTCAGGAGCAGGCGGAGATTTTCGGCATGAGCGGACATGTTCGTGAATCGATTGTTGAATAGAATTTTGAATTATACGGCACGGTGCGATCTCTGTAATCGATCACGTCACGAAGTGCGGGCGGCATGGCATCGCGCCGTCGAATGTTCTCTGCCCATGCGCATGAGTCGAGGCGGGTGGTGGTGTTATCTCTCGGGCATTTCCTAGCGGGAAAGGTAAGCGCTGCGGCCCGCACGCCGCTGCATGCGCGGCAGGGCTGCGGGCGGCGGCGGGGAGGCGGGCCGATGCACGGGCGCGGGTTGATCAGGCGGCGGCTCGGGCGCTTGCGGGGCCGGCTCACCCGTGGCCGGTTTGGCCGGCGGGGCGGTGGCGTCTGGCGGTGGAGTGAAGAACAGATCGTTCTGCACCGGTTCGACCTTCTGCCGCACGCGCTCCCACTCGGCAGCGCTGTATGCGTGGAGGCCCAGGTAATACGCGCCGGCCAGGTTGTAGACGAAGGTATCGAGGGCCTCGTTACGGTCGCCGGGCTTCTTCACCCACTCGGACTTCACATGCCCCTTCACGTAGCGCGCCAGCTTTTTCTCTGCGACGACCTGGTCGAAGTAGTCGTCGGGCAGATCCTTGGAGAAGTGGCACGCACCAGGGCCGGAGTTCAGAGACAGGCGGCCGTGAATCCAGTCCTTCGCCGTATCGGTGCCGACGAACCACAGTTCGGCGCCGTCGCTGATGGTGCTTCCTCGCCAGGACACGTCGACCTTGCGCGGGCGCTGTGCCATCACCGGGTAGTTCGGTTTGGAGGCGCCCTTGATACCGAGGATGTTGCGGTGCCGGCGGTTGCGCACGAAGTTGTAGACGTCCTGTGTGTTGCTGCCGCCGGTGTCGATGCAGCAGGCGACGATGCGCATGGGCACGCCGCGATGGTTGAGGATGGGGGCGTTCAGGATCTCGTCGAGTTGCTTCCAGACCGCATCCTGCGCCGGGTTGCCCCACAGTACGCGGTAGGCGACGACCCAGTTCTCGAGCCCTTCGCCCCAGGCCTTGATCTCAAGCTCTAGGCGACTAGGCTGGGTATCGACGGCGGCGGTCAGCACCAGGCCGCCGCGCGGCACGATACCGAGTGGATAGGCCTCGGCCCGCGAGCGGAGCTCCTCGGCCTTGGTTGAGGCCACGGCCGCATCCCATACCTTTGCAAGCCGGGTGTTGTAGAAGACCTGCATCGGTTCCGGGTCGCCCTGGTCGAGCCGCTTCTTCGCCTTCAGGTACTGGCGGGCCAGCGATAGCCAGGACAGGAAACCGAGCGGGGCATACAGGGCGTTCAGGTGGAAGCTCTCGGTCTGGCCGTCGCCGAGCTGCTCCGGGCGCCATTCTGCGCTGCCGCCCATTTCCCGGTCGGGCAGGAAGCGGGCCTTGTCGGCCTCGTCAATCTCGCAGCCGCAGTGCGGGCACACATACCAGGCGCGCGTCGGGCGCTCGTCGTTGTCCCAGCGCATGCCGCCGAAGGCGGTGGAGCCGTCCTGCTGGCGAACCTCCACGCTCCATTCGAGCACCTGGTGCGTGTCGCAGTGCGGGCAGGCCACCCAGTAGCGGTTACGCGTGCCGGCGTTGTACAGGGCATCGATGCGGCTCAGCCCTTCGATGGTGGGTGAGCTGGTGAGCAGCACCTTCGCGTTGTATTCGAAGGTGCTGGTGCGGGTCTCCGCCAGTTCCACCGGGTCGCCTTCGCCGCCGACGTTGCCCTCCCAGCGGTCGATCTCGTCGCCATAGACGTAGCGGGCCGGGATCTCGGCCAGGTTCGAGGCGCTGCCCGCGGTGGTGATGTAGAGCGTGCCGCCGTCGAATTCCTTGGTGTCGGTGGTGTTGCGGCTGTCGCGGCTACGCGGGGCCGCGACCCGCTCGCGCAGTTCGGGCACCAGCTTGATGGCGTCCGAGATCCGCGCGGAGACGCGCTTGGCGATGTTGGCTGTGGGTAGAAGCACCAGCACGTTTGCGGGCGCCTGGCAGATGATCGAGCCGATCCAGTTGAGCGCGGTCTGCGTCTTGAGCAACTGCGACGGGCCGTTGACCACCACCCGCCGGCAGGGGTGGGAGGGCGACAGGCTGCGCATGATCTGCCGGGCGAACGGGGTGCGCTCGGTGCGGTAGCGGCCGGGCTCGGCGCTCTTGCCTTGCGGCAGGATCATGTGCGCATCCGCCCAGCGGTCCACCGGCAGGTCGGAATCCGGCGCGAGACCGGCTTGCGCCGCCCGCAAGGCGATCAACCCGCCGTGCGACAGCCCGTCCACGTGGATCAGGCCCCGCGAGTCTGTGCGCCGGCCGGGCGCAGGCCCTTCTCGCGTTCGGCGTCCTGCTTGCGGAGCTGGTCGACTTCGTCCGGGTCTTCGCCGGTGGCAGCGATGACCTGGCTGCGGGCGCGGAAGCCGGCCTCCACCTCGATCTTCTTCGCCTGCACGTCCTGCACCGGGTGAATGTAGGCCCATGCCTCGGGCGCCCAGGTCACGCGTTTGGCCTCGGGAATTTCGCTCGGCCGGATTGCGCCGCCCATTGCTGCGGCGACCGCCCAGGCGTCGCGGATCGGTTGGCACATCATCGGGATGATGATCTGCCACTGGCGTTGCCCACAGTGCCGGCGGAATTCGTTGAGGATGATGCGTAGCGTCCGGTCGGACACGTCCCGCAGATCGCCGGTCAGCAACTCATGCGGCAGACCCTGACCGGCGGCGATGCCGACATGCTGCTCGCGCATGAACTCGCTGTAGTTGGCCCCGGAGTCGGGCGGCTCGGAGAACTTCACATCCTCGCCCGGGGCGAGTTCCTGCACCAGGCCAGGCTCGATAGCGACCATGGGCAGATCTCCGGCCGCCGATTCGCCCTGCATGGTGGTGAGCATCTCCACGGGCAGCGGCCCATTCGGCACTGCGCGGGTGATGAAGAGCGCGAAGAGATTGCTCAGGCGTTGGCGTTCGAGCACCGCATCATCAAAGTCCATGACCCCACGCAGTTTGGTCAGTACCGGTGCGAGATCGGAGACCCCGCGCAGTTGGCCGGGCCGGGTAGGCTCGAACATGTGGCGCATCTGCTCGGCGGGCACGCGCACCAGGTCGGCGGAGCTTACGGCCAGCGTCGAACCGTCACCGGGGTGGTTGCGGTAACACCAGTAGGCCACACGCTGTCCGATGCGGTTGCGTTCGATGCCGCTGCGGATGGTATTGCCTTCGGGCATGCCGGGCCAGGTGTCCGCGTCCAGCATGGGCACCATGTCGGATTCGAGCAACTGGACCTGCAGGGGAACCGGTAGACCGTCCTCGAGGCGGCGGACACGCAAGCGCATGAACACTTCGCCATCGGTGATCCAGCTGCGGGCGGCAAGGGTCTGCAGTCCGTAGAAGTCGAGCACGCCATCGGCATCCGCGTACGGCGCCCATTCGTCCCACAGCTGGATCAATCGGTCCTTGAGCTTGGCATTCCCCGTCTTGGGGCGCGGCACGATGCCGCTGCCGATCAGGTTTGTCACCCATGAGCGCACCCCGGCCGCTGCGCTCCAGTCGTTGCGGGCAGCATCCCGGGTGCGGTTGCGGATGGTCTCATGCCCCTTGGTCGCGCGGTTCGGCCCGCTACCAGGCGCTGACCAGCCGCGCATGCGCCGGCCGTGCCTGGCTGCGTCGTACTGGGCGAGGGCGGCAAAGCCGGTTTGTGCGGTCGTGGCGACCGGGGCGCGTGCCTCGGCCCGTTGCGTGGTCTGCCGGCGGGCGCGCTTGCGAGCCATCAGAAGCCCCTCCCGCCCTGCACCAGATACACCTGTCGGCGGCGCTGCTGCTGCGAGGCCGCCAGTTGGCGCTGCAGATCGTCGCGAGCCATGATCAGTTCCGCGACGGAACGGTATTCGACGCGGCGGCCGTCGCTCATGCTCACCGAGCGCTCGCCCAGGGCGATGGCCTCGTTCAGGTTGTCGATGTCGGTTTGGCTGATGGCCATGGCTGCATCCTCTGTTGGTCGGATGCAGGATCGCAGGTGGTGCAGGGCGGCGCCTGTAGACGAATTTCCGCGCGCTCAGTCCTGCGGAAGGCGACGGCCGTCGAGCCCCATGCGGGCGGCCTGGTGCCCGATGTTGCGGATCTGTCGAATCGAGTAGTTGAAGCGCTGCGACAGTTCTTCGACACTCATGCCTTCCGATAGCAGGCGCACCACCTGGCGCATTCGCCGCAAGCGAAGGAAGTCGCTTCCTCCGGGTATCCAGATGGTTTCGCCGCCGAAGGCATCAACCAGCCGCTGATAGGGTCGGCGACCGACGACATGCTCGATCGGATGACCGCCCTCGGCGACCTGCGGCACGTACAAGGTCGCACCACCAAAGACCGCCACCAGACGAACGGAGGCCTCCGTGCCCATGACGGCTCCGAGATCCTCCAGCATGCCGTTTTCCTTCTCGCCGGGCAGCATCAGCGACGGCTCCCCAGGTTGCGGCGGATCTCATCGCCGAACGCGCTGCTGAGCTCGTCCTGCACCCGCCGGAGGTTGTCGTCGCGCCATGCCCGAAAGAGCTGATCGGGACTCGGGCCGTACAGGTGCTCAACGTCTCTGCGGTCCGGGCCGAAGCGCACGAACACGCCCATGCCGTTGCCGCCGAGCAGCGGCATCAGGAAGGCCCGCCGCGCGACCTTTCGGCCTCGCTTGACCTGCACCGAGACGCCGGCCTGCTTGTGCCCCTTGGCGATGCGGCGCATGCGGTCGCCCCTAGCGCGCGGCGCCGGGGCGGAGAGCTGCTGCGCCCCGAAGCGGGCCAGGGGCACCGCGCGTCGTTGGATCGCAATCGCGCCGACCGGCTTGGCCATGCTCGCACGCACGATGCGCAGCTTGCCGCGGATGTAGCCCGGCGGCAGATTCACCCGACCCTGCATCTCGCGGCTTGCCGCGGCCTCGATCCGGGTCGCGGCGCGGTTGATGGCGCTCACCGCCGAGCGCTGCATCTGCTCGGGGATCGTCGCCACCAGGGCGGCAGTCTTGCGCAGGTTCTCGATACCGCGGATGCCGGCCTTCATTGCTCTTCTCCTTCGCCGACCAACTGCCCAAGCGCCTGGTCGTTCAACTGGCTGAATTCGTCGAGGCAGCGGCGGATCTCGCCGCGCATCAGTTCGGCCGCGGCCTGCGGCGTGACGCCGACCACCTGCGCCGCCAGCCGGTTGGGCACGCTCAGCAGTTGATCGCGCAGGACGCGATGCGCCGCGTACAGGGCGCGGTGCACTTTCTCGATCTCGCAGAGCGCTCGCTTCTCGCGGGCGAGCTCGATCTCGGCGAGCTCGGCCTGCGCGGCCTCCTTCCGTGTCTTCGCTGCCCAGAACGCCGAGGAGTTGCCGGCGCCGGCTGCGGCACCTTCTCCAGCGGCGCGGGCCTCCTCGGACCAGCTCGGGTGCAGGTTCTTCGCCCGCCACGCACGCGCCGCCTCGACGCTGTCCGTCGGCATGCCGCGGTCGGCCAGCTTGCTGACCTGTCCTTTGCTTATTCCAAGGGCATTGCCAAGCTCGGTTAGGGTCATTGATTCGGCTGCAAAGTCAGGCATATCAAGGGTTTCCGGTTTCCCGATTTCAGAATTCAGCGGCTAGGAAAGGATCGCAGTCGACGACTACCCGTGTGCGCTTCAGGCACTGGGGCCCCGGCGAAGGGGGCGTGTGGCGGCGGAGTCAATGCGTGGACCGATTCTCGAACTCGCGCCGGACCTTCGTCGTGCCTTCCAGCATCGCCTGATAGACCGGCCAGAGTCCGTGGTCGTAGATCATGTCGCTGAGACGCTCGACCGCCTCAGCGTCATTCGCCCTCTTCGCGATCATCAACGCGCGAACCATTTCGCCGCCCTGCGTGAGTGGCATGAGCCAGTCAACGTACTTGGGCAGCTCCTGCACGTTGGCGGCCTCGGGCCCGTTCCAGCCGAGAAGGAAGCCTTGAAGCATTGAGCGCTCAGGCGGCGGCAGTACATCGAATGCCGCAACGAGGACGGAGAAGGGTGTCATGTCAATGGATTTGGTCATCACGGTCGCCTTGAAAACTGGGTGGTCATCGACTGGACTCCGATGCGCCGACTTCTGTGCGCTCTCTCCCCCCCACACCCCCCCTAGGAGTTGGCGCAGTTGGCGCGCCACTCCTGACGGGTGTTCCGGGTTGAACTTGTCGCGCACTCGGCGCACTTGGCGCAGGCTTCCACCGCTCGCGCTCCTTTCTGCCGGCAGTCAGGTAGCTTTCGCGGAGAATCAGCCCGCTGCGCTCGGCTTCACGGAGCACGCGGAAGAACTTCGATCGGTCCATGCGTTTGGGGAAACCGGGATCGGTGCTCAATACCTTGAACGCGTTGCCCGGGGCATTGGCGCTTGTGGGCAAGTACTCGCCACGGTCGTAGAACTCCCGGATGAGGCTGAGCACGGCGTCACGGTCTGCCGAACCCACCAATCCGGCAACTGATGCGGCAGGATCCACCAACTGCAACACGCCACCGGAAGCCCATTCCATCCTGATCGGATCAGCCTTCTTGCCCAGGTTGAACTTCGGGTGCTCAAGCACGAGGTCGCCTTCCTGCTCCGAGAGCAACAAGCGCGAGCGGACGCTGTTGTGCCAGGCTGTCGATCCGCTGTAGCCCTCACTGCCGGCGAAACCCCGGGCCGCCGCCTTGTCGATGTGGGCGAGCAGGATGACGGCGCCGGCCCGCTTCCTCACAAGGTTGCTCAGCGCGCGGATGAAGCCACGTACCCTGGCGCGAGAGTTCTCGTCGGCGTCGAACGCGTCGCTCGCGTTGTCGATGATAAATACGTCCGCCTCGAAGCTCTGCAGGTGGGTGTACGCGGCCGTGGTTAGGCCAACGCGCAGCCCGGCGTCGAACAGCTCCGTATAGAGCGTCGGGTCGGCCTCGGTCGCATCAAGGACAATCAACCAGTCCTCCAGGTCGCGAGGATCAACGGCGAGATGCCGGCAGATCGTTGCGAGGCGCCAGCGGATGACTTCCTTGGGATCTTCCCCGCTATAGAACACGACCCGTCCCCGACGCGTCGGCTTTCCCATGAACGGTAGTTCCGCCGCAATACACACCCCCATCTGGAGGGCAAGGTTTGTCTTGCCGACACCGCCGTGCGCGCCGAGCAAGGTGACGTTGCGCTCAGGGACTAGCGGATCGATCCAGCATTGCGGCGTCGGCGGTGCAACGTCGAAGAGGTCGGCGATCGGAACCCGGACTGGCAGCGCAGACGGCGCGGCGGGCGTGGTCGGCAGGTTCTTTACCTTCGCAAGGGTTGCTGCCTGTTCCTTCGTTTCCGCAACGAATGTCGTCAAGGCTGCACCTCGATTCCACGCTCCACGGACTTGATCCATTGCCAGGCGGGGCACGGTTCGGCCGCCATGTCCAGCAAGAGCAGTCGCTGCGGTTCTACCGCCAGCAGTGCCTTGACCAGCGCCATAAGCCTGCTGCCCGCAGTAACAGCCGATGACCAGGCAACCAATACGTCGATACCGGCCAGAAACCAGAAGTCGATTTCCTCGATCTCTCGGTCTTCTGGAACCAAGCAGCGTGCTCGCCCGCCGCCTGGCTGCTTACCCCAGGCCCAAACGTCGAGTGCGAGCATGACCTCGTTCGGGACCGGCACCATTCCGGCTCTGCGGCCGGCGGCAAGCTCGCCGGCATATGCGGGCAAGCGCCGGGTCACCGCTTCTTCCTCATGTGCTTTTCGAGGTAGCGCAGCGATCTTGCCGCATCCTCATTGCCGGCTGCGGCCATTCGTTCGAGCTGGCGCTTTGCCTGGCGGCGTTGCGCGCGGCTGCCGTTCTCGGCGATGAAGGTGATGTCGAACGTGCCGAGCTGGCGCGGGTCTCCAGAATGGCCGAGGTCAGCGCCCTTGGGGTAGGAGTCATGCGCCATGCGTACGCCCCCCACGCTGAACTGCGCCTTTGGCGCGCTGATCGCTTAGCCACTGTTCATAGCCCCGCTGGCTGATGAGAAGCTTCTTGCCGACGCTCACGCAAGCTGCAGCGAGCCCATTTTGGTCGCGGTGGCGAAGTTGCCATCGAAGGGTATTGACCGAGAGTACGCCGGGGTGCTGTCTGGCAAGTTGCTCAATTGTGCGCAGATCGCTTAAGGCGATCGCGGGTTGTGCGATGTGTTCCATAGCGCGTACCTGTGTTGCGTTGCGGTGCGCGCACTCTATGGCTTGGTGGCAATGGAGGCCGACAAGGATTCTAGGAAAGATTTGCGCCATGCCGCACAGGGCGACGCCAAAGGGAGTGCGGAGTGCTTATCTGATTACTTGCAGGATCCGCTGTTCGCTGACGGACTCGTCAAACAGGACATCCACGAGTGCGGCCCAATCGGTGGCGGAGAGAACTTGCTTGAAGTCGAGCGGGTGAAAGTACAAATCAAGGTCGCGCGTCACATGCCTCAGCCAATCAGGCCATCCGTACTTGTTAGAAAATAATTCCGGGTCTGTAGCGCGCAGCGCTTCGAGTGATGGCCAGAACGCCAGCTGGCAGCACAGAGGCGACAGAACGCCGAGAATCCATGAATGCCGGTCGTCGGCTATGACAAGGCGTTCAAGCTCCTCGATACGCTTGCGGGCCCTGAGCGCTATTCGGTGGGTTGCCCGAGCACGCTCGATGGTTCCCGGCTTCAGGTTTGACTCGATCCACTGCAGGCCCATCAGATTGGCTTCAGCGTAGAAGTCGAACTGCGGATTTAGGTCGAAGAAGGCACACAGCGGTTCTCGTGCGTCACAGACCAGGGCGTAGCAGGGCATGCCGAGAACAGCCGGCGGCGCGAACCACCAAAGGCGATACAGGTCGCGGAGAAGCCAAAGAGCGCGGGTCTGAAGCGGTGTGCGGCGGCCATGCATCGGGGATGTGGTATAGCGATGCAACGCAGAGAATCGACGTGGCGTCAGAACTACATCGACACCCATGATCAGGTGTTCGACGAACAAGCGGCGGATCTCGAAGCCATCCCCCGGGCTGGTCGTGTCAAACTGCGAAAGTTTTCGCCAGAACGTGCCAAGTCGACCGCGTTCAGTGAGCAGCCCCCGAGCAGCGTCGACGCGCTCAGGGCGGTCCCATACCGGACCGGAGATCCATTTCCACCAGTGGAAGTGCGCCCACCCGGGAAGGTGCGCAGGAGGTTGAAACATCGCCCACCCATGTGGCGATCCCTGAAGAAGGTTGCTGCGCCAGCGGGGCAGGGTGTCCCCGTTTTCGGTTGGCCGACCTAGGCGCAGCGGAGCCGTGTCAAGCGGTCATTGCCCGGTCTTGCGCAATTGTTCGCTGTGTTTGGTCCATGCCGTCAGAGTAAGCCCTTCTCGGCGAAGGATAGGGGGATTGGAGCATTTCCGACAATCATGTGGTCAAGCGTTCGCACGTCGACGAGATTCAGCGCGGCTTTGAGTTTGGCGGTCAGCGCCTTGTCCGCCTCGCTCGGCACGCATGCGCCGCTTGGGTGATTGTGGGCAAAGATGACGGCCGCGGCGTTATGGTGCAGTGCCCGCCGGACTACTTCGCGCGGATAGACGGCGGTCTGCGTCAGCGAGCCGACAAACATGCACTCCGCTTCAATGACGCAGTTTCTCGCGTCCAGCCACACCGTCCAAAACTCTTCGCGTTCCAGGTCATTCAGGCGCAATCGCAGGAAGTGGCGAACGTCATCGGGTGACGATACGTAGCTCGCACCCGTTATACGGTACTTGGCGCGCTTTTCGAGGATGCGCAGGGCGCGGGCAATAGTGCGGTCTTCGCGCTCGCGGCGGGCGGTACAATCGGCGGTAGCCATGGCGTGAACTCCTATTTCACGTTGTGGTCAGGGGCGGCGCGGTGTTGGTAGCACCACGCATGCCCCGCTTCTTGCCGGCAACCGGCCGGCGCGGTGGTGCCTATCCTTTCGACGATCCGGTTCCGACCTTGCCGAGCGCATGCTCCGCGAGTTGCAACACGTCGTCTGCGGCTAGGTGCTCGTAGCGCTTCAGCATCGCCAGGGTCTTGTGGCCGGAGATCAACGCGGCCTGCGCCAGGTTGGCGCCGTTGCGGATGATCTTGGTGACGCCGGTATGCCGGGTGGTGTGGAGCACGACGCGATGCACCGGGTCGTCGGAATCGTTCAGACCGGCGCGCTCGCGAACGAACTGCCAGGCCGTGTCGACGTTCTTCGGGCGCCCCGGCTGTTTGGGGTCGTAGAAGACGAAGTCGCTGTTGATGGGGCGGACCTTGGAAAGCTCGGCGAGGCCCTTGCGGACTTCCGCGACGAGCGGAAGCGCCCGCGCCGCGCCGTTCTTCGTCTTGCCGAGTACGGCGATGCCGCGGCCTAGGTCGAGGTCGCGCCAGCGCAGATTGAGCACTTCGGATTTGCGGGCCGCGGTGGTGAGCAGCATCAGCACGAAGAGATACATGCCGTCCCATCGGGCTGCCCGCGCGGTCTCGAGAAGGCGCGTTTCCTCTTCCGGCGTGAGAATGCGCTGGCGGCCGGGGCCTTCCTTGAGCTTCTTGACCTTCCCGCCCTTCATCGGGTGGGCGTCGATGACCCCATGCGCCTGGGCGAAGTTGAAGACCGCGGACAGCGCGGCGGCGTAGCGATTGATCGTCGCAGGGGTCAGCGGCTTGCCGGATGGCTTGATGCCGTCAGGTGTGAAGCGGCGGCCGCCGCGGGTTCGCAGTGACAGCAGAGCGCCATTGATGTCGCCGTGGGTGATCTCTGAGACGAGCTTGTTGCCGAGTTGGTCGCACCAGTACGCAAGGTGCGCCTGGCTGGCGTATTGGCACACGCCGGCCGCGATGAAATCCTCGATCAGGCTTGCCAGGGTCTTGCCGCCGGCCGAGGCCCGCTTGGTCAGCGCGTTGTCGGATTCGTTGTTGCGAATCCAGTCCAAGGCCTCGCGCTTGGTTGCGAAGACCTTGGACCGGCTTCCGAAGCCCACGCGGCGGATGTGGGCGCGGTACTGCGTGACGGTCTTCCCGGTGCGCTTGTCAGTGCGCTTGTGCTCGACAACGGAACCCATTTGCAGGCCTCTTCTTCAACAATTACGCACGACACTACGCATCGGGCGCTAAGATGTTGAAGATTATAGGCTCTGAAAAGTTTTTAAGTCCGCTATGGTTACCAATTTCATCACCCGGGCGGGTGTTCAGCGGCCCTGCTCCGGCAGCACGATGTTGACTTCCAGGACCTCGTAGTTGTCCTGCTTTTCCAACTGCACCTTGATGTCGTCGGGGTTCACGGCGACGTACTTGGAGATCACCTGGATGAGTTCCTGCTGCAGCGCAGGCAGGAAGTCGGCAGCGCCGGACGAGCCGCTGCGTTCGTGGGCGATCAGCAGCGACAAGCGGTTCTTGGCGATTTCCGCAGTCTTCTTCTTTTCGCCGAAGAGGCGGGCGAGCAGGGACATCTCACTTGCCTCCGAACAGGCGCTTGATCAGGCCCGGTTTCTCGTAGTTCACGAAGCGCAGTTCGCGCTCTTCGCCGAGGAAACGCGCAACCACGTCGTGGTAGGCCTCGGAGACGTCGGTGCCCTTGAGGTGGATCGCCGGAGTGCCCTGGTTGGAGGCGTGCAGCACCGATTCGGATTCCGGGATCACGCCGATCAGCGGCACGCGCAGCAGTTCCTGCACGTCCTTGTAGGAGAGCATCTCGCCTTCCTCGACGCGCTTGGGCGAATAGCGGGTGAGCAGCAGGTGCTCCTTGACCGGCTCGCGCCCTTCGGATGCGCGGCGGCTCTTGGACTGCAGGATGCCCAGGATGCGGTCGGAGTCACGCACCGAGGAGACTTCCGGGTTGGTGGTGACGATGGCTTCGTCGGCGAAGGTCAGCGCCATCACCGCGCCGCGCTCGATGCCGGCGGGCGAGTCGCATACCACGTAGTCGAAGCCGAGGTGCTCGAGCTCCTTGAGCACGGTCTCGACGCCTTCCTCGGTGAGCGCGTCCTTGTCGCGGGTCTGCGAGGCGGGCAGCACGAAGAGGTTCTCGCAGTGCTTGTCCTTGATCAGCGCCTGGTTGAGCTTGGCTTCGCCGTTGATGACGTTGACCAGGTCATACACCACGCGGCGTTCGCAGCCCATGATGAGGTCCAGGTTGCGCAGGCCGACGTCGAAGTCGATGACTGCGGTCTTGAAGCCGCGCAGTGCCAGGCCGGACGAGAATGCCGCGCTGGTCGTGGTCTTGCCCACGCCGCCCTTGCCGGAAGTTACGACGATGACTCTCACGGGTTCCCCTTGTCTGATTTAATCCAGCTGCAGCGGCTGGAGGTCGAGTTTGTGTTCGTTGGCCGGACCGCTCAGACGCACCAGGGCGGCGCGGCCGGCGAGCTGTTCGGGAATGCCTTTCTCGAAGGTGCGGTACACGCCGGCGATCGAAACCAGCTCCGGGCCGAAGTTGGTGGCGATGATGCGTGCGGCGCTGTCGCCCTGGGCGCCGGCCAGCGCGCGCCCGCGCAGCGGGCCGTAGCAGTGGATGCTGCCGTCGGCGATGACTTCTGCGCCGTTGCTCACGCCCGCGAGCACGACGAGATCGCCGCCACGCGCGTAGATCTGCTGGCCGGAGCGCAGCGGACGGTCGATGAACATGGTGCCGGCGCTGATCGGCGCGGGTGCCGGCGCAGGGGCGGGAGCAGGCGCTTCGGCACGCTTCGGCGCGGGCGCAGCGGGCGGCGCTGACTGGCGGTCGCGCAGTTCGGCACCGTCGAGCAGCGCCAGGCCGGCGCGGCGGGCACCGTCGGCGAGATCCGGGGACAGGTTGCGCACGCCCACCGGTTGTAGCTGGTAGCGGCGCAGCAGGCTCAGCAGGCCGGCCCAGTCCACGCGTGCCGGCTGGTTCGCGAGGCCGGCGAAATCGAGTACGGCTGCTTCGCCGCTGAAGAAGTCCGGCATGCCGCCCAGCATCTTGTGCAGGTCGTCGGCCAGGGCCGCGGGTTCGGTCTCACGCAGGACGGCGATGGTGGCGCCGAGCGCGGCGTTGCGGAACTCGATGGCGCGGCTGGCGGAAGGGGCGGTGGTCATCGGCTGAAGGCGGCCTCAAAATCCGTGAAGTCTACTGAGCGGCCGGGTTTCCGGCAAGGCAGCCGTATGACGGCGTGGGGACACCGACCGCCTGTAGGAGTGGCCTTGGCCGCGGTGCAGCCTGCGGGAAATCGGATACCGCATCGCGGGCAAGCCCGCGCCTACGCGGGCGGCATCGGCATGCGCAATCCGCCGGACAGGCGCCACCAGCCGCGCACCACGCGGTAGATCACCCACAGCGAGACGATTGCCAGCGCGACCAGCGCGAAGGGAATGCCGATGAGGGTCACGGCCAGCAGGACCGAGATGACCACCCAGGCCAGGGTGTACCAGAAGGTACGGATCTGCCAGTCGAAATGGCTGTCCAGCCAGGTGCCGCGCACCGCACCGCGGTTCCAGTAGTTGAGCACGATGGCCGCGAGCGAGGGAATGCTGGCGACGAAGCTGCCGATGATGGTGGCCGAGCCGATCACCCCGGAGAACACCGCGAAGGCGTGCAGGGCGTAGATCAGGTGGGTGAGGCGGATCATCCCGGACGTGGGGCTGCGGTCGGCGTACATCGTCGGCTCCTGGCGGGGTCAGTGCAGGGTAGGCGGGCGGAACAGCGCGTCCACGTCGGCCTTGTCGAAGCGGTAGCGGCAATTGGAGAGGTCGTCGCGGACCTCGACTTCACCGTGTTCGTCCAGTATTGCGCGGACCTGCTCTTCGCCCAGGCCCTGCAGCATGCCGGCCACCTTGTCGCGGTCGGGCGGCCAGTGGTGGATGACGGGGCGGGGCTCGAACAGGCGGACGTCCTCCTCGGCGAACAGGCGGCCCAGCAGATCGGCGGGCGACAGGCCGAGCAGCTCGTCGCTGCGCACGGTCTGTGCCAGGTGGTGGGCGCGGTCCCAGCCGTCGGCGTCCTTGTCGTCGGCGCCCGGCAGCTTCTGCAGGAAGAGCGCCACGGCGGCCTGGCCGTCGCTGGCCAGCCACAGGCCGGCAGGTTGTTGCTCGGACTGGGCCAGGTAGTGCTCGAAGGTGGCGGCGATGTCGTCGCCTTCCAGCGGCACCACGCTCTGGTAGGGCTGGTCCAGGCCTTCGACGTCCAGGGTGAGCTGCAGGCGGCCGTCGCCCACCAGTTCGGCAAGATGCTCGCCGGTGGCCGGGGCGTCGACCCGGGCGTAGCCGCGCAGGTTGAGTTCCTCGTTGCAGTCGACCACCAGCAGGCCCACCGGGCCGTGGCCCTGGATCTGGAAGGTGAGCCGGCCGGGCTGCTTGAGGTTGCCGGTGATCAGCGCGGACACCGCACTCAGCTGGCCGAGCAGGGCGGCGACCGCGGGCGGGTAGTCGCGCCCTTGCTGCAGCGCCTGCCAGACGTCGTCCAGGCGCACCACGGCGCCGCGGATGTCGAGGTTCTCGAGCAGGAAGCGTTGCACGTAGCTGTTCGGGGTGCTCACGATGCGCAATCCTCGGGTTTGATGAAGCTGGAGAAGGTGTCCGGATCGAAGCCGACCAGCAGGTGGCCGGAGGTGGTTTCCACCACCGGGCGCTTGATCAGACTGGGGTGCTCGACCATCAGTTGCACCGCCGCGCTCTGGGTGTCGATGGCCTGCTGTTCGGGGCTGAGCTTGCGCCAGGTGGTGCCGCGGGTGTTGACCAGGGTGCGCCAGCCCAGCGCCTTGGACCAGGCGTGCAGTTTCCCGCTGGCGATGCCGGCCTTCTTGTAGTCATGGAAATCATAGGCGATGCCGTGCTCGTCGAGCCAGGCGAAGGCCTTCTTCATCGTGTCGCAGTTCTTAATCCCGTACACCGATATTAAATATTGATTATTTGCTAACTTTGTGGTAGGCATTTTAGATGTCCAGTTAGGCCATATTTAATATCGTTAACTCAGTTCTTGATGCCGTAGATCACCGGTTTCATCGCTCGTGCTCCCGGGCTCACTTCTGTTTGGCGCGCGCGAAGGCGGCGGCCAGGGCGTTGTTGGCGGCGGGTTCGCGCTCGCGTCCGTGCTGGCGGGAACCCTGGGCGCGATCGGGGCGGCGGTCGTTGCCCCGGTCGTTGCGTTCGGTGCGCGCCTTGGGCGCGGCCTCGTCGCCCATGCGCATGGTCAGCGCGATGCGCTGGCGCGGCAGGTCGACTTCCAGCACCTTGACCTTCACCACTTGGCCGGCCTTGACCACGCTGTGCGGGTCCTTGACGAAGCGGTCGGCGAGCGCGGAGACATGCACCAGGCCATCCTGATGCACGCCGATATCGACGAAGGCGCCGAAGTTGGTGACGTTGGTCACCACGCCTTCCAGCATCATGCCCGGCACCAGGTCCTTGAGGGTTTCCACGCCTTCGCGGAAGGTGGCGGTGCGGAATTCCGGGCGCGGGTCGCGGCCGGGTTTTTCCAGTTCGGCGAGGATGTCCTGCACCGTGGGCAGGCCGAAGCGCTCGTCGGTGAATTCGGCGGGTTTCAGGCTCTTGAGGAAGCCGCCGTTACCCATCAGCTCGCGCACACCCTTCTGCACCCGGGCGAGGATGCGCTCGACCACCGGGTAGGCTTCCGGGTGCACCGCGGAGGCGTCCAGCGGGTTGTCCCCGGCGGGAATGCGCAGGAAGCCGGCGGCTTGTTCGAAGGTCTTGGGCCCCAGGCGCGCCACCGCCTTGAGCGCGTCGCGGCTCCTGAACGGGCCGTTGGCGTTGCGGTGCTCGACGATGTTGGCGGCGAGCGTGCCGTTCAGGCCCGAGATACGCGCGAGCAGCGGGGCGGAGGCGGTATTCACGTCCACGCCGACCGCGTTCACGCAGTCCTCGACCACCGCGTCCAGGCTCCGGGCCAGGCGCGACTGGTTCACGTCGTGCTGGTACTGGCCCACGCCGATGGATTTCGGGTCGATCTTCACCAGCTCGGCCAGCGGGTCCTGCAGGCGGCGGGCGATCGAGACGGCGCCGCGCAGCGAGACGTCCACGTCGGGGAATTCGCGCGCGGCCAGCTCGGACGCCGAGTACACCGAGGCGCCGGCTTCCGACACCATGACCTTGGTGAGGCGCAGTTCCGGGTGGCGGCGGATCAGTTCGGCGGTGAGCGCATCGGTTTCACGCGAGGCGGTGCCGTTGCCGATGGCGACCAGTTCCACACCGTGGCGCTTGGCGAGCGCGGCCAAGGTGGCGAGCGCGCCTTCGACGTCGCGGCGCGGCTCGAAGGGATAGACGGTGGCGGTATCGAGCAGCTTGCCGGTGGTGTCGACCACCGCGACCTTGACGCCGGTGCGGATGCCCGGGTCCAGGCCCATGGTGGGGCGCGCGCCGGCCGGGGCGGCGAGCAGCAGGTCCTTGAGGTTGCGGGCGAAGACGTGGATGGCTTCTTCCTCGGCGCGCTCGCGCAGCAGGTTCATGAGTTCCAGCTCCAGGTGCAGCGAGATCTTCACGTTCCACGTCCAGCGCACCGTGTCGGCCAGCCAGCGGTCGGCGGCGCGGCCCTGGTCGCGGATCTGGAAGCGCGCGGCGATGCGGCGCTCGCAGGGGTGCGGGCCGGCTTCCGGGTCGTGGGGCAGGGCGAGCGCCAGGCGCAGTACGCCTTCGTTGCGCCCGCGCAGCAGGGCCAGCGCGCGGTGCGAGGGGATCTTGGCGATCGGTTCGCGGAAGTCGAACCAGTCGCGGAACTTCGCGCCTTCGTTCTCCTTGCCTTCGACCACGGTGGACACCACCTCGCCCTCGTCGGCGAGCAGGCCGCGCAACGTGCCGAGCAGCTCGGCGTCTTCGGCGAACTGCTCGATGAGAATCTGGCGGGCGCCGTCGAGCACGCTCTTGGTGTCGGCGAAGCCGGTTTCCTCGTTGAGATAGGCGGCCGCTTCGGCCTCCGGGTTCAGCGTCGGGTCGGCCAGCAGGGCCTCGGCCAGCGGGCCGATGCCGGCCTCGCGGGCGATCTGCGCCTTGGTACGGCGCTTCGGCTTGTAGGGCAGGTAGAGGTCTTCCAGGCGCTGCTTGGTGTCGGCGTTCTCGACCTCGGCGCGCAGCGCGTCGGTGAGCTTGCCCTGTTCCTCGATGGAGGCGATCACCGTGGCGCGGCGGTCCTCCAGCTCGCGCAGGTAGCCCAGGCGCTCTTCCAGGTTGCGCAGCTGGGTGTCGTCCAGGCCGCCGGTGGCTTCCTTGCGGTAGCGGGCGACGAAGGGCACGGTGGCGCCCTCGTCGAGCAGGGCGACGGCGGCAAAGACCTGGCGGGGCTGGACGCCGAGTTCGGTGGCGATGCGGTGTTCGATGGGTGGCAGCATGCGAGGACGGGTGAAGCGGAAACGGGGCGGCGATGGTGCACCAGATGGCGCGGCGGAGGCAAGGCCGCTCGCCGGCGGCCCCGGGGCGGTCTTCGGATTGCAGGAGCGGCCTGCGATGCGGTGTTCATTCTCCCGCAAGCCGCATCGCGGCCAAGGCCGCTCCTACAGGGTGACCAGGGTCTGGCGGCCCACCCAGGATTCGCCGGCAGCCAGTTCGATGCGCTGGCGCGCGGCGGCGGCTTCCACGCACAGCATGCGGCGGAAATCGGTCGGGGCCATGTCGGCGAACTGCGCGATGCCGTCTTCCCAGAGGTTCCACACCACCACGTCGGGGAAGCCGTCGGCATTGATGCCCAGGGCACGGCCGTCCTCGCGCAGCAGCAGCGGGCGGGTTACGTCGTGGTAGACGCGGTCGATGGCCGACTCCACCCGCAGTACATCGCCGGATTCGCGCCGTATCGCGTTGTCGTCCAGCGCGTCGCGGTACTCGAAGCCGTAGAGGCCTTCCAGCCGGCATTCTTCCACTTCCGGCACCCGCAGGTAGGTATGCAGCGCGCCGCTGAAGGCAAAGGGGGCGTGGCCGCTGTTGATGACTTCCAGCTCGAGGTCCAGCCGGCCGCCTTCGATGGCGACCGTCAGTTCCAGGGTGAAGGGGTGCGGCCACAGTGCGCGGGTGTCCGCGTTGTCCGAGAGTTCCAGGGTGGTCAGGGCGTAGTCGTCGCCGGTGCGCTGTTCGGTGACCGACCAGTTCGCAGTGCGAGCGAAGCCGTGGCGCGGCAGCTTGCCCAGGGTGGAGAACTGCGGAAAGCACACCGGCACGCCGCCCCGGATGGGGCTGGCGCCGTCGTAGGCGGCGCGTTCGCTCAGGTACAGACGCTCGCGTCCGCGCGCAGGCACCCAGGAGAGCACCTGGCCACCGTGCAGCGCGACGACCGCGCTGGCGCCGGCGGAGGTGCTCAGGCGCAGGGCCGGCAGGCCCTGGAAGTCGATGGTTTCGATGTTGCCGGGCATGCTCTTGTGGGTCGCTGGTTGAATGCCGGGATGATACCGCGGCTGGCGTGTTGGGGACTGCAGATCGCGGCCGAGGCCGCTCCTACGGCTGGCAATTGGGGCCGGGGACCGGTAGGAGCGGCCTTGGCCGCGATTCGTGCGTTCAGTCCTGCAGCGAGAGCACGCCGAGCTTGACGGTGTTGTCCTCGGGGTCGTTGGAGAGCACGAAGCCCAGGCCCTGGACGAACTTCAGCATACGCTCGTTGTTCGACAGGAAGACGCCGTTCATGTAGGCGAGGCCCTTGTTGCGCGCGGTCTCGATGAGCACGCCCATCAGGCGGCGGGCCAGGCCGCGGTGCTGCCACTCGTCGGCCACCACCACGGCGAACTCGCAGGACTCGCCGTCCGGGTTCACCGCGTAGCGGCACACGCCGATCTCCACCTCGGTGCCGTTCTCCAGCATGGTGGCGACGAAGGCCATCTCGCGGTCGTAGTCGATCTGGGTGAGGCGGGCGACCATGGCGGGCGGCAGCTCGCGCATGGTGTTCATGAAGCGGTAGTACTTGGTCTCGGGCGAGAGCTTGCGTACGAACTCGATCTCCAGCTCCGCGTCTTCCGGCTTGATCGGGCGGATGGTGACCTCGGTGCCGTCCGGCACCGTCCACTTGCGGATCAGGTGCGACGGATAGGGGTGGATCGCCATGTGGTCGTACTGGTCCGCCGCGGGCGAGACGTTGTCCACGATGATTCGGCAATCGACCGCGACCGCGCCGTTCTCGTCGACGATCAGCGGGTTGATCTCCATCTGCTGGATCCACGGCAGCTCGCAGACCATCTCGGAGACGCGCAGCATCACCAGTTCCAGCGCGTCCATGTCCACCGCCGGCATGTTGCGGAACTCGTCGAGCAGCGGGGCGACGCGGCTGGAGCGGATCAGGTCGCGCACCAGGAAGTTGTTGAGCGGCGGCAGGGTCACCGCGAGGTCGCGGTTGGCCTCCACGCGGTTGCCGCCTTCGCCGAAGGTGATCACCGGGCCGAACACCGGGTCGCGCTTGACGCCGACCACCAGCTCGCGGCCGTTGCGCTTGAGGATCATCGGCTCGATGGCCACGCCGTTGATCATCGCGTCCGGCTTGTTTTTGCGCACTTCATCCAGGATTTCCTGGTAGGCGGTGCGTACCGCGGCCAGGCTGCCGAGGTTCAGGCGCACGCCGCCGGAGTCGCTCTTGTGGATGATGCTGGGCGAGTCGATCTTCATCACCACCGGCAGGCCGATCTCCTCGGCCAGCACCATGGCCTCGGTGGCCGAGCGCGCCACCACGGTCTGCGCGATGGGGATGCGGAAGGCGGCCAGCAGCGCCTTGGATTCCATCTCGTTGAGCGCCTTGCGGCGTTCGGCCAGCGCGGTCTCGATGACCAGGCGGGCGCTCTCGATGGACGGCGGGTTCAGATGCGACAGCGAGGCCGGCGTCTGCATCAGCAGCTTCTGGTTGCGGTAGTAGGCCGAGATGTGGCTGAACAGCTCCACCGCCGGCTCGGGCGTGCGGAAGGTGGGGATGCCGGCCTCGATGAACATGTGGCGGGCGTCCATCACCAGGTTCTCGCCCATCCAGCAGGTCACCACCGGCTTGTCGGCGTGCTTCTCCAGGTCGATGATGGCCTGGGCGACTTCAGTGGGCTTGGTCATCGCTTGCGGGGTCAGCATGACCAGCACGCCGTCCACATTGGGGCCTTCCAGCACGGCCTGCACCGTCTTGCGGTAGCGCTCCACGTCGGCGTCACCGAGGATGTCCACCGGGTTGCCGTGCGACCAGCCGGCGGGCAGGGCGGCGTTGAGCTTCTCGGTGGTGCCTTCGGAGAACTCGGACAGCGGAATGCCGAGGTCGGTGCAGCGGTCGGCAGCCATCACGCCCGGGCCGCCGCCGTTGGTGATGATGGCCAGGCGGTTGCCGCGCGGGCGGAAGTGGGAGAACAGCGCGTTGGCAGCGGCGAACAGCTGGCCCATGTTGTACAGGCGGATCACGCCGGCGCGGCGCAGTGCGGCGTCGAACACCGCATCTTCGCCGACCTGCGCGCCGGTGTGCTGCAGCACCGCCTTGGAGGCGTCCGGGTGGCGGCCGACCTTGATCAGCAGCACCGGCTTCACGCGCGCTGCACCCCGCAGCGCGCTCATGAAACGGCGGGCGTCGCGGATGCCTTCCACGTACAGGAAGATGCTCTCGGTGCGCGGGTCCGAGATCATGTATTCGAGCACTTCGCCGAAGTCGATGTCCGACGAGGAGCCCAGCGACACCACCGCGGAGAAGCCCACGTTATTGGGCTTGGCCCAGTCCAGGATGGCCGCGCACAGCGCGCCGGACTGCGAAATGAGGCCAATGCTGCCCTTGTTGGCGCTGGCGTGGGCGAAGGTGGCGTTGAGCCCCAGTTCCGGGCGCATGATGCCCAGGCAGTTGGGGCCGAGCAGGCGGATGCGGTGGCGGCGGGCGGCTTCCACCACCTGGCGTTCCAGCTTGGCGCCGCGCGGGCCGGTCTCGGAGAAGCCGGCGGAGAGCACGATCACCGCCTTCACGCCGGCGCGGCCACAGGCGTCCACCAGGGCCGGCGTCTTGTCGGCGCGGACGGCGATCACCGCGAGGTCGAGGCGGTGGGGCACGTCTTCCACCGACTTGTAGCAAGGCACGCCGAGCACGGATTCGTGCTTGGGGTTGATGGCGAACAGCCGGCCCTTGAAGGCCGAGTCCAGCATGTTGCGGATCAGCACGTTGCCGAGCGAGGATTCGCGCTCGCTGGCGCCGATGACGCCGACCGAGCGCGGTTCCATCAGCGGCGTTAGATAGTGCTTTTCTTTCATGGTGCGGTACCTGCTACGGTGTATTCGTGTTGTCGTGCCGGCCGACGGGTGTTGGGCCGGGCCGGGCGGCGTTCAGCCTGGTGGGTGGCCGCGTGCGCCCGCAAGGATAGTGCAGTGCACAATGACGAATTGTGACACAAGTCAAATCCACGACCGCTCCCGTTGCGCAATTGCCACGTGAAGCAGTTGGCGTTCATTGCCCGGCCGCTCCCGGGCTGTCCAGCGTGAAATAGAACTGTGCGCCCTGTCCCGGCCGCGAATGCGCCCAGATCACCCCGCCGTGGCGGGCGATGATCCGCTGCACGGTGGCCAGTCCGATGCCGGTGCCGGAAAACTCCTGGTCGGTGTGCAGCCGGTGGAAGGGACGGAACAGGTTGGCGGCGAAGGCCATGTCGAATCCCGCGCCGTCGTCGCTGATACAGAAGACCCTGCGGTCGCGGTCGCGTTCAGCGCGGAAGACGATGTGCGCTACCGGCCGGCGGGCGGAGAACTTCCAGGCGTTGCGCAGCAGGTTCTCCAGCACGATGCGCATCAGGTTGCGGTCGGCATTGACCAGCATGCGCTGGGTGATCTGCACCTCCACCCGGCGCCCGGGGTCTTCGGCACGCAATTCGTCGACGATCTGTGCGGCGATCTCGGAGAGGTCAACGGTTTCGCGGGTCAGCGGCTGGCGAGTCAGGCGGGCGAGGTCGATCAGGTCGTCGATGAGTCGCGACATCCGGTCGGTGGCCTTGCGGATGCGTTCGAGATGCGCGCGCGAGGAGGGCTCCAGCTTGTCGTCCAGCTCTTCCTCGAGGATGCGGGCAAAGCCGTCGATCGCCCGCAGCGGTGCGCGCAGGTCGTGGGACACGGAGTAGGAGAAGGCCTCCAGTTCGCGGTTGGAGTTCTCCAGTTCGGCGGTGCGTACCCGTACCCGGTATTCCAGCTCCTGGTTGATGTTGACCAGGGTCAGTTCTGCGACCTTGCGCGCCGAGATGTCATCGAGCGTACCGGCCAGGCCCGGCGGCCCGCTGTCGCCTTCCCGCACGGCGCGACCGGTGGCCTCTATCCAGCGTATCTCGCCACTGCGGGTGCGCAGGCGCAGCTCGCACTGGCACGAGACGCGCCTGCCCGCGGCCACATCGGCAAGATTCTCCTTTGCGGCCGGGACGTCGTCCGCATGGAGGAAGGCGCACAGCTCCTGGCCCAGGCTCTCGGCGACCGGAAAGCCGCTGATGTTCTTCCAGGCGCCGTTCAGAAAGGTCAGGCGGCCGGCGGCGTCGGTGCGGAAGATCACTTCGTTCACCGACTCGACCACCTCGCGGTAGCGGGCCTGGCTCTCGCGCAGGGCGCGCTCGGTGGCCAGGCGTTCGGCGTCCTGCGCGGCGTGTTGCACGCGGGCGATCTGCCAGTCGCGCAGGATTCGCAGGCTGAGCGGCACCGCAAGGATGAGGGCGGCTAACACCAGCGCGGCGGCGATCCACGAATCGGCGGGTAGTGTGCCGTCCGCCGCGCGGAGCGGTGCGGGGTACGACGCAACCACCAGTGCTGCGCCCGGGAGAAGGGGGGCGTGCCGCTTCACAAGGCATCCGTCGCTGGACGACGCCTCCTATGTCGCATGGTGGCACTTCTATATCACATATCGTCGGGCGCTTCGACCCTTTCCATGGGTGTCCTGGGGAAAATCCCCGGATATGCCATCCGGCGTAGCAGGGCGCATGCCGCCGCCAAGCCCCCGCCGGGGGTGAAGTGCATCGGGATGCGGGCTAGAATCATCGGCTCCCGCTGGCGGATGCCGTCGCCGGCGCCGCCCACCATCAAGCGGAACGTGACCATGCAGAACATCACCGAATCCTCTCTTTTCCGTCAGCAGGCCTTCGTCAATGGCGCCTGGGTCGACGCCGACGGCGGCGCGAGCTTTGCCGTCAACGACCCGGCGACCGGCGAGACGCTCGGCCGGGTGCCCGACATGGGGGCGGCCGAAACGCAGCGCGCCATCGCCGCCGCGGATGCGGCCTGGGGCAGCTGGCGCAAACGCCCGGCAAAGGAGCGTGCCGCCTTGTTGCGCCGCTGGTTCGAGCTGATCGTCGCCCATGCCGACGAGCTGGCGCTGCTGATGACCCGCGAGCAGGGGAAGCCGCTGACCGAGGCGCGCGGCGAAATCATGTATGCCGCCTCCTTCGTCGAGTGGTATGCCGAAGAAGCCAAGCGCGCCGGCGGCGAGGTGATCCCCACCACCGGCGCCGACCGCCGGCTGTTCGCCATCCGCCAGCCGGTGGGGGTGTGCGCGATGATCACGCCGTGGAACTTCCCTGCGGCGATGATCACCCGCAAGGCCGCGCCGGCGCTCGCCGCGGGTTGTACGGTGGTGATCAAGCCGGCCGAGCAGACGCCCTACTGCGCGCTGGCGCTGGCCGTGCTGGCCGAGCAGGCGGGCATTCCGCCGGGCGTGTTCAACGTGCTCACCGGCGATCCGGTGGCGATCGGCGGCGCGCTCACCGCCAGCCCGGTGGTGCGCAAGCTGTCCTTTACCGGCTCCACCGAGGTGGGCCGGCTGCTGATGGCGCAGAGCGCCCCCACCATCAAGAAGCTGTCGCTGGAACTGGGCGGCAATGCGCCCTTCATCGTGTTCGACGACGCCGACCTGGATGCCGCGGTCGAAGGCGCGCTGGCCTCCAAGTACCGCAACGCCGGGCAGACCTGCGTGTGCGCCAACCGCCTGCTGGTGCAGGCCGGCATCCATGACGCCTTCGCCGAGAAGCTGGCTGCGGCGATGAGCCGCTTCAAGGTTGGCCGCGGGGTGGAGGAGGGCGTGACCATCGGCCCGCTGATCGACGACGCAGCGATCGCCAAGGTCGAGGAGCTGGTCGCCGACGCGGTGGCCAAAGGCGCCCGCGCGCTGGCCGGCGGCGCGCGCCACGCGCTGGGCGGCACCTTCTATCAGCCCACCGTGCTGGCCGGCGCCACCGCGGCGATGCGGGTGGCGCGCGAGGAGATCTTCGGCCCGGTGGCGCCGATCTTCCGCTTCGATACCGAAGAGGATGCGATCCGCATGGCCAACGACACCGAGTTCGGTCTGGCGGCCTACTTCTATTCGCGCGACGTGGGGCGCATCTTCCGCGTCGCCGAGGAACTGGAGTACGGCATGGTGGGGGTGAATACCGGCATCCTGTCCAACGAGGTCTCGCCCTTCGGCGGGGTCAAGCAGTCCGGCCTGGGGCGGGAAGGTTCCACCCACGGCATCGACGAATACCTTGAGATCAAGGCCATCCACCTCGCGGGCATCGACCGCTGATGGAGCACGCCGCAAGCCCCGCGCCATCCGCCTGGGTGACCCGCTTCGCCCCGCTGGTGCGTGCCGGCGGGCGGGTGCTGGACCTGGCCTGCGGCGGCGGCCGCCACGCGCGCTGGCTGGCCGCGCGCGGCTACGCGGTCGAGGCGGTGGACCGCGACGCGGCGGCGCTGGCGGGTCTGCGGGATGTGCCCGGCGTCACGCCCCGGCAGGCCGAGCTGGAGGACGGCCCCTGGCCCTATGTCGGCGCGCGCTTCGACGGCATCGTGGTCACCAACTACCTGTACCGTCCGCGCTTCGCCGAACTGCTCGCCTGCCTCGCGCCGGACGGTGTGCTGATCTACGAGACCTTCATGCTCGGCAACGAGCGCTTCGGCAAGCCGTCCAATCCGGACTTCCTGCTGCGCCCTGGCGAGCTGCTGGAACGGCTGGCCGAAGGCTGCAGCATCGTTGCCTTCGAGCAGGGCGAAATCACCGCATCGCGCCCCGCGGTCGTCCAGCGCGTGTGCGCGCTGCGCGGGACCCGGCAGGTGGTGAAGCTCCCGTAGGAGCGGCCTTGGCCGCGATGCGGCGTTTGTTTTCCCGCCAGCCGCATCGCGGCCAAGGCCGCTCCTACCGTTGCGACGCGAGGATGGCTGCGGCCAGTTCGTCGATGCCGGCGTCGTCCAGGCGGTCGGTCTCCAGGTGCCGGGCGGCGTCCAGGCGGGTGTAGTTCTGCCCCTGCGAGCGGCGGTAGAGCGGGTCGTAGTGCAGGTCTATCAGTTCGGCGAAGAGTTCCGCCAGCGCCCCGGCGCCGGCCCAGTCATGCCAGCGCGCCAGGGTCTCGTTGCTCTGCAGGCCCTTGAGGCGGGCGAGGCTGGCCTGCAGCCGCGCGGGGTCGTCGCCCAGCCAGGCATAGTCGCGCAGCAGGAAGTCCAGGCGGGCCGCACGGCTGGCCTCGATGGTCACGCAGGGGCTGGTGCGCACCTTCGTGATCAGCGCCTCGGGTACGTGCACCGAACCGATCTTGCGGCTCTCGGCCTCCACATACACCGGGCGGTCGGGGTCCAGGCCGCGCAGCACGCCGAACAGGCCGGTCTCGAATGATTTCTGCGTCGGCTGCGGGCGGCCGGGGAGGGCGCCGAGCACCGAACCGCGGTGCGCGGCCAGGCCCTCCAGGTCGAGCACCTGCGCGCCGCGCGCGGCGAGTGCTTCCAGTACGCGGGTCTTGGCGCTGCCGGTAGGGCCGCACACCACGCGAAACTGCAGGCCGGCGGGCAGGCGTTCCAGCTCGGCCACCACCATGCGCCGCCAGGCCTTGTAGCCGCCTTCCAGCTGGTGGGCGTCCCAGCCCACCATGCGCAGCCAGGTGACGAAGGAGCCGCTGCGCTGGCCGCCGCGCCAGCAGTACACCAGCGGGCGCCAGTTCCTGGGCTTGTCGGCGAGCGGGCCGGCGAGGTGGCGGGCGATGTTCTCCGCCACCATCGCGCCGCCGATGCGCCGCGCCTCGAAGGCCGAGCGCTGCTTGTAGGTGGTGCCGACGACGATGCGCTGCTCGTTGTCGAGCACCGGCAGGTTCAATGCGCCGGGCAGGCGGTCCTCGGCGAACTCCGCCGGGGTGCGGGCGTCGATGATCTCGTCAAAGTCGGTGTGCTGTGCTACGGTCGCGAGGCCTTTTTTCATTGTGTGCGGCGCCTTTTGCGACGCCCTTCATTCCTAGAGTTTCATGGACCAGATCAGACTGACCCAATTCTCCCACGGCGGCGGATGTGGCTGCAAAATCGCGCCGGCCGTGCTGAGCGGCCTGCTCGGCAAGATGCCCGCGGGCCTGCTGCCGCCAGAGTTGCTGGTCGGCACCGAGCACGCCGACGACGCCGCGGTGTACCGCCTCAACGACCGCCAGGCGGTGGTGGCGACCACCGATTTCTTCACCCCCATCGTCGATGACCCCTTCGACTTCGGCCGCATCGCTGCGACCAACGCGCTGTCCGACGTCTATGCCATGGGCGCGCGGCCCATCCTCGCACTGGCGGTGGTCGGCATGCCGATCGACAAGCTGCCGGCGGAGGTCATCGGCCGCATCCTGGAAGGCGGCGCCTCGGTGTGTCGCGATGCCGCCATCCCGCTTGCCGGCGGGCATTCGATCGACGTGCTGGAACCGATCTACGGCCTGGTCGGCCTGGGCGTGGTCGATCCGGCCAGGGTCAAGACCAACGCCGGCGCGCTGGCGGGCGACGTGCTCATTCTCACCAAGCCGCTGGGCGTGGGCATCCTCTCCGCCGGGCTGAAGAAGGGCGTGCTGTCGGCCGACGGCTACGCCGAGATGGTGCGCTGGACCACCACGCTGAACCGCGCCGGCGAGCGCCTGGCGGAGCTGCCCGGCGTGCACGCGATGACCGACGTCACCGGCTTCGGCCTCGCCGGTCACCTGCTGGAAGTGTGTCGTGCTTCGCAACTGGGCGCGGAACTGCGCTTCGATGACCTGCCGCTGATCGACGAAGCGGCCGCGCTGGTGAAGGACGGCTTGGCCACCGGGGCCTCCACGCGCAATTGGGCGAGCTACGGCGAGGCGGTGCAACTGGCGACGGACGCGCCCGAGTGGCAGCGCAAGCTGATCACCGACCCGCAGACCAGCGGCGGCCTGCTGGTGGCCTGCGCGCCGAATGCGGTCGATGCGGTGCTGGAGACGGTGCGCGAGGTGCAGGGTTCCGAAGCGCGGGTCATCGGCCGCCTGCTGGCCGGCGCGGCCGGCGTGCGGGTGCTCTGATCAGCGTGCGCGCTGGCCGAGCAGCGGCGCGAGCCGCGTCCACACGTTGTCGAGGATGAGGCTCTGCGCTTCGGCGGTGGGGTGGATGCCGTCGGACTGGAAGAGCTCCTTGCGTTCGGCGAAGCCGTCGAGCAGGAAGGGCAGCAGCGCCACCTTCTGGGCCTGGGCGACCTGTTCGAAGGTTTCGGCGAAGCGCCGCGTGTAGGCCGGGCCATAGTTGGGCGGCATCTGCATGCCGACCAGCAATACGTTGGCGCCGGCTTCGCGCGCGGCGGACACCATGGCGCCGAGGTTGTCGGCCAGCAACTGGGGCGGCAGGCCGCGCAGGCCGTCGTTGGCGCCCAGTTCCAGGATCACCAGCGTGGGGCGGTGGCGCTCCAGCGCGGCGGGCAGGCGCGAGCGGCCGCCGGCCGAGGTCTCTCCGCTGACGCTGGCGTTGACCACCTCGTGCGGGAACCCTTCGCGCGCGAGCCGCGTCTGCAACAGGGTGGGCCAGGCCTCGCCCTGGCGCAGCCCGTAGCCGGCGGACAGGCTGTCGCCCCACACCAGGATGGTCGCCGCCTGCGCGGTGCCCGCGAACAGGACGAACAAGAAGGTCACCATGGATCGAAGCGGCATCGAAATTCCTCTCCCTGTGATTGAAGTCGAAGCCCTGTCCAAGTCGGTGCCGCTGGCCGGCGGCGAGGGCAGGCTGGATATTCTGAGCGATATCGCATTCTCGGTGGGGCCGGGCGAGTCGGTCGCCATCGTCGGCGCCTCCGGCTCGGGCAAATCCACGCTGCTGGGATTGCTCGCCGGGCTGGATGTTCCCAGCACAGGCGCGGTGCGCATCCTGGGCAAGGATCTGTTCGCGCTGGACGAGGATGCGCGTGCGGCCTTGCGTGGCGAGGCGGTGGGCTTCGTGTTCCAGTCCTTCCAGCTCCTGCCTGCGCTCACCGCGCTGGAGAACGTCATGCTGCCCCTGGAACTGGCCGGGCAGAACGATGCGCGCGAGGTGGCGCAGCAGTGGCTGGAGCGGGTGGGCCTCGGCGGGCGCACCGGTCACTATCCCAAGCATCTCTCCGGCGGCGAGCAGCAGCGCGTGGCGCTGGCCCGCGCCTTCGCGCCCAACCCGCGCCTGCTGCTGGCCGATGAGCCGACCGGCAACCTCGATGCCGCCACCGGTGCGGCGGTCATCGAGCTGATGTTCGCGCTCAACCGCGAGGCCGGCACCACGCTGATCCTGGTCACCCACGACGAAGCCCTGGCCTCGCGCTGCGGGCGTAAGCTGCGCATGCAGGCCGGGCACCTGGAAGAAGGCGCGGCCAGCCTGGCCGGCGCCTGAGAGCGTTCTTCGGTAGGAGCGGCCTTGGCCGCGATACAGCGGTTGTTCCATCGAAGACCGCATCGCGGCCAAGGCCGCTCCTACGGTTCTTGCGTAAGCGACAAGGCGTGCATACTGTGGGACACGGTGACAGGGGGAGAGGGCCATGGCGCTTGCGGGGCTGAAACTATCCGAACTGATCGGCGCGCTCAGTCACGCGCTGGACATCACCGAGGGCCAGCCGGAAGGCCATTGCGTGCGCTGCTGCTGGATCGGCATGAACCTCGGGCGCGAACTCGGCCTGTCGGAGCATGCGCAGTGGGAGCTCTACTACACGCTGCTGCTCAAGGACCTCGGCTGCAGCAGCAACGCTGCGCGCATCTGCGAGCTTTACCTCACCGACGATCTCGCCTTCAAGCGCGACTTCAAGTGGGTGGACGGCAGCCTCGCCCAGGTGATGCGCTTCGTGGTCGACCACACCGGCCTGGAGGCCGGGCTGGCCGAGCGCTTCAGGGCGCTGCTGGGCATCATGCGCAATGGCGAGGAGGTGGCGCAGGAACTCATCCAGACGCGCTGCCAGCGCGGCGCGGAGATCGCCAGGCAGTTGCGCTTCTCGGAGGGCGTGGCGCGCGGCATTCATGCGCTCGACGAGCACTGGGACGGCAGCGGCCGCCCGGAAGGGCTGAAAGGCGATGCCATCCCGGTGTATGCGCGCATCGCGTTGCTGGCCCAGGTGGTGGACGTGTTCCATTCGGTGGGCGGCCCCAGCGCTGCGCTGGAGGAGTTGCGCCAGCGCAGCGGCACCTGGTTCGACCCGCGCATGACCGGTATCTTCGAGCGCGTCTGCGCCCGCCCGGGCTTCTGGCAGACGCTCGCCTCCGAGTCCCTGCCCGAGGCGGTGTTCGCGCTGGAACCGGGGCGTTACGAGATGCCGCTGGACGACGACTATCTGGACGAGATCGCTGCCGCCTTCGGCCAGGTGGTCGATGCCAAGAGCCCCTATACCGCCGGTCACAGCGTGCGGGTGGCGCTGTACACCGACCTGGTCGCCGAGGAGGTCGGCATCGACCCGGCGCGCCGGCGCTGGCTGCGCCGCGGCGCGCTGCTGCACGACGTGGGCAAGCTCGGGGTGAGCAACATGGTGCTCGACAAGCCCGGCAAACTGGATGATTCCGAGTGGGAGGCGGTGAAACGCCACGCCGCGTACACCGAATCCATCCTCGCGCGCATCGCCCACTTCGAGGAGCTGGCCCGGGTGGCCGGGGCGCATCACGAGCGCCTGGACGGCAAGGGCTATCCGCGTGGCATCCGCGCGGAGCATATCGCGCTGGAGACCCGGATCATCACCGTGGCCGACATCTTCGATGCGATCACCGCCGAACGTCCCTACCGCGGCGCGACGCCGGTGGACAAGGCGCTGGAGATCATGGCCGAGCATGTCGGCAGTGCCATCGATGCGCACTGCTTCGATGCGCTGCGCAAGGTGCTGCAGCGCGTGCCCGAAGCGGTGGCGTGAATCGTTCCGCCCCTGATTGTCGGGTAGCGCAGGGCCTGTAGGAGCGGTCTTGGCCGCGATGCAGCGGTCCTGCCTGCCCGAACACTGAGCATCGCGGCCAAGGCCGCTCCTGCGGGCGGTTTGCCCTGCCGCGCCGCCAGCCGGCACAATGGCGGCCTTTCGCACAGGAATGCCGCACATGAACCAGGCCGCCGCTTCGCCCGTACCCGCCGACCCGCTCGCGCAGGTCTCCTCGCCCGAGGAGCAGCGTCGCGCCGCGCGCATGGCGCAGGACGCCTTCGCCCAGGTGTTCCGGCTGACCCTGGAGGCGGACGAGAACGCCTGCGCCGAGGGTGTTGGCGCGCTGCGCGAGGCGCTGGGCAACTGGGCGGCGGCGGGCGCCGGCGAGGAGGGCGCCGCACTGCGCATGGCGATGCTGCTCTCCGGTCTCGATCAATGGGGCTTGGCCTACAGCCGCGCCTTCGGTCTTACCGCGCTGCCGGCGTTGAGCGCGCTGGTCGGCGCGCTGCGGACCGGACTGGACGAGCGTGCGGAAGCCCGTTTCCTGGCCCAGTTCGAGGCGCTTGCGGCAGCGGAAGAGAACGCGGTCGACTTCAAGATCGAACTGCGTCGTGCGCTCCACCTGGCCTTGTGGCACGGCGCGATTGCGGCGGACAACCGCGACGAGGCGCTGCGCCTGGCGGGCGAGCTGGGCGGCACCATGCTGGCGGTAGCGCGCGAGATGCCGCTGCTCGGCTGGCGGCTGGTGGCCGACGCGCTGGCGCATATCCAGATCCAGTGCCTGGCGCATGGCCTGGCGGCCGATGGCCCGGGGCGCGAGGCCACCGAGGCGCTGTTTGCCGCGCTGGCACGCGAGCTGCCGGACGACAGCCGCGATGCGGTGATGGCCTACACCGCCCAGGCGGTAGCCGGCTGGCGACAGGCCAAGCGCCCGCATTGAGCGGCGGGGCGTTCAGCCCCGCGTCCGGATCTGCGCGTAGTTCACACCGTATCCGGGCTGCCGATCACTCTGGCCGGGTCGTGCGCCGCCATCCAGCGCTCGAACTCCTCCGGCGGCATCGGCCGGCCGAACAGGTAACCCTGCATCTTGCTGCAGCCGCGGGCCTTGAGCCAGGCGAACTGTTCGATCACCTCCACGCCTTCGGCCACCACTTCCAGCCCCAGGTCGCGGGCCAGCGACAGCGTGGCCGAAGCCACCGCGGCGTCTTCCTGGTCGCCCGGCAGGTCGCGGACGAAGGAGTAGTCCAGCTTCAGGCGGCTGATCGGCAGGCGCTTGAGGTAGGACAGGCTGGAGTAGCCGGTGCCGAAATCGTCCAGCGCCAGGGTCAGGCCCAGCCGGCCGAGGGCGACGAGGCGCTCGTACAGCGCTTCGGAAGGCTGCATCAGCGCGGTCTCGGTGATCTCCAGTTCGATGCAGGCCGGGTCGGCACCGGTTTCCGCAAGAATGCGGGTGACCACGTCGGCGAAATCCTCGCGGCGGAACTGCAGCGCGGAGATGTTGATCGCCACCATCAGTTCCCGGTGGCCGGCGCGCGCCCAGGCCACCTGCTGCCGGCAGGCTCCGTGCAGCACCCATTCGCCCAGGGGGACGATCAGGCCGGATTCCTCGGCTACCGGGATGAACTGCGCCGGGCCGATGGCGCCGATCTCGGGGTGGTTCCAGCGCAGCAGCGCCTCGCAGCCGGTCAGTGCGCCGTCCTGCGCGTTCAGCTGGGGCTGGAAGTGGAGCTTCAGCTCCCCGCCTTCGATGGCGCGGCGCAGGGCGTTTTCCAGCATCAGGCGTTCCAGGGCGCGGGCGTTCATCTCCGGGACGAAGAACTGGTAGTTGTTGCGCCCGGCCTCCTTGGCGCCGTACATGGCGGTATCGGCATGCTTGAGCAGGGTGTCGACGTCGTCACCGTCGTTCGGGTGCAGGGCGATGCCGATGCTCACCGAGGGGCGCAGCTCCTGGCCGTCGATGTCCATGGGCGCGCGCATGGCGGCCAGCATCTTGCGCGCCACGGTGGCGGCGTCCTCGGCGTGGGCCAGGCGCGGCAGCAGGGCGACGAATTCGTCGCCGCCCAGGCGGGCGAGCACGTCCTCCTCGCGCAGGCAGGCGGACAGGCGGTTGGCGACGGTGGCCAGCAGCAGGTCGCCGGCCGGGTGGCCGAGCGAATCATTGACGGTCTTGAACTGGTCCAGGTCCATGAACAGCACTGCGAGGGTGTCGCCATGGCGCTGGGCGGCATGGATGGCGGCCTGGGCGCGGGTGAGCCACAGGCGGCGGTTGGGCAGGCCGGTCAGCGCGTCGTAGTGGGCGAGGTACTGGATGTGCGCTTCGGCCTGGCGGGCGGCGCTGACGTCCTGCACGGTGCCGCGCAGACGTACCGGATGGCCGTCGAGCCGCTCGGCTTCGATCATGAAGTACACAATCTGCCCGCTGGCGCCGGCAAGGCGACAGTCCAGGACCTGCTCACGCGGTTCGGTCGCCGCGGCGGCCATGGCTTCGCGCAGGGCGGGGCGGTCGTCGGTATCGACCGCGGCGCAGATGTCGTCCAGCGTCGGTGCGCGCTCCTCGGGCAGGCGTAGCAGTGCGATCAGTGCGTCCGAGCACGCCAGCGCGGAGCCGTCCGGCGCACATTCCCAGCTGCCCATACGTGCGGTGCGCTGCGCGCGGTTGAGCGCCTCGCGCTGAGCTTCCAGCTCCTGGGTGGCGTGGGCCAGTTCGGTGGTGCGCTGCTCGACCAGCCGCGAGATGCGCCGGGTCTGGCCGCTGCTGACCAGCAAGAAGGCACCGAGCATGCCGAGGGTGGCCAGGCCGAAGGCGATCGTGGTCCAGGCCGCCCAGCTGCGCAGCTCCCGCACGTAGGTCGGGGTGCCGCGCAGACGGATCTGCCACTCGCGTTCGGCAAAGGCGATCGGCAGCGCACGCCCCACGTGGGCGGTGAGCCAGCCGTCCTCTTCGCATCCGGCCGGGCCGAACAGGCGGCGGTTGTCGGGCGCGCCGGCCAGGTCCACCAGGCACAAGTCCAGCTCGGTCGCCCGGCTGTCGCCCAGGATCGCGGCGAAGGTGTCGTCCATGCGGAAGACCGCCGAGATGGCGCCGATCATGGTCGGCGGGGTGCGTTCGTCGGCCGGGCGGTCGAACACCGCCTGGTAGACCACCACGCCGCGCTGCGTGGCACGTTCCTGCACCAGACGGATGCCGGCTGAGGCCACCGGTGCCCGCGCCAGTTTGGAGCGCTCAATAGCAAGGGCGGTGGCGGGCAGCGACAGTGGGTTGAGTCCGTACACCGTGGTGTTGGAGGCAAAGGGTTCGACGTAGGTGATCGGCAGGTAGATATCCGCGTCGTTCGCCGGGAAGGTGCGGCCGTCCGGCGCACGGTCGAGGATGCGGAAGTCGTCGCCGTGTGCGGTGCGTACCGTACTCTCGAATGCCACACGTTCCTCACGGCGGATCAGCGGGTTCCAGCCGAAGTTCTGCGTGCCGGGGTAGCGTTCGAGCCAGGGTGTGACGAACTCGCGGAAGTCGCGCCGGGTGACTTCCTCGGAAATCGCCATGAAGTTGTCCACCGCCAGCACCATGTCGATCTGCGCGTCCAGGCGCTTGCGCACCAGGCTGATGACGTGTTCGGTGTCGCGGTTGAACTGGGTCTGTACCCGCAGGGCTTCCCAGTGGCTGACCTGGTAGAGTGCGGCGCCGGTGAGCGCGATGGCGATCAGCATCGGCACCGCGACGGCCATCCGGCGCGGCCGCCAGTCTTCGGCCGGGCGGCCGAAGAAGACGAACATCAGCGGGCAGGCGACGAGCACGCCGAGGGTGTCGCCCACCCACCAGTTCCACCAGTTGAACAGCGCCTCGTCGGGTGAGATCAGCCCGCTGCTCACCAGCAGTGGTACTGCGATGCTGGCATTGACCAGGCAACCCAGCGGCGCCACCAGGATCATGAAGCGCAGGATGGGAGTGGGGGTGTCGAGCGCGTTGGGGACGCCGACCAGGCGGCGGGCGAGCCACACCCCGACCAGCGCCTGCAGGCCGGCAAAAAAGGGAATGGCCAGCGGCTCCCAGGCCGAGCCGGGCGCCTGTCCGGCCTGCGCAGCGGCGAAAAGCTGCACCGCCAGGGAGCCGGCGATCACGCCGCCGACGTGGCGCTTGCCGAAGATCAGCAGCGCGGCCAGCGCGATGCCCGCAGGCGGAAAGAAGGGCGCCGAGTAACCGGGCGGTACCGCAAACTGAATGGAGAGCCAGCCCACCAGGGCGTAGCCCAGGGCGATCAAGCCGGAAATGGTGAGAGCGTGGCGCATGGCGAAGGATTATAGACGTGCCTTCCGCCCTGCCTGCCACCCGCACTGGAGTCCCGGGGCCCGTGTTGTCTGCCGTTCTGGCCTCACGCCGCGGCCGATGCCATAATCGCCCACTTTGCTTCCCGCATCGCGTCGGGCTGCGCACCCCCTTCGTCTTCCACGGAAATCACGATGTTCGAGGCTGTACGCAACAACAAACGTTTCGCCCAGATCATTCTGGCGATCCTGATCGTCCCCTTCGCGTTCTTCGGCATGGATGCGTACTTCTCCGACGGCCCCGGCAGCACCGAGGTGGCGACCGTGGGTGGTAGCCGCATCAGCGCGTTCGAATTCGACGAGGCCTTGCGCGACCAGCAGGACCGCCTGCGCCAGTCGATGGGCAACCAGGTCGACCGCGCGCTGCTCGATTCGCCGGAACTGCGCCGCGCGGTGCTCGACAACCTGATCAACCAGCGCGTGCTCGCGCTGCATGCGGCCGAGAACCGCTTCGTGGTCACCCAGGCGCAGCTGCAGGAGGCGATCGCCGAGGTGCCCGCCTTCCAGGACAACGGCCAGTTCTCCATGCAGCGCTACGAGGCGCTGCTGAGTGCCCAGGGCATGACCCCGTCCAGCTTCGAGGCCCGCCTGAGCCAGGACATCCGCATCCAGCAGATTGCGCTTGCGGTGGGCGATGCGGCCTTTGCCGCCAGCGAATCGCCGCGCCGCTTCCTGGCCGCCCAGCTCGAGGAGCGCCAGGTGCGCGAGCTGCGCTTCTCCGCGGCCGACTACCTGCCCAAGGTGCAGCTGGCCGAGGACGCCGCGCAGCGTTTCTACGAGGCCAACCCCGACCGCTTTGCCCGTCCGGCACGCGTCAAGGCGGAGTACCTCGTGTTCGACGAGAACGCGCTGCTCGGCCAGGTCAGCGTGTCCGAGGACGAGCTGCGCCAGGTCTATGAAGGCAGCCCGGAGCGTTTCGGGGTGGCCGAGGAGCGTCGCGCGCGCCACATCCTGCTCGAACTCGCCGCCGATGCCGGCGAGGACGAGGTGCAGAAGGTGCGGGCCGAGGCCGAGGCCCTGGTGGCCACGCTCAAGGACAAGCCGGACAGCTTTCCGGCGCTGGCGCGCGAGCGCTCGTCCGATCCGGGTTCGTCCTCCCGCGGTGGCGATCTCGGCTTCTTCGGCCGTGGCGTGATGGTCAAGCCCTTCGAGGATGCGGTGTTCGCGGCGGCCAAGGACGAGATCGTCGATCCGGTGCGCTCGGAGTTCGGCTATCACGTCATCCAGCTCACCGACATCAAGCCGGCGAGCCTGCGGCCCTTTGAGGAAGTGCGCGGCGAAATCGAGGCCGAGCTCAAGAGCCAGCGGGCTGGACAGCGCCACGCCGAACTGGCCGAACTGTTCGCCAACACCGTCTACGAGCAGGCCGACAGCCTGGCGCCTGCCGCCGAGCTGCTCAAGCTCGAGGTGCGCAGCACCGACTGGATCGACCGCAACGCGGTCGCCGTGGGGCCCTACACCAACCCGGATCTGGTTGCCGCGCTGTTCTCCGAGGAGGCCCTGGAGAAACGCCGCAACACCGAGGTCGTAGAGGTCGGCAGCGGCACTCTGGTGGCCGCCCGGGTGGTGGACCACCAGCCGGCCCAGACGCTGCCCTTCGACGAGGTGAAGGACGCCATCGTCGCGGACCTGCGCAGCGAGGAAGCCGCCCGCCTGGCGACGGCCGCCGGCGAAGCCGCGCTGGCCGCGGCGCAGAAGGGCGAGGCGGTGGAGGGCCAGTGGGGCCAGGCGCTGAAGGTGCAGCGCAACGCCACGGTGCTGCCGCAGGCCGCGCTGCGGGCGGTATTCGCCGCACCTACTGCCAGCCTGCCGGCACATGCCGGCGTCTCGCTGGGTCCGCAGGCTTATGCGGTCTATCGCATCGAGTCGGTCGAACGGCCGGAACTGGCGGCCGACGATCCCCGGGTGAGCGCCATGTCGCGCCAGTACGCACAGCTGATGGCCGAGCGTGATTTCAGCGCCTACCTCAGCCTGCTGCGCGAGCGCTACGAAGTGGTGATCAACGAGTCGGCGATCGTTCCGCCGCAGCAGTAAGGAATCGACCGGCGGCAAGGCGCCGCCGTGTGCTCGTCCGCCCGGGGCGGGCGGTCCCTGTGCGGACCGCTTCCCCGGGCGGACTGCTTTCGGCTGCGGATTCAAGCGAAGATACCGTGATCGCTGTATTCCGCCCCGGACCCGCGCTTTCTTATGATCCCAGGATGAGCATGCCGCAGCCGGGGACGAAGGAGGAGACGATGGTCAATGCGAAGGCGAGCATGGAGCAGGTCAAGGCCGGCGGTGCCCGGTTCGGGGCCGGTTTCGGAACTGCGTGCGCCGCGGCTGGAAGCTTCGTCCCCGCGGGCGCCGCACGACGTGCGGATTTCGAGTTCGGAAGACTCGAGAGCGTGTTTCACGAGAACCGGCTGCTCAGGCAAAAGCTGAGCGATGCCGAGGATTCCCTGCGCAAGGCGAAAGAGGATCTCGGCGTCCTGCGTGCCGGCCACCGCGTGATGCAGCGCTCGATCGATGCCTGGTTTGCGACCGGTCCGGACGCCTGGCTGTAGCGGAATACTGCACAGTCGGCGGCGGAAAGGGGCGGAGTCGGGCGCTGACGCCGACCCCTCCCGCTTGCCTGTCATGCACTGCAAGCCATAATCAAGGGACTGCCCTGGAGGGCGGCTCGGGGAGGAGGATGACCATGCGCGTCGTGCTGGCAGACGATCACCAGATATTCCGTCATGCGCTCAAGGCCTTGCTGGAGCGCGAGGGCGATCTGCAAGTCGTCGGCGAGGCATGCAATGGTGACGAACTGCTGAGCGTCGCGGTACGGGAGGCCGCGGAGTTGGTGTGCATCGACGTGGCCATGCCGGGCATGAACGGCGTCGAGGCGACGCGACGCCTGCTGACGCTTCGGCCGGATACCAAGGTGGTGGGTCTGTCGGCCTTTGCCGACCGCCAGATCGTCCTCGACATGCTCAATGCGGGCGCCAAGGGCTACGTCACCAAGACGGAGCCGGGTGAGGAACTGTTGCGCGCCATCCGCACTGTGGTGCGCGGGCGGACCTACCTGTGCCCGGAAGTGGCCGAGGCGATCAAGAATGCCTTGTGCGAACAGTCGTCGGGCAATGCCGCCGGCTCGGGGCGCATCACCGCCCGCGAGCGCCAGATCCTGCAGCTCATCGCCGAGGGGCATACCTCGGGCGGCATCGCCGAGCGCCTGCATCTCGCGGTATCCACCGTGGAGGTCCACCGCCGCAACATCATGCGCAAGCTCGATCTGCACAGCGTGGCGTCACTGACCAAGTTTGCGATCCGCAGCGGGCTCACGTCGGCCACCGACTGAGTGCCTTTTCCCTGGTTGTCGAGTCCGCATCCCGGTGACCGGCAGGTCCGGGCGATGGCAGCATATGCTTGCCATGGTCTATGAATAGAGGACGGCCTGCGGCTCGGAAAGGTTGGCCATGCAATGGAAATCCGCTGACGACAGTGTGGATGGGCCCGACGTGCCGTCCACCGACATCCGCCCGCTCGTTTACGCGGTGGAGGAGGGTGGCGCCCGCCGCTACGGAAGTGGCGGACCCGGTCGACTGCCGGATGACCCGAGCACCAGCCCGCCCGACGATGCCCCGGAGGATCTGGACGGCCTGCGGCGCTTCTACCGTCTTTCGCCGACCGCCTGCCTGACCATCGGTCGCGAAGGGGTAATCCGGCGGAGCAATCCGCCCGCCGCCCGCCTGCTCGCCACCTGCACCGACGGGCTCGCGGGCGCGAATTTCGCCGACTACCTGTGCGCCGAACACCGGACCGCCTTCGCCTACCTGCTCGCTTCCGCCTTTTCCCGCGGGCATGTCGATGGCCAGGAACTCCGCCTGGCGGGGCGTGCCGATGGCAGGGAACGGACCGTGCTGGCCGAGGTGTCGCGTGGCGACGGCAGCCACCACTGCATTCTCCTGCTCACCGACATGACCGAGCGCCGGCGGATGGGCGGCGTCCTCGACGAACTCGAGGCCTTCAGCATCGGCGTGCTCAACTCCCTGCCATGGCACATCGCCGTGATCGACCAGGAAGGGGTGATCCGCGCGGTCAATACCGCCTGGCAGCGTTTCGCCATCGAAAGTGGCGCGGAGTGGCTGGCGCTCAATTCGATCGGCATGAGCTACCGGCAGGCCTGCCGCCTGCTCGACAGCGATCCGAGCGCGGAGCAGGCGCGCGAGGCGTGGATGGGCATCGAACGCGTCTTCCGCGGCGAGGTGGAGCGCTTCACCCTCGAGTACAGCTGCCATGCGCCCGACCGTCTGCGCTGGTTCGAGCTGACCGCCTCCCCGCTGCTGTCTGCGCGTCCCGGCGTGGTGGTGGCGCATTGCGACATCACCGCGCGCAAGCTGGCCGAGCTGTCCCTGGACGAGGCCAGGCAGCAGGCCGAGCGGGCGAACAACGCCAAATCGCGCCTGCTGGCGGCGGTCAGCCACGACCTGCGCCAGCCGCTCGCGGCATTGGGGCTCTATGTCGGGCTGCTGCAGCAGGAATGCGACGGGCGCGAGGCCTCGTTGGTGCGCAGCATGAACGATTGCGTGGCCAGCCTGAGCGCCTTGCTCACCGACGTGCTCGACCTCGGCCGGCTGGAGGCCGGGGCGCTCAAACCCAAGGTGCGCGACGTCCCGGTGAATGAGCTGCTCGACAGGGTGGTGTCGGTCAATGCGCCCGAGGCCATGCTCAAGCGCCTGTCGCTACGCCGCGCACACTGTCCCGCCGGGTGGACGGTACGTACCGATCCGGTGCTGTTCGCCCGCATCCTCGACAACCTGGTCTCCAACGCGGTGCGCTACACCGACCGCGGCGGCGTGCTGATCGGCTGCCGGCGGGCCCAGGGGCGTCGATGGCTGGAGGTCTGGGACAGCGGCGTGGGCATCGCGCAGGAGAGCATCCGCGAGATATTCGACGAGTACCGTCAGCTCGACAACGCCGACCGCACGCGCGGCAGCGGCCTGGGACTGGCGATCGCCGACAAGCTGGCACGCCTGCTCGGCCTGCGGATACGGGTGCACTCGGTTCCGGGCAAGGGGTCCATGTTCGCGGTGGAGATGCCGCCCGGGCGGGCATGCCGCAGTGACGGCGACGGCGAGCCGCCGCTGCGCAAGGTGCGCATCGCGCTGACCGGCATCGACACCGCGGCCAGTCGGGGCGTCGGCGAGGCGCTGCGCAGCTATGGGCACCAGGTGGAGGCTGCACCCGATGCCGCGTCCTTGCTGCCGCCGTCCGGCAACTGGGTGCCGGATGTCGTCGTTGCGGCTTGTGGACCACAGGGCGTGGCGGACGGCTTCGATGCCATCGGCGCAATGCGCCTGCGTTTCGGTGAGCAGTTGCCGGCCGTGCTGCTGACCGACGGGCAGGACGGCGGCCTTCAGCGCAGCCTGGCCGACCGCGGGGTGGTCGTGCAATGCACCCCGGTCGCGCCGGAGCGCCTGGCGTCGTGCATCGCCTTGCTGACCGAGCGCCGCACGAACTGAGCCCCCTGTTTCACGCACGAGTCAGCGGCTGGTTCGGGTGTGAATCCTCTAATTCCATGAATCGAAAAGAGTTTATCGGCGCGACAGGGCTGTCGGTGGGTCGTCGACGCCCAGGCCTGTAACGAATCTGTACAGGCACCAGCGCGAAGCGCACCGTCGGCAAAATGCTGTCTTCGGAAAACTCTCGAAAAAACATATCGATACGGCCATTTCGGTCGAGATGGCACAAGGCTTGCGGCGGGGCGTCACCGGGCTGGGCACGGCGTCCGGTTCCGATCTCTGAAGGGGAAGACGCTATGAAACGCACGCTACTCTCAAGTGCGCTCGCATTGGCTTTCGGCATGGCCGGCAGCCAGGTGTGGGCGAACCCGACCAATACGGTCAGTTCGGTTGGGGGGGCGAATACTCAGGAAGCCTCGGCCGTCTCTTCGATGACGGGCAACAACAGTCCGCAGGCCAATGAGTTTTCGCAGATCCATGCCGACGACAACTCGAACCAGAACAACGACAGCAGCACCGGCAGCAACCGCGACAATCTCGGCAAGGCGCTCGCAGAGGGCAAGGGAGCGGCCGCAGCGAACAACGGCGGCATGGCCACCGCCTCGCTCAGCGACGTGTTCAACACCTCCAAGGCCGTGGCGGTGTCCAAGCTCCATGGCGTGGTGACCCGGATCAAGGCCAATGACCTCGGCAACAGCGTACGGAACTACGGTAATGCAAACGGTGGCGATGGTGGAACGGCGGTAGGCGGTGACGGTGGCAAGGCTGCGGGTGGCGATGCCGACGGTTACGGCGGCAATGGCGCCCATGCCCATGGCGGCAATGGCGGTGATGGCGGTGAGGGTGGCAAGGCCTGGGTCGATGATGCCAAGACCGGCTACGCCAAGGGTGCCAATGGCGGCGATGGCGGCAATGCGCGCAAGGCGTCCGGCGGTGAAGGCGGCAACGCCATGTCAGCCGGCGGCGATGCCAAGGCCGGCAACTCGGCCGATGGCGGCAATGCCTACTCCGACGGTGGTTACGGCGGCGGCTACGGTGGCGACGCCAAGGCTGCGGATGCGGCCGATGGCGGTAATGGCTATGCCGACGGCGGCAATGCCAAGGCCTACGAGCAAGCCTATACCGGCGGGGCCAAGGCAGGCTCCTACGCCGGCGGAGGCTATAGCGACGGCAGCGGTGGAGACGGTGGCAGCGCCTGGGCCAAGGCCAAGGGCGCCAATGCCGACGCGAGCGGCTGCTGCACGCCCGAAACGCCGACCAACGGTGAGACGCCGGCGGTACTGAGCAACGGCGGCGCGGCCGATGCCATGGGCGGCACCAACGACGCCATGGCCAGTGGCGGAGCGGGCGGTGCCGGCAACGGCGGCAACGTGGTCGGCGGCACCGCGGGCGATGCCACCAGCACGAGCGGCGGCAACAGCCAGACGGCCGAGGCAACCGGCGGTGAGGCCAGCGCCACCGGCGGTGCGGCCAGCTCGGCCGGCGCCACTGCAAATGCGGGCGACGGCAACGGTACCGGCGGTGAAGCCAGCTCGACCGCTGGCGCGGCGACAACCGGTGCGGCGACCGCCAGTGCGGGCAATGCCGACTCCACCGGCGGCGCCGGTGGCAGTGCGACCAATACCGCGGGTGCAGGCGGCGCCGGTGGCGTGGCGACGTCCGGCAATGCCACCAACGGCGACGCGATGGCGGGTGCCGGCGGTGCCGGCGGTGCAGGTGGTGGCGACAATGTCGGCGGTGCCGGCGGTAGCGGCGGCATGAACACCGCAGGCGCCGCGACCGGCGGAAGCGGCCAGGGCGGTACAGGCGGTGCCGGTGGCAACGGCGGCAGCGTGATGGCCACGGCCGGGCACTTCAACATGTCCAACAGCTCCAGCGCGAGTTTCACCAACGGTGCGGGCATCCTGATCAACGCGCAGAACACCGCGATGGGGGCGATGGTCCAGCAGAGCGCGAACGTCCAGGCCAACCTGGCGATCCGCAGCACGGCAGGGCCCGTGACCCAGTAACCGAAGGGAACCAAGTGCCGCTTCAAGGCAGGCCCAAGGCCTGCCTCTTTTTTTGTCCCTGCCGTCCGCACGATGCGGTGCATCTGTATCAGATCGGAAGCACCCCCGTGTACCCATTTGGTGGCGCAAGTTACTGAATAAACGCGAAAAAATAAGACTCCCGTACGCGGTTCGGTGAGCGATGCAGGGCGTGGTGTACGCAATCTGTACAGATACCCGGTTCAGGGCGTTCGCCTTACATTGCTGAATTCAAAGAAGTGACGAAAAAACAGATACTTATATCCACTTTTCCGGTTTGGCATGGTGCTTGCGGTAAAGCGGGACCGGGAGGGGCGTGGTGTCCGTCCCAGGATCTGAAGGGGAACGAGAGATGAAACGGACCTTGATTTCCAGTGCGGTGGCGCTCGCGTTCGGCCTGTCCGGCCAGGCGTTGGCGAACCCCACCAATACCGTGCTCGAGGTGGTTGATACCAACAACCAGACGGCGACCGCGGAAAACACCATGAGTGGAGACGGCAGTCCGCAGGCCAACGAGTACTCCACCATCAACCAGAACAACAACTCCGACCAAGGCAACAACAGCAGCGCGGGCGACAACCGCGACAACAATGGCGAGGCCGCCGCCTGGGCGCTGGGCTCGGCCGCGGCGAACAACGGTGCGACCGCGTCGAGCAGCGTGACCGATGCCTTCAACAAGACCTCGGTGGTGGCGCTGTCCAAGCTCGAAGGCATGGTGACCAAGATCTATGTCCACGGCCTGGGCAACAGCGCGTTCAACAAGGGGGATGCCAACGGCGGCGACGGCGGCAAGGCCTATGGCGGCGACGGCGGTAACGCTTATGGTGGCGATGCCAGCGGCTCCGGTGGTGACGGTGGTCACGCTCATGGTGGCAATGGCGGTGATGGTGATGACGGCGGCTGGGCCAAGGTCGGCGACGCGACGACCGGCAAGGCCAAGGGCGCCAACGGCGGTGATGGTGGCAACGCCAGCAAGGCCAAGGGTGCCGATGGTGGCGATGCGAAAGCCTATGCCGGCGATGCCTACTCGAAGAACTACGCGGATGGTGGCAAGGCCGGGGCGGACGGCGGCAACGCCAAGGGTTCCGGCGGTGACGCCTTCTCGAAAGACTATGCCTCCGGCGGCAAAGCAGGCGCAGATGGCGGGAGTGCATACGCATCGGACAAGGCTACGAGCGGTTCCGTTGACGCCGCTAGCAAGGCTGGCGGAGCGAAATCCGATGGTAGTGGCGGGGATGGCGGTATGGCCGGTGCTGCAGCCATGGGGGGGAACGCTACTAGCAATGCCTGCTGCGACGACCCTGAGTCGAGTGGCGGTGCTGCTACTGCAACCGCAGGTTCCAACACCGGAACGGCGACCGCTGGTGCGGCCGGCAATGGCGACGCCGGTACGGTGACCGGCGGCACTTCCGGTGCGGCCAGTGCCACCAGCGGCAGCAACACCCAGGCCGCCACCGCGACCAGTGGCGCGGGCACTGCGACCGGTGGTGCGGCCACCTCCGGCGGCGCCAACTCGACGGCTGGCGCAGGTACGGGTACCGGCGGAGCCGGCACCGCCAACGGCGGCGCAGCCACCACCGGCGATGCCAACTCGACTGGCGGCATGGCCACTGCGAGCGCTGGCGACGGCGGTGCGGCGACCAACAACGCCGGTGACGGCGGTGCAGGCGGCTCTGCGACCACCGGCGACGCGACCAACGGCAACGCGACCGGCGGTGCCGGTGGCGCCGGCGGCGCGGGTGGTGGCGGCAACACCGCGGGCAACGGTGGTGATGGTGGTACCAACACCGCCGGCAACGCAACCGGTGGTGCGGGCCAGGGCGGTACCGGCGGTGCCGGTGGTGCAGGCGGAACCGTCACGGTGGATGCGGGGCATTTCAACATGTCCAACACCATCAGCGGCAGCTTCACCAACGGTGCGGGCATCATCATCAATGCCCAGAACACCGGCATCGGTTCGCTGGTCCAGCAAAGCGCCAACGTGCAGGCGAACCTGAACGTCAGGTAAGCCGTAGCTCGAACCGGGGGGCATCCGCCCCCCGGCGTGCGGTGCAACCAGCGCGGGAGTGGCGCCATGAAAGGGATTATTCCGATGCTGACGCTGGCCGTTGCGATAAGCGGGCTGGTGGTGCACAGCGTGCCTGCGTGGGCCGAGACGGACGAGTTCGTGCAGGCGGACAAGGTAGTGGGCAGTACGACCGGTGTGTTTGCCGCCCAGGCCGCAATCGACGATGCCAGGCTGGACGGCCTGCGCGGCGGTGCCGACAGCACACTGAGCAAGATCATTGCTTCCGGCACGGTGAGCGAGGTCAGCGCCTCGGATCTGGTGACCGGGCACAACATCGTGTCGGACGGGTCGTTCGGCAACACCGCCGGCATGCCGATGCTTATCCAGAACACCGGCAATGGCGTGCTGATCCAGAACGCGGTGATCCTCAATGTCGAGTTGAACTGAGGAAAGCGGCCATGAGAGCGATCCAGCGCACCTGTTCCGCGATCGCCGGCTGTGTGGTGTTCGTTCTGTCGGGCGGGGCGGTTCACGCCGAATCGCCCCAGCTCCTCTCGCCGGCAGGCGTGGCGTATGCGGTGCCGGTGACCACCATGAAGGGCGCGCGCTACGTGCATACCATGCACCAGCAGTACGACTTCAGTTGCGGCTCCGCGGCGGTGGCCACCTTGCTGACCCATCACTACGGCTTCAAGGTCGGCGAAGAGCAGGTCTTTCAGCACATGTTCGAGCGTGGCAACCAGGCGAAGATCCGCCAGGAGGGCTTCTCCATGCTGGACATGAAGCAGTACCTGGACAACATGGGCTTCCCGGCCGCCGGTGTCGAGGCCGGGCTGGATCAACTGGTGCAGGCGAACGTGCCGGCCATCGCGCTGATCAACGAGAACGGCTACTCGCACTTCGTCGTCATCAAGGGCGTACGCGAGGACACCGTGGTGCTCGGCGATCCGGCCGTCGGCACGCGCGTGCTGTCGAGGGAGGACTTCGGCAGGTTCTGGACCAACGGCATCCTGCTGGTGGTCATGGGCAGAGTGGAGCTCGCCCAGTTCAACCGCGAGGAGGACTGGGCCATCCGTCCCCGCGCGCCGATCGGGAGCAACGCAGGACGTGGCGGCGGACTGGCCGACGTGCTGCTGTTCCGCCGTGGCCCGATGGATTTCTGACGCGCGCACAGGACGAACCGATCATGCCCCGATACAGCTCACTGGCCGGATTGATCGCGCTCTCGCTGGCAGGTCTCGGCGTGTCGCGGGGCGATGTCGCCACGCCGCCGTTCAACCCTGCCCTGTGCGAGCAGTCGCCGCCGGCCGAGTTGCTGGCCATTGCCGACTGGCCGCTGGACATGAGCAGCCACGGCTGCGACGTGCCGCGTGGTGAGGTGCTGGCGAATGATGGCGGCACGCCGGTCGTGGAGTTGAGCTGGTCGGATTTCACCGTGCGCGCAGTCGAGGTGGTCGAGCGCAGCTGGTCGGAGTTTGCCGGGCGGAGCGACCCGCCGGCACAGGTGGTGGAGCGGAGCTGGTCCGAGCTCTCCGGGCGCGAGGGTCCGCCCGCCGAAGTGGTCGAACGCGAGTGGGCCGATCTGGCCCCGGCTGCGACGGCCGTGGCCTCTGCGGACAATGCAGAGCACCGCCTGCAGGTGCATCCGGTTCTCGCGCGGGACGCGGAACTGGCCGCCTACGTGGAGCGGATGGCGCAGCACGCGCGCGAGACCTGGCCGGGGCCGACGGACGAGATTGAAGGGGCGGATGCGGTGTCCTACTGGTATGGCGACCTGTCGGTCGATCACGCCGAACGGCCGGTGGGCGACCCCTGGGCGGGGATGCAGGCCGGTGGCGGCGAGCCGGTGCAGGTGGCGGGGGTGGCGCTCAAGGCGGTCGACGAGCATGCCCTGGACGAGATGCGCGGCGGCTTCGAGATGCCGGGAGGCTTGAAGCTCAGCTTCGGCCTGGAGCGGCTGGTGTATATCAACGGCGAACTGGCCAACGCCACCCGGCTTACCGTGGCGGACCTGGGCAAGCTCACCGGCGGCAGCATCGATGCGGCCGCCCTGCCTGCCCTGGGCAGCACGCTGGCGGTGATCCAGAACGGCCCCAACAACACCCTGGTGGGCAACGCCTTGTCCACTTCGGCGCTGGCTACGGTGATCCAGAACTCGCTGGACAACCAGCAGATCCGCACCGTCACCACGATAGACGTCACCGTCAACAGCATGGAACTGCTGCGCGCCCAGCGCCTGGGCGAATCGATGCGCGACGTAATGCGCCTGCGCTGAGCGCAGGCGTACCACGTCGCCAGTTCAGAGCGTCAGCGGCATCCGCAGGGTGAGTTGCAGGTCCGGCGTGTCGCGGGTCAGCCCCGCGCCGAGCGACAGGTTCAGGGTCTGGCCGTCGCGCATCCGGTAGGAGTAGCCGAGGAGCAGGGTGCCGAGTTGCACCCGCACCGAAGTCGGTGCGGTGCTGCCGTTGATCTTCACCTTGCCCACCGACAGGTGGTCGTAGCCGATGCTGAACGAGGAGCGCTCGTTGAGCGCCAGCCCCATGCCGAAGTTGAAGCCGAAGGCGCCACCGGGCTGGACGTCGCCGAGAAACTCGGAACCCTCCTCGGAGTCGGTCTTGCGCGACACGTTGGAGCGCTTGAAGCTGTACTGGTAGCTGATGCCGCCGAAGAACACCACCGGGTCCGAAGGCAGCAGCACGGTCAGGCCCGGCGTCAGGGTGTAGAAGCCGGACCCGGTCGGCTGTTCGGTCATCAGCCCGGTGCCGCGCCCGCCCGGCAGGGTGCGGTTGGTCTCGACCTCGAACGGGTCCTTGCCGGTGCGCGTTTTCAGCCGCAGCGAGGCGATGTAGTAGGGCTTGTCGAAACCGCCGTCGTTGAGCTGGTAGCGGCCGGTGATCTCGATGTCGCCGAGGCCCTTGCCGTCGGAGTCGAACACCCGGTCCACCGCCGACCCGTCGGCGATTTCCCGGCTCACGCTGGTGTCGGTGCGATAGACGTACGGCACCTTCGCCTCCAGCTCGAAGCGATTGGTGATGCCGCGACGCACGGTCAGCGCGGCGACAAAGGAATTGCTCTTGACCTCGCGCACGTCGATCAGGCCGATGAGGATGGCCGGGATCACCGTGTACCCGACCAGCGCGATGCGGTTGCTGGACGAATAGCTGTACTGGAAGGATGGTTCCAGGATCCAGGTGCCCGGCGGGGTGAGCACGCCGGGTTGCTCGAAGATCGGCGCCACTTCCGGCGGACGCTCATCGCGGCGCTCGGGCGCCTGGCCGACCGGTTGCTGCTGCTCGGGCGAGGCCTGGGCGACCAGGTCGTAGCGGGCGGCGCGCGCCGCATCGCCCGGCGCGCTGCCGCGGCCGGAGATCCGGTCGATCTGTACCATGCGCCGCAGTTCGGTAATGGCCAGACTCTGGCGCAGCAGGTTCTCCCTGAGCAGACGGATCTGCTCGGCCTGTTCGTCGAGCTGGCGCTGCAGGCCGGGAGATTCGGCGGCCGGGTCGCTGTCGGCCGCCAGGGCGGCAGTGCCGCAAACGAGCAGGGCGACGCCCGCGAGCCCCCCGCCGAGATGGTTGATGTTGCTGTGTGCCGGCTTCGTCATGTTCGTTTCTCCCCTTGTTGTTAGAACGGGGCGGCCGGCGCAGGGGCCGGGCGTGGCCCTAGAGAACGATGTTGAGGCGGTCGATCATGCGGTACAGGGTGACGCGCGAGACGCCCAGCTGGCGGGCGACTTCGGAGACGTTGTTGCGGTACTTGCGCAGGTTGCTGACGATGATCTCCTTCTCCACCGAGGCCCGCGCCTCGTCCAGCGTGGGGGTGTCGGGTTCCTGCTGTGCCTGTGGCAGGCCCAGGTCGGCCGAGGTGATCAGGCGGTTTTCGCTCATGATCATCGCGTGCTGGATGCGGTTGATCAGCTCGCGCACGTTGCCCGGCCAGGGGTATTCCTGCATGGCGCGCAGCGCTTCCGAACTGAAGCCCCGCACCTGCGGTGCCTTCTGGTGGATGTTGTCGTTGAAGATCGTATCGGCGAGCAGGGTGATGTCGTCGCTGCGTTCGCGCAGCGCCGGCACCTTGAGATGGACCACGTTGAGCCGGTAGAAGAGGTCTTCGCGGAAGCGGCCTTCGCCCACCGCACGATGCAGGTCGACATGGGTCGCCGCGAGGATGCGCACGTTGACCCGCACGCGTTCGGTCGAGCCTACCCGCACGATGGTGTGCTCCTGCAGGAAGCGCAGGAAGTTGGCCTGCAGATCCAGTGGCAGGTCGCCGATCTCGTCGAGGAAGAGCACGCCGTCGTTGGCCGCCTCGATGTTGCCGATCTTGCGCTGGTGGGCGCCGCTGAAGGCGCCGCGCTCGTGGCCGAAGAGCTCGGACTGGATCAGGTTGGGCGGGATCGCGCCGCAGTTCATGGCAATGAAGGGGCCGTTCTTGCGATCCGAATGCGAATGGATGGCGCGCGCGACCAGTTCCTTGCCGCTGCCGGACTCGCCACCGATCAGCACCGGTGCATCCACCGTGGAGATACGCTCGATCTGCCGGAAGAGTGCCTGCATCCTGTCGCTGCTGCCGGTCATGCCGAAGCGGCCGGGGTGTTGCGGGAACTCCGCCGCGGCACGCGAGATCACCGCCTTGCCGTGCGCATGCCCGAGGGTCATGCGCAGGCGTTCGCGGTCAAGCGGCAGGGTGTGGAAATCGTGGAAGCTGCGCGCGACCAGCGGTGCCAGATCGCCGTCCTGCATCAGCGAACGTTCGAGGATCGCGATCCACTCGATCTGGTGGCGCGAGATCAGGGATTCCAGCTGGCGTGCCGGCCAGCTGCGTGCAGAGTCGAAAACCACCAGTCCGACCAGCGGCGGGCGCCCGGAGAGCGCCTTGCGCGCGGCATCGAGATTGTCGAGTGTGAGGAAATCCCAATCGGTGAACCCTAGTCTCTGCACAGCGGCACTTATCGTGCCCTGCTGGTCAAGCAGCAAACCCTTGCGCTTCGACATTGGCAAGCCCCTTATTGCCTTACCGCCCACGGGACGGGACGGCCCGTGGCCGTCGTTCTTCTCCTGCTTTGCCTCGCCGGAATACTCAACTGGACTGCACCGCAGGCGCTCCCGCCCGTGCCGAGGGGCGGGAATTCAAGCGCTGACGGCAGGTCCGAGGATTCCGCAAGGCGCGAAATGCGCCCGGGTCATCGGACTCTTCGTGTTCAATCCTAGGTTGCCGCCATGGGGATTCGCATACCCGGGGGGAGGTATTTTGGATACTGCCTTTCGGCAGTTCGCCGTAATACCGTGACAAATTCACGGCCGCAGAAAGGACAACGCCCGGCGCGGGGCCGGGCGTCTCGAGGCGGGGCGGAGGACCGGGGATCAGCCCTGGTCCGGGTTCCCCAGCGCGGTGGTATTGAAACCGCCGTCCACGTACATGACTTCGCCGGTGATGCCGCTCGCCAGATCCGAGCACATGAAGGCTGCGGCGTTGCCGACTTCCTCGATGGTGACGTTGCGGCGCAGCGGGGCGTTGCGCTCGTTGAAGGACAGCAGTTTGCCGAAGCTGCCGATGCCCGAGGCGGCCAGGGTCTTGATCGGGCCGGCGGAGATCGCGTTCGCGCGGATGCCTTCCGGTCCGAGGCAGACCGCCAGGTAGCGCACCGAGGCTTCCAGGCTGGCCTTGGCCAGGCCCATGATGTTGTAGTTGGGCATGGTGCGCACCGCGCCCAGGTAGGACAGGGTGAGCAGGGCGCCGTTGCGGCCCTTCATCATCGGCCGTGCGGCCTTGGCCAGCGCCGGGAAGCTGTAGGCCGACACTTCCTGCGAAACGCGGAAGGCCTCGCGCGAGAAGCCGTCGAGAAAATCGCCTTCCAGCGCGTCGGTGGGCGCATAGGCGATGGAGTGGACCAGGCCGTCCAGGCCGTCCCAGGTTTCGCCCAGCCGTTCGAACAGTGCGGTGATCTGCGCGTCATCCTGCACGTCGCACGGCAGCACGAGATTGCTGCCGAAGTCGGCGGCCATCTTGGCCACGCGTTCCTCGAAGCGCTCGTTCTGGTACGTGAAGGCCAGCTCTGCGCCTTCGCGGTGCATGGCCTTGGCAATGCCGTAAGCAATCGAGCGATTGCTCAGCAGCCCGGTGATCAGGATGCGTTTGCCAGCTAGAAAGCCCATTGTTCGATGTTCTCCATTGGTTCAAGCGGCGGATTATAGCCGATGCGCGAGTATGGAAATGGTCGTGCTGCGGACAAGTTCCACGCTCGGGGCAAGCTGGGTCGCGGCGCGGCAAATGCGGGCTAGAATCGCGCCATGTTCCGCCGTGCCGGTCCGCTCCTGTTCTGTGCCGTGCTCCTGTCCGCTTGCGGCGGGGCGTGGAACGATCCCTATCCGGCGGCCGAACGCGGGCAGAACGTGCTGTATTCCGCCTTCACCCAGCGTCCCAAGCATCTCGATCCGGTGCAGTCCTACAGCGAGGACGAGGCTGTATTCCTGTACCAGATCGTCGAGCCGCCGCTCGAGTACCACTACCTGAAACGTCCCTACGAGCTGCGCGAGGGTTCCGCGCAGATGCCGGTGCTGCGCCGTTTCGATGCTGCCGGCCGGCTGCTGCCGGAAGACGCCGACCCCGCCCGGGTCGCCACCAGCGTCTACGAGATCCGCGTATTGCCGGGCATCCTCTACCAGCCTCATCCGGCCTTCGCGCGACGGCCCGACGGCTCGCCGCGCTATCTCGATCTGGCGCCCGGCGAGCTGGACGGGGTGCGCGGTGTAGGGGACTTTGCCGAAACCGGCACCCGCGAACTGGTGGCGGCGGATTTCGTGCACCAGATCAAGCGCCTCGCCCATCCGCGCCTGCATTCGCCGATCTTCGAGCTGATGGCGCAGTACCTGCCGGGGCTCAAGACCCTGCAGGCGCAGCTGGCCGAGGCCGCGCGCGACGAGCCCGGCTGGCTGGACCTTACCCGCTTCGAGCTGCCCGGCGTGGAGGTGGTCGATGAGCACACCTACCGCATCACCCTGCAGGGCAGCTACCCGCAGTTCATCTACTGGCTCACCATGCCCTTCTTCTCCCCGGTGCCGCCGGAAGCCGACCGTTTCTTCGGCCAGCCGGGCATGGCCGAGCGTAACCTGACGCTGGACTGGTGGCCGGTGGGCACCGGCCCTTACATGCTGGCGGAGAACAACCCGAACGCGCGCATGGTGCTCGCCCGCAACCCCAACTACCGCGGCGACACCTACCCCTGCGAGGGCGAACCGGGCGACGCGGCCGCCGGCCTGCTGGCCGACTGCGGCAAGCCGCTGCCCTTCATCGACCGCGTGGTATTCACCCGCGAGCGCGAAGGCATCCCTTACTGGAACAAGTTCCTGCAGGGCTACTACGACGCCTCCGGGGTGTCCTCGGACAACTTCGACCAGGCGGTGAGCCTGACCAGCCAGGGCGAGGTCACGCTCTCGGACGAGATGAGCGCACGCGGCATCGAGCTGATCACCTCGGTGTCGCCGTCGATCTTCTATCTCGGCTTCAACATGCTCGACCCGCTGGTCGGCGGCGACGGCACGCCGGCCGGCGCCGAGCGTGCGCGCAAGCTGCGCCAGGCGATCTCGATCGCGCTCGACATGGAAGAGTTCGTCTCCATCTTCATCAACGGCCGCGGGGTGCCGGCCATGCACCCGATCCCGCCGGGTATCTTCGGCGCGCGCGAGGGCGAGGCGGGCATCAACCCGGTGGTCTACGAATGGCGCAACGGTGCCCCGCAGCGCCGCAGCAAGGAGGTCGCCCGCCGCCTGCTGGCCGAGGCCGGCTGGCCCAACGGACGTAATCCCCAGACCGGCGAGGCGCTGATCATCAACCTCGACACCACCCCGGGCGGGCTGGGCGACAAGGCGCGCTCGGACTGGCTGAGCAAGCAGTTCCGCGACCTCGGCGTGCAGTTCGTGGTGCGTGCCACCGACTGGAACCGCTTCCAGGAAAAGATGCGCACCGGCAACCTGCAGCTCTTCTTCATGGGCTGGAACGCGGACTACCCGGACCCGGAGAACCTGCTCTTCCTGCTGCACGGCGCGCAGGGCAAGGTCAAGCACACCGGGCAGAATGCCGCCAACTACCAGAACGCCGAGTACGACCGTCTGTTCGAGCGTATGAAGGCCATGCCCGACGGTCCGGCCCGGCAGGCCATCATCGACCGCATGGTGGCCATCCTGCAGCACGACGCGCCGTGGATCTTCGGCTTCCACCCCAAGTCCTACTCGCTGCAGCACGGCTGGGTGCATAACCGCAAGCCGGGCAACATCGTGCGCGGCACGCTCAAGTACCAGCGCGTGGACGTGGCCGCGCGCGAGGCCGCGCGCGCGGCGTGGAACCGCCCGGTGCTGTGGCCGCTCGCGGTGGTGGCGCTGCTGCTCGCGGCGATGGTGGCGCCTGCGGTGGTGCATTGGCGCCGGCACGAGCGCGCGACGGCTGCGGGGGGAGCGCGATGAGACTCACCATGTGCCGTAGGAGCGGCCTTGGCCGCGATTACGTCCTGTGCTCCTGCCACGCGCTGCATCGCGGCCAAGGCCGCTCCTACAGGTGGCCGGAACGGCCGGGCGGGGGCTGAGATGTTCGCCTACGTCATCCGCCGCCTGGTCTACGCCGTGCCCATCCTGATCGGCGTGAACCTGCTTACCTTCCTGCTCTTCTTCGTGGTCAACTCGCCCGACGACATGGCACGCATGCACCTGGGCGCACGCCATGCGACCGAGGAGGGTATCGAGCGCTGGAAGGCCGAGCGCGGCTACGACAAGCCCACCTTCTGGAACGCCGACGCGGATGGGGCAGGGCGGCTCACCGAGACCATCTTCTTCGACAAGTCGCTGCGCATGTTCGCCTTCGATTTCGGTAGCGCCGACGACGGGCGCGACATCGGCCGCGAGATCCGCGACCGCATGGGGCCGTCGCTGGCGATCGCGCTGCCCACCTTCCTGCTCGGGCTGTTCGTCGCCGTTTCCTTCGCGCTGCTGCTGGTGTTCTTCCGTGCCACCTATCTGGACTTCTGGGGGGTGGTGATCTGCGTGGCGATGATGTCGATCTCCAGCCTGTTCTACATCATCGGCGGGCAGTGGCTGGTGTCCAAGGCGTGGGCGCTGGTCCCCATCTCGGGCTACGCCCCGGGCCTGGACGCGGCGCGCTTTCTGGTGCTGCCGGTGCTGATCAGCGTGCTCGCCGGGGTGGGTTCCAGCGTGCGCTGGTACCGCACCATCTTCCTCGAGGAGATCTCGCGCGACTACGTGCGCACCGCGCGCGCCAAGGGCCTGTCGGAACTCGCGGTGCTGTTCCGCCACGTGCTCAAGAACGCCATGATCCCCATCCTCACCGGGGTGGTGGTGGTGATTCCGCTGCTGTTCATGGGCAGCCTGCTGGTGGAGTCCTTCTTTGGCGTGCCCGGCCTGGGCAGCTACACCATCGACGCGATCAACGCGCAGGATTTCGCGGTGGTACGCGCCATGGTGTTCATCGGCTCGGTGCTCTACATCGTCGGCCTGATCCTCACCGACCTGTCCTACACCCTGGTCGACCCCAGGGTACGGCTGGAGTAGCGCATGGACTTCCAGCCCGTCCTGCTGTGGACCGACCTGCTGTTCTTCGCCCTGCTGCTGGTCGGCGTGGCCACGGTGCTGCATGTGCGCGCCAGCGAGCCACTGCGGGCTGCCTGGCGCAAGGTCGGCCGCAGGCCCACCGGCATGGCCGCGGCCACCGTGCTGCTGGCCTTCCTGCTGGTCGGCGTCGTCGACAGCCTGCATTACCGTCCGCAGTTGCCGGCGGTGGAAGGCGCTGCGGCGGATGCGCCGGCGGTCTATTCCTCCGAGGTGTTGTCGGCGCTCGACGTGTTGCTCGAGCCGCTGCGCACCCGCACCGAGAAGACCTATTCCGCGCCTTTCGCCGATACCCTTTACGTGCGCGAGACGGTAGAGCTGCCTGAAGGCGGGCAGGCGCGCATTCATCCGCGGCTTGTCTGGGGCGCGGCGCACCTTGCCGACCCGGAGGCCGAACGAGCCGGTGACGTCGCCGCGCGTGCGGCAGTCGGCGCGGTGGGCGGCGCGCTGCTGTGGCTGCTGCCGGTGATGCTGGTCGCCGTGGGCGTATCGCGCAGCGCGAAGCTGTCGCCGGGCGTCGCGCTCGGCAAGCTGGTGCGTGGCGACACCGTACTTGCCTGGCGGGCGGCGCTGGCCACTTTGGGCGCGATCCTCGTGCTCGGGGGCATCGTCGCCGCGCTCGCGCCGGTCTACCACGTTTTCGGTACCGACAAGGTGGGCCAGGACGTGCTCTACCTGGCGCTCAAGAGCGTGCGCACCGCGCTGGTGATCGGCACCCTGACCACCCTGGTTATGCTGCCCTTCGCGGTGGCCCTGGGCGTCATGGCCGGCTACCTGGGCGGCTGGGTGGACGATGTCATCCAGTACCTGTACACCGTGCTCAACGCCATCCCGGGCGTGCTGCTGATCGCCGCCGCGGTGCTGATGATGCAGGTGGTCATCGACACCCATCCGCAATGGTTCGCCACCGCCGCCGAGCGGGCGGATGCGCGCCTGCTGGCGCTGTGCCTGATCCTCGGCATCACCAGCTGGACCGGCCTGTGCCGACTGCTGCGCGGCGAAACGCTCAAACTGCGCGAGCTGGAATACGTGCAGGCGGCGCGTGCCTTCGGGGTGCGCACCCCGGCCATCCTGCGCCGCCACGTGCTGCCCAACGTCATGCACATCGTGCTGATCGCGCTGGTGATGGACTTCTCCGGGCTGGTGCTGGCCGAGGCGGTGCTGTCCTACATCGGCATCGGCGTCGATCCGACGATGATCAGCTTCGGCACCATGATCAACATGGCGCGCGCCGAACTGGCCCGCGAGCCGATGGTATGGTGGTCGCTGCTCGCCGCCTTCTGCTTCATGTTCGTGCTGGTGCTGGCGGCCAACCTGTTCGCCGACGTGGTGCGCGACGCCTTCGATCCGCGCCGCGGGTGAGGGCATCGGCGACGGCCCGTGTAGGAGCGGCCTTGGCCGCGATTGCGGCGGTGGTTTCACAACGGCCGCATCGCGGGCAAGCCCGCTCCTACCGTCAGGTCGATCGCCGCAGCCGGTTCTTTGCAGGTAGGAGCGGCCTTGGCCGCGATTGCGGCGGTGGTTCCCCGCAGGCTGCATCGCGGCCAAGGCCGCTCCTACGGGGCATCCGCAGCGCCTGACTGCGGTCAAGTCCGGTCTCTGCCCGCCTGTAGTATTCTCCGGCTCTCCTTGGCATCGCACGGCAACCCGCAATGAAAGTGTTCGGCATCGCCGGCTGGTCCGGCTCCGGCAAGACCACCCTGGTGGAGAAACTGATCCCGGAGTTCACCGGCCGCGGCCTGACCGTGTCGGTGATCAAGCACGCCCACCACGGTTTCGACCTCGACAAGCCGGGCAAGGACTCCTGGCGCCACCGCGAGGCCGGTGCCACCCAGGTGCTGATGCTGTCCAACGACCGCTGGGTGCTGATGCACGAGCTGCGCGGCGCCCCCGAACCGACGCTGGAAGAGCAGTTGCGCGTGCTCGAACCCACCGACCTGGTGCTGATCGAAGGCTACAAGGCCGCGGCGGTGCCCAAGATCGAGATCCACCGCCCGGCGCACGGCAAGCCGCCGCTGTGGCCGGAGAACGAACACGTGGTGGCGGTGGCGAGCGACGCGGTGCTGGACTGCCCGCTACCGCTGCTGCCGCTCAACGAACCGGCCGTGGTGGCCGATTTCATCCTCAAGCATCTGGAGAGCGCATGAACGACAAGCTCCTGTCCTTCGACGAAGCCCTGGAAAGGCTGCTGGCCGAGGTTCGCCCGGTCCGCGAGGTGGATCAGGTCGATACCCTGACTGCCGCCGGCCGCGTGCTGGCCAGTTCGCAGCACTCCACCATCGCCCTGCCGCCGATGGACAACTCCGCGATGGATGGCTACGCCCTGCGTGCGGCGGATGTGCCCGCACCGGGTGCCTGCCTGCCGGTGTCGCAGCGCATCCCGGCGGGCAGCGTGGGGCACGAGCTGGCTCCGGGCACCGCGGCGCGCATCTTCACCGGCGCGCCGGTGCCGCCGGGCGCCGACACGGTGGTGATGCAGGAGCTGTGCGAGCATCGCGGCGAATCGGTGGTCATCAACCACCAGCCGCGCGTCGGCGACGCGATCCGCCGTGCCGGCGAGGACATCGCCCGCGGCCAGCAGGTGCTGCCCGCCGGCATCCGCCTGCGTCCGCAGGAAATTGCCCTGGCCGCCTCGGTCGGCCTGGCGCAGCTGCCGGTGTACCGCCGCCTGCGGGTGGCGGTTTTCTCCACCGGCAGCGAACTGGTAATGCCGGGCGAGCCGCTGCCGCCGGGCGGCATCTACAACTCCAACCGCTACCTGCTGCGTGCGCTGCTCACCGGGCTGGGCTGCGAGTTCGTCGACCTGGGCATCGTCCCGGACAACCTGGAGGCCACCCGCAAGACCTTGCGCGATGCGGCCGAGGGCCACGACCTGATCCTCACCAGCGGCGGCGTGTCGGTGGGTGAGGAAGACCACGTCAAGCCGGCGGTGGAGGCCGAGGGCAGCCTGGTGATGTGGAAGATCGCCATGAAGCCGGGCAAGCCGCTGGCCTACGGGCGGGTGCACGGCGCGGCCTTCATCGGCCTGCCGGGCAACCCGGTGTCGAGCTTCGTCACCTTCCTGATGATGGTGCGGCCCTTCATCCTCGCCTCCCAGGGGGTCACAGAGGTGGCGCCACAGAGCGTGAGCCTGCGTGCGGACTTCGACTGGACCCGTCCGGACCGCCGCCGCGAGTTCCTGCGCGCGCGCATGACCGAAGCCGGTACCGTGGAATTGTTCGGCAACCAGGGCGCGGCCGCGCTGCAGTCGACCGCCTGGGCCAACGGCCTGGTGGACATTGCCCCGGAACAGACCGTGGCACGCGGCGACCTGGTGCGCTTCCTGCCCTTCGGCGACTTGCTATCCTGAAGCCATGAAAGAACTGAACATCCTCTATTTCGCCAGCCTGCGCGAAGCGGTCGGCCGCGCCAGCGAAAGCCTGCCCCTGCCCGAAGGCGTGAACACGGTGGGTGCGCTGCGCGAACACCTGGCCGCGCGTGGCGAGGGCTGGGTCGCGCTGGCCGCCGGCCGCAACGTGCGGGCTGCGGTGAACCAGCGCATGGCCGGTGGCGACGCGCCGCTGGCGGCGGGCGACGAGATCGCCTTCTTTCCGCCGGTGACCGGGGGCTGAACCATGTCGGTGAGCGTTCAGGAAGCGGATTTCGACGTCGGTGCGGAGATCGCCGCGCTGTCCGCCGGGCGTCCGGAGGTGGGGGCGGTGGCGAGCTTCGTCGGCCTGGTGCGCGACAGCGGGTACGGCAAAGCGGTCCAGGCGATGACCCTGGAGCACTACCCGGGCATGACCGAAGCCTCGCTCGCCGAGATCGTCGCCCAGGCCGGTCAGCGCTGGCGGCTGCTGGGCGTGCGGGTCATCCATCGCTACGGCCGTCTGCTGCCCTGCGACCGCATCGTCTTCGTCGGCGTCGCCAGCGCGCACCGCGGCGACGCCTTCGCGGCCTGCGAGTTCATCATGGACTACCTCAAGACCCGCGCGCCGTTCTGGAAGCGCGAGGAAACGCCGGAAGGGGCGCACTGGGTCGATGCGCGCGAGAGCGACGACGAGGCCGCGGCGCGCTGGGGCGACGAGGAATCCTGGGACGCGATCGACCAGCGGCGCTAAGCATCCGCCGGTTTCAGCGGGTGTGAACGCACAAGGGCGCCAGCGGCGCCCTTGTTCATTTGCGGCGGAAGGTGCTCAGCGGCGGCCCTTCGGCGGCTGGGTCATGTTGCTGAAGGCCTGGAAGGCTTCGGCCGATGCACGGGTCATCTGCTCGAAGGCGCTGCGGGTGGTGTCCATCGCGGTCTGGATGGCGGTCATGGCGTTCTGGTCGGTGATCGGCATGCCCTTGAACAGCTTCTGCATGGCGTCGAACATGTCGTTGCTGCCGGTGGACAGTTGCTCGCCGACCAGCTTGCCGACTTCGTTCTGGGTGCGGGCGGTGATCTCGGCGATCTCGCGGGCGCAGGAGAGCATCTTCTCGGTGGTGGCCTGGGCGAACTGGGTGCGCAGGTCCATCAGCTCCTTCGGGTCCTTCACCGCAGTCATGGCCTTGGCATTCTTCACGCCGTCCTCGAACAGGGTCTTGGCGGTCGAAACCTGCAGCTCCATGATGCGCTGGGAATTCTCGATGGACATCTGCGCCAGGCGCATCGCCGCTTCGAGGTTCTTCTTCTGCAGTTCGTTCATCTGGTCTTGCTTGGTAGCCATATCTTCTTCTCCACGCGCGCGTTGGTGTCGATGAAGGCGCGGATGCGCCATGTTCGGACAGCGATGACGCCGGTCGGCATATGAATGCCGCTCCCTCGGCCTCGCTGACAAACATAGCACACCGAAATGCGCTGCTGTTGTCGACCGAACCGATTTGCGTGCCGGTGCCGTGAAATGCTGCACTGCGGCGACTAGGATTCCGCCGCAGTGCAATTGTTTGTAACGGTGGGCGGCTCAGCTCTCCTGCAGTGCATCCAGATGGGCCAGCGCGCTGGCCGGGTCCGCGAAAATATGCGGTGCGAGTTCGCGGTGCGCCAGAGCGTCGCCCAGGCGCGCGCGCAGGAAGGTGCTGGTGGTGTAGCGGGTGACGCGCGAGTAGTAGCGTTCGACCACGCCGCGCACCATATCCACATAGGGCTCCAGCAACTCCGGGGTGATGGAGAAATTGTCGTAGTTGACGATGGCCGGCACGCGGTGGCCGAGCGGGGCCAGGCGGCTGTCGATCAAGGCCTCGATGCGGGCGATCTGGCTGCGCTCGCGGATCGCCAGGCCTTCGAAGTTCACGAAGAACAGGTCGTGCGCGGCGTCGTAGCTCAGGCGCTGCTCCAGCGGCAGTGAGAGCAGGGCGGTACGCAGGTCCATCGGCTCGTCGCGGAAGATGCGTTCGTCCATGGTGCGCAGCGCGGGCGAGATGGTGGGGCGGAAATCCATGTGGGCGAGGATGTCGCGCTCCAGGTCGACGCCGGGGGCGATCTCGGTGAGCTCCAGGCCTTCGTCGCCCAGGCGGAACACGCAGCGCTCGGTGATGTAGAGCACCGGCTGGCCGCGGCGGCGCGCATAGTCGCCGCTGAAGGTGCGATGCTCCACCGCTTCGACAAACTTGCGCGTGCCGCCCTCGCGCTCGATGGCGAGCTGGCCGTCCTTGAGCGCCACCTGCAGGTCGCCGGCGGTAAAGGTGCCGACGAACACCACCTTCTTGGCGTTCTGGCTGATGTTGATGAAGCCGCCGGCGCCGGCCAGGCGCGGGCCGAAGCGGCTGACGTTGAGGTTGCCTTCGCGGTCGGCCTGCGCCAGGCCGAGGAAGGCCACGTCCAGCCCGCCGCCGTCGTAGAAGTCGAACTGGTAGGGCTGGTCGATGATGGCGTCGGTGTTCACCGCGGCGCCGAAGTTGAGCCCCGAGGCCGGGATGCCGCCGATCACGCCGGGCTCAGCGGTCAGCGTCAGCAGGTCGATGACCTTTTCCTCGGCGGCCACCGAGCCCACGCCCTCCGGCATGCCGATGCCCAGGTTCACCACGCTGTTGGCGGCCAGTTCCAGCGCGGCGCGGCGGGCGATGATCTTGCGCTCGCTCATCGGCATCGGCGCCAGCGAGGAAGAGGGGATGCGGATCTCGCCGGAGAAGGCCGGGTTGTACTGCTCGACGAAGGTCTGCATGTGGTGTTCGGGCTTCTCCGCCACCACCACGCAGTCCACCAGCACGCCGGGGATCTTCACCTGGCGCGGGTTCAGGCTGCCGCGCTCGGCGATGCGCTCCACCTGCACGATGACGATGCCGCCGGAGTTGTGCGCGGCCATGGCGATGGCCAGCGCCTCGAGGGTCAGCGCCTCCTTCTCCATGGTCACATTGCCGTCGGTGTCCGCGGTGGTGCCGCGGATGATGCCCACCTTGATCGGCAGGGCCTTGTAGAACAGGTATTCCTCGCCGCCGATCTCCATCAGGCTGACCAGGTCCTCGGTGGTGCGGGCGTTGATCTTGCCGCCGCCGTGGCGCGGGTCCACGAAGGTGCCCAGGCCGACGCGCGACAGCGTGCCCGGCTTGCCTGCGGCGATGTCGCGGAACAGATGGGTGATCACCCCCTGCGGCAGGTTGTAGGCCTCGATGCGGTCCTCGATGGCGAGCTTCTGCAGCGTCGGCACCAGCCCCCAGTGGCCGCCGATCACGCGGCGCACCAGGCCTTCGTGGCCGAGGTGGTTCAGCCCGCGGCTCTTGCCGTCGCCCTGGCCGGCGGCGTAGATCAGGGTGAGGTCGCGCGGGCGGTCGAAGTGGCCGGGGGCGGGGTCGAGATACAGTTCCTCCAGCGCGCAGGCGATGCCTTCGGCAAAGCCGATGCCGACGAAGCCGCTGGTGGCGACCGTGTCGCCGGGACGGATCAGGCGCACCGCGTCGGCGGCGCTCACCACCTTGCTGCGGCGGGGCAGGTCGCTGCCGGTGAGGACCGGATGGCTGACCGGCGGGATGGGGGAGGCCTTGCGGGCGATGGTCATGGTCTGTCTCCGTTTGTTCTTGTGGGTGCTACAGCCACTCGGGGCCGTCATCCAGCGTCATCACGTCGCAGCCCAGCATGGGGGCGATGCGTGCGACCTCGCGGCAGGGGCCGCATTCGATGGCGGCCGACCATGCGCCGGCAATCACCAGGTCCACGCCGTGACCGATGGCCGCTTCTTCCAGCGTAGAGCGCAACTCGCCCGTTCGGGCGATCCATGCGGCGCCCGGGGTCAGCCCCAGGCGGGCCACCAGGCCGTCGAGCAGGATGCTGGCGCAGGGGTCGTCGGCCTGCGTGTCGGCGGGCAGGTGCAGCAGACTGGTACGGCCGCCGATGGCGCGGGCCAGGCAGTGCAGATGGCGGTGATAGATGTCGGTGGTGGCGGCGAAGTCGGTCGCCAGCAACACATGGCGATACTGCAACCGGCGGCCGATTCCGTAGGGGTGCGGGCGGCGGTGCGCGGGGGTGAAGAAACGCCGCGGCGGGTCGAGCGGCAGGATCATCGGGCGCATCGCGCGGCGCCTCCTGCGGCCCGGTGGGTATGGGGCTGGTCCATCGTCTCCTCCTCTGTTCGGCAGCGGTTCTGGCGTGCTGCGCGTTCCGGTGGGCGGCTCTGCGTCCGCCGACAGCTACAAAGCAGGCCGCGTGCCAGAGAAGGAAGGTATTGAAAGCAAAGGAAAAATCGGATCGACTCGATTGGGTGGTGGGCGGATTTGTCTCAATATGGAGACAGATTCGGCCGAATGGTCGTCAATGCCGCGCAATGACGCAAAGTCTACGAGTGTGGACTAGTCTCTTTTTCGAGACGTCAGCTTGTGCGCGGCCATCTTCTTGTACAGCGTGGCGCGGCCGATCCCCAGCCGGGATGCGGCCTCCGGCACTTTGCCGGCACAGGCGGCGAGCGCGTCGAGGATCAGCCCGCGCTCGTGTTCGGCCAGCGCGTCGTCCAGCGTCCGGGTCGGCTGCGTCGCAGGCGCCTGCGGCAGGGTGGGCGTGAGGATGTGGGCGAAGTCCGCGGCGAACAGGCGTGCTTCGTCCGAGAGCATGGACACCTGCTCCAGCACATTGCGCAGTTCGCGGATATTGCCGCTCCAGGCGCAGCGGCGGAACAGCGCGATGGCGTCGGCGTCCAGCTCGCGCTGCGGCAGGCCGGTGCGCCGCGCGATGTCCTCGAGGATGTGCTCGCACAGCGCCTCGATGTCGGCCAGGCGTTCGCGCAGCGGCGGCAGGTTGAGCGGCAGCACGTTGAGGCGGTAGAAGAGGTCGGCGCGGAAACGCCCGTCGGCCACGCGCGCGGCGAGATCCACGCTGGTGGCGGCGATGATGCGCACGTCCACCTGGATCACGCGGTCCGAACCCAGCGGCTCCACCTCCTGCTCCTGCAGCACGCGCAGCAGCTTGGCCTGCAGCGGCAGCGGCATGTCGCCCACTTCGTCGAGGAACAGCGTGCCGCCGTCGGCGGCCTGGAACTTGCCCAGGCGGCCCTTGCGGTCGGCGCCGGTGTAGGCGCCCGCAGTGGTGCCGAAGAATTCGGCTTCCAGCAGGGATTCGGGGATGGCGGCGACGTTCACCCCGATGAAGGGGCGGTCGGCGCGCGGCGAGGCGGCGTGGATGGCGTGGGCGATCAGCTCCTTGCCGGTGCCGGTTTCGCCCAGCAGCAGCACCGGCGACTCCAGCGTCGCCGCACGGCGCGCCTGGCGCTTGATCTCCATTGCCGCCGGGCTGGTGCCGACGAAGTTGGAGAAGGTGTACTTTGCCCGGCGCTCTTCGGCCAGGCGCTTGCGGGTCTGGGCGAGTTCCTGCTGCAGGCGGCCCAGGCGCGCGTAGAAGGGTTTGAGCGGCTGGAGCTGGTCGTAGAGCGCAAAGCCCACCGCGCCGATCACCTGGCCGCTGTCGTCCTTGAGCGGGATGCGGGTGACGACGAAGGACTCGCTGCCCACCTCCAGGATGTCGAGCAGGATGGGCTGGCCGGTGCGCACCACCTCGCGCATCAGCGAGCTGGGGATGATCTCCTCGACCTCGCGGCCGATCGCCTCGTCGGCGTGCGCCAGGCCAAAGCGCTGCGCATAACGCTCGTTGATCCACACGATGCGCGCCGCGCCGTCCACCACGATGGTGCCTTCGCACAGGCTGTCGAAGCTCTCGAACAGCGACTGCATCGCCCGGCGGCGGATGTCCTCGTAGTCGAAGGGCGCGCTGCGCGGCATCGCGGGCGGCCCCTTACAGCAGTTCCAGCACGCGCTCGGGCGGGCGGGCCACCACGGCGCGCTCGCCGACCACGACGATGGGACGCTCGATCAGGATGGGGTGGGCGAGCATGGCTTCCAGCCAGTCCTCGTCGCTCATCGTGCGGCCGGCGTATTCGGTCTTGACGATGGCTTCGCCCTTGCGCACCAGTTCCTCGGCGCGCAGGCCCAGCTTGGCGAGCAGGGCGCTCAGCGTGGCGCGGTCGGGCGGGGTCTTGAGGTACTCGATCACTTCGGCCTCGACACCCTTCTCGGCCAGGATGGTGCAGGCGGAACGGCTCTTGGAGCAGCGCGGGTTGTGGTAGATGCGGACGGGTGCGGTCATGGTCGGCTCATTCCTCGGCGGATGTGCAATGGCGTGTCAGGAAGATATCGGCAGTCAGGATTGGGCAGGGCAGGGTGCCGTCGAGGACCAGCAGGTCGCGGTCCCCGCTAACCAGGCAGTCTGCGCGGCCGGCGAGTGCCAGTTGCAGGAAGGGTTCGTCGAAACAGTCGCGACAAGGCGGTGTTGCGGGCGGCGGCGACGGGATGCGGACGGTCTCGCACCACGGCAGGTAGTCGGCCAGCAGGTCCTGCTGTTCATCCGCGCTCAGGCGGAACTTCGGGTAGGCCAGCACGCGCATCAGTTCTGCGGTGGTGGGGCGGGAAACCAGCGGGATGAAGCGCCCGGCCTGCCAGGCATGACGCAGAGCGCTCAGGCGCCCGTTGGCAAACACCAGCGCGGAGAGCACCAGGTTGGTGTCCAGCACCACGCGCGGCGGCCTCATTGAGCGGCCCGGTCGCTTCCTTCGCGCGCCCAGCTCACGGCGTCCTGGATGTCCTGCTCGTCGAGTTCCAGCGCCGCCAGCTTGGCGCGCACGGCGTCGGCGCGCTGGATGCGCACCGGGGTGAGGATGATCTGTCCGTCACGCGTCTCGATGTCGAAATACTCCACCGGGCCGATGGCCTTGGTCACGCTCTTGGGCAGGGTGAGCTGGTTCTTTGCGGTCATCTTGGCGAGCATGTCCGCCTCCGGTAGATGGTAAGGATTCCTTACTATAGGTCTGTCGCCCCTGCCCGGGCAAGCGGGCGCAGTGCAAGCGGCCGAATCAGGCCGTGTGGCAGGTCAGTACCAGATCGGCCGCCGCCTCGCGCAGCGGGATCAGCGCCTGGTAGGCGGGGGATGCGTACCAGGCCTGCGCGGCTTCCAGCGTGGGGAAACGGATCACCACCACGTCGGCATGCGCGTGCTCGCCGGCCAGCACCGCGGCCAGGCTGCCGCGCATCACCAGTTCGGCGTTCCAGGGCTGCAGCGTGGCCGGCACCTTGCTGCGGTACTCGGCCCACTTGTCCTCGTCCTTCACGGTGATGTGGCCAATCACGTAAGCGCCTGCCATGTGCGTCCTGCTACCGGGTGTTTGTCGGGAGCGCACAGTTTAGCGGCTAACAGGGCCGGGTGAAGGGCGCGCCAGGATTGCGCTGTGCTCGATTCGGGCTACGGTGGATCATCGGCCCCTTGAACGCACCGAAACCCACCCCACATAGAGCTCAGTCCAATCCTTCAGGAAATGCCCGCCATGCGCTTCGACAAGCTCACCACCAAGTTCCAGCAGGCCCTCGCTGATGCGCAGAGCATCGCGGTGGGCAACGACCAGCAGTTCATCGAGCCGCTGCACCTGCTGGCCGCGATGATCGGCCAGGACGACGGCGGCACCGTCTCGCTGCTGCAGCGTGCCGGGGTGAACGTGCCGCCGCTCAAGGCCGCGCTGCAGCGCGCCATCGAGCGTCTGCCCAAGGTGGAAGGCCACGGCGGCGAGGTGCAGGTGGGGCGTGACCTGACCAACCTGCTCAACCTGACCGACAAGGAAGCCCAGAAGCGCGGCGACCAGTTCATTGCCAGCGAGATGTTCCTGCTGGCGCTGGCCGACGACAAGGGCGAGACCGGCCGCCTGCTCAAGGAGCACGGACTTGCCCGCAAGGCGCTGGAGGCAGCGGTGGATGCGGTGCGCGGCGGGCAGAACGTCGGCAGCCAGGATGCCGAGAGCCAGCGCGAGGCGCTGAAGAAGTATTGCCTGGACCTCACCGAGCGCGCCCGCCAGGGCAAGCTCGACCCGGTGATCGGCCGCGACGACGAAATCCGCCGCGCCATCCAGATCCTGCAGCGCCGCACCAAGAACAACCCGGTGCTGATCGGCGAGCCGGGCGTGGGCAAGACCGCCATCGTCGAAGGCCTGGCCCAGCGCATCGTCAATGACGAGGTGCCGGAGACGCTCAAGGGCAAGAAGGTGCTCTCGCTCGACATGGCCGCGCTGCTGGCCGGTGCCAAGTACCGCGGCGAGTTCGAGGAACGCCTGAAGGCGGTGCTGAAGGACATCGCCCAGGAAGAGGGGCGCATCATCGTCTTCATCGACGAAATCCACACCATGGTGGGCGCCGGCAAGGCCGAAGGCGCGATGGACGCCGGCAACATGCTCAAGCCCGCGCTCGCGCGCGGCGAGCTGCACTGCATCGGCGCCACCACGCTGGACGAATACCGCAAGTACATCGAAAAGGACGCCGCACTGGAGCGCCGCTTCCAGAAGGTGCTGGTGGACGAACCGACGGTGGAATCCACCATCGCCATCCTGCGCGGCCTGCAGGAGAAGTACGAGGTGCACCACGGCGTGGACATCACCGACCCGGCCATCGTCGCCGCGGCGGAACTCTCGCACCGCTACATCACCGACCGCTTCCTGCCGGACAAGGCCATCGACCTGATCGACGAGGCCGCCGCGCGCATCAAGATGGAGATCGACTCCAAGCCGGAGTCGATGGACAAGCTCGAACGCCGCCTCATCCAGCTCAAGATCGAGCAGGAGGCGGTGAAGCGCGAAACCGACGAGGCCTCGCAGAAGCGCCTGCTGCTGATCCGCGACGAGATCGACAAGCTGGAGCGCGAGTACGCCAACCTGGACGAGATCTGGCGTTCCGAGAAGGCCAGCGTGCAGGGCAGCCAGCACATCAAGGAAGAGATCGAGAAGCTGCGCGCGCAGATGGCCGAAATGCAGCGCAAGGGCCAGTTCGACAAGCTCGCCGAGCTGCAGTACGGCAAGCTGCCGGAGCTGGAGGCGCAGCTGAAGGCCGCCGAAACCGCTGGCAGCGGCGAGCGCCAGTTCAAGCTGCTGCGCACCCAGGTCGGCGCCGAGGAGATCGCCGAAGTCGTCTCGCGCGCCACCGGCATTCCGGTGAGCAAGATGATGCAGGGCGAGCGCGACAAGCTCTTGAAGATGGAAGAGCGTCTGCACGGCCGCGTGGTCGGGCAGGACGAGGCGGTGCGCCTGGTGTCGGACGCCATCCGCCGCTCGCGCGCCGGGCTCTCCGACGAGAACCGGCCGTATGGTTCGTTCCTCTTCCTCGGCCCCACCGGCGTGGGCAAGACCGAGCTGTGCAAGACCCTGGCGGAATTCCTCTTCGATTCGGAAGAGCACCTCATCCGCATCGACATGAGCGAGTTCATGGAGAAGCACTCGGTCGCCCGCCTGATCGGCGCGCCCCCGGGCTACGTCGGCTACGAGGAAGGCGGCTATCTCACCGAACAGGTGCGCCGCAAACCCTACAGCGTGATCCTCTTCGACGAGGTCGAGAAGGCCCACCCGGACGTCTTCAACGTGCTGCTGCAGGTGCTCGACGACGGCCGCATGACCGACGGGCAGGGCCGCACCGTGGACTTCAAGAACACCGTCATCGTCATGACCAGCAACCTGGGCAGCCAGATGATCCAGCAGATGGCCGGCGACGACTACGGGGTGATCAAGCTGGCGGTGATGGCCGAGGTGAAGACCTACTTCCGCCCCGAGTTCATCAACCGCATCGACGAGGTGGTGGTCTTCCACGCGCTGGACGAAAAGCACATCGCCGGCATCGCCCGCATCCAGCTGAAGTACCTGGAAAAGCGCCTGGCACGCCTGGAGATGAGCATGGAGGTGAGCGACGCCGCGCTGGCCGAGATCGCCTCTGCCGGCTTCGATCCTGTGTTCGGTGCGCGGCCGCTGAAGCGCGCCATCCAGGAGCGCATCGAAAACCCGCTCGCCAAGGCCATTCTGGAAGGACAGTTCGCCGCCAAGGACTGCATCAAGGTCGATGCGGCCGGCGGCAAGCTGAGCTTTGCGCGGGCAGAGTAAGTACGCCCCGGATCAGCGCCGATCCGGTTCAGCAAAAGACAAACCCCGGCCTTGAGCCGGGGTTTTCGTTTTCGAACGGTCCGAAGAAGAGGGAGTCCGAGCAGCGCGCTAGCGCTTGCTGCAGGCGATGACCGACCCATCTGTGCCCGACCGTAGCTTCATCGTCGATGCACTCAGTTCAAGAATCTCCGACGACTTGGTGCCGCTCTTCGGAAAGAGTCCCGGCAGGTTGGGCGTCTTGCTGGACTCAGGATGGCTAATGCTGGAGATCCTGGTGTCCTCGATGGTTTCTTCAATGGAACGGCCCTTGAGCTTCCACTTGGCGCTGGAGGCGGTCGAGTACACCATCTCTGGCGCGTTGGCAGCCTTGAGCTTGAGCGTGCCGAAATTGTTCGACTTGCCGTCGCGCGCATAACTCGCAATGTATTCAAGCTGAATCCGGGTGCCATTTTCCTCGGCGGAAAGCTTGCAGTTCCAGTTGCCATGCAGCTGGGCGTCCGAATAGCTCTGCTGTGCGTGGCTGCTCGTACCGAAGACGGTGGCAACGAAGGCAGCAACGGTCATGAGCGATACTTGGCGAGGTTTCATAGGTTTCCTTTTGGCCGACTCTCAAGGCAGGTGATTAAACAACCGGCACCGGAGCGTTGTGCTGCGGACCCAGTCGTTCGGGTGTTGGGCGGAGGGTGGATAAAACGCATGAACGCGTGAGCGATGATGTGTTTTGACCCGGTTCTCCAACGGAAAAATAGCGACTGGCCAGGGGCAGGCGGTGTCAAAGCAGTGCGGCGCCGGCGGGCAGCGCACCGTGAGCAACACACAACGAGCGCCCGCGTGGCTGGACAAGGCGACCGGTGCCAGTTCATATGGCGAATGGGTGCGAACTCTACCGCATAGCCACCTGGCACTTGTCCTGCGGCACTCTTTCTGCCACCCGCATGCTGGCGGCGTGCAGCCGGCTCATGCTCACCCTTGCGGTAAACCGGGCAGGGCGGAGACCGTACGCCGTCAGCGGCTCACAGCAGCGGCGCGGCGGTGTAAAGAATGAGCACCAGCAAGACGAGATTGCTGGTCGCAAAGACCGCGAACCGGAGGATCAGGTGGTTGTAGATGAAAAAGATCAGGCTGTGCGCAACGCGCAAGCCCACGTACGCCCAGGCAAGGTAGACCGCCAGCTGCGACACGGTGCCCGTTACGTGGGCAATGAGCACGCAAGCGTAGAAAAGAACCGGCGCCTCCCTGCCAGAAAGCCGCTCGCATCCGCCGCGTAGAAAGCGGCCGCATCACCATGCCCCGGGTTCCAGCCTTCCTCTTGCGCCCACGAAATCGCCGTGCACACCTCCTCGGGGGCATTACCGAAACCTTGTAACTTGAGTGGTCAGTTGAAGTCATGGCGGGCGCAAAAAAGTGAAATGGATAGGTTGCGATGCGCTGCCCCGAATCTGCAGTGCAGGTCTGGCGATTCGGGGTTGGGCGTCAGGAGGCAAGCGCCGCTTCGGCGGCCATGCGCGCGTGGATCGCCGTGGTATCGAACAGCGGCACGTCGGAATCCTGCTGATCCACCAGCAGCGATATCTCGGTGCACCCAAGAATGATGGCCTCCGCGCCCTGGGCTGCAAGCTTGCCCATGACCGTTCGATACGCGCTGCGGGATTCGGGCTTGATGACCCCCAGGCACAACTCTTCGAAAATGATGCGGTGAATGGTCTCGCGGTCTTCCTGGTCCGGCACGATGACTTGCAGGCCGTGGCGCTCACTCAGCCGGGTGCGGTAGAAATCCTGCTCCATGGTGAATCGCGTGCCGAGCAGGCCAACGCATGAATGGCCCGCCCGCTTGATCTCGGCCGCCGTGGGGTCGGCGATGTGAAGCAGCGGAATGCGGACGGCGGCTTCAATGCTCGGCGCGACCTTGTGCATGGTGTTGGTGCACAAGACCAGGAATGCCGCGCCGGCCCCTTCGAGCGCGCGCGCCGCATCGGCCAGCATGGCGCCGGCGGCTTCCCAGTTTCCAGTATGTTGAAGCCGCTCGATCTCGTGGAAGTCCACGCTGTAGAGCACGATCCTGGCCGAATGCAATCCGCCGAGGCGCGCCTTGATGGTCTCGTTGATTTGCCGATAGTAGGGAATGGTTGATTCCCAGCTCATGCCGCCGATCAGGCCGATGGTTTTCATTAAGGCTCCGGTGTTCGAGCGCCAAGCTCGAAAGTGATGACGACATTTCCTTTCTTGCGGCCGGTGTCGACGTAGCGGTGCGCCTCGGCCGTCTGTTCGAACGGATAGCGCCGATCGATGACCGGCTTGAATTCTCCCGCTTCGGCCAGCTCCGCAAGAAGCTGCAAATCCGCAACGCGCACCGTGGCCGGCCCGGCGATGACTTTCTTGCCGCTCGTCATCGACACCCACAAACCACGGAGCATGTCCGGCAGCCCGGCCACAATCATCAGAAGGCGTCCGCCATCCTTCAACGACGCCACGCGGCGGGAGATCGGCGTCGTACCGACGGTATCGACAATGACATCGTAGATCTCGCCATCTCGGGTGAAATCCTGCCGGGTGTAGTCGATGACCTGTGTGGTGCCCAGAGACCTCACCAGCTCCACGTTCGCGGTACTGCATACCCCGGTGACAATTGCCCCGAAATGCCTGGCAAGCTGCACCGCCGCAGCGCCCACCGCGCCGGATGCGCCAATGACGAGCACGCTTTCTCCGCGCTGAACTTTGGCTCTTCTGAGAAAATCCAAGGCCGTTGTCCCACCAGAAGACAGCGCTGCGGCTTCTTCAAAAGTCAGAGTGGACGGTTTGGGAGCCACAGCCCCGTCTTCGGCCATGCACTTGTACTCCGCATGGCAACCCATGGCGGTGTCGCTGGAAGCGAAAACCTCGTCACTAGGCTTGAATCTGCTTACGTCCTTGCCGACCGCATCAATCACCCCAGCCAACTCCGACCCCAGTATGGGTTGCTTTGGCCGTGAGATTCCAAACGCCAAACGTGTGAGGAGTCTGAAACCGGAGGGGACATTGAGACTCCGCACACGGCAGTCCCCGGATGTGACCGTTGCGGCATGCGTTCTTATCAGGACTTCGTTGTTCTTGGGGGCGGGCTTTTCGACTTCCCTCAACTGAAGTACTTCGGGCGGTCCGTATCTTTCATACACGATTCCTTTCATGCGCTATCGCCTTCGAAAGTTACTTTGACCCGCGCGCTTTCGCGTTGGCCCACGTCTGAAGGATCCGGGCCAGCGCGGCGCTTTGCGGACGTCCGGTGAAATGACGGGTTGGGCGGTATGGCTACGGAGAAAGCCGCGTGGCCAGAAATTCACCATTTCCGACAGGTAGCCTTTGCCGCCATAGCAAGCCAGAGAGTCGAGTAGCCGTTGGAGGTGCTTATCCCAAGCACACGTTGAGCATTCATGGCCTGCACGAGCACCGAAAGAAACTCTCCGGTGTCTCGGGTGATGTTCAGCATGCGCCGAGGCCGATCGACGATGCCGCCATCGTTTTTCAGGCCAAACCGCTCGAGTTCGAGTAACAGCTTCTTTGGGGAATCGGTCACCTTACTCTCCTGACGTCCAGCATAAAGCTATCCGGCCGCCGGCGCTCGAAGCGCGGAGGGAACCAGCAAGCACTGTACGGATGAGCGTCGGGTTGGGGTTAGTTTGCGCACGTATTTACCGTTCGACACTGAGGTACTGTCCATGAGTCACCATACTTGCTCGTGAAGCTCTTGAGTTGATCAAGCAACTTGGCATCTCTGTCTGTGATGTACTTGTTAAGAGAGGAGTCTGGATATTCTTGATGGAACGACGACAGTAGTCTCAATTCACCATCAATCGCAATCCTGGTTTTCTCAAGAGCGACCTCTTCGCATCCCCTAATTTCAAGATCTGCCTCAATTTCACGGAACTGAAGTAAATGATTGAACCAAAGCATGGCTTGGGTTTCGTCAAGAGCAACGCTGAATCCTTCAAGGCTGTGCTTGTACGACAGCTGACCTCCTGCAAGAAATGCTAGGACAATCGAGACAATGTACAGAGTGATCAGTGCCAGCTTATTCATCGCGGAGATAAAGAGTATCAATAGAGCGCAGCGGCATTGGCGTCCATTTGGAGCCCTGTGTTAGAGCTGCGATGCTGCTCATGCTGAGCTGCCCAAACTGAGCCGTAGCACGCGAAGCTGTATAGTCCGTCAGGCGAGACGAGGACGCACATGAAGAAAAGTCGATTCAAAGTGCAGGCAAGGGGTGTTAAGGACCATTGTACGCATAGGTGGTTATCCCGCTGATGGGCCGGCGATAACGATAAACATAAATCTGTGTGCCAACCGGGACGGAGCGATAGGTTGTGAAGTGAATAGTGGCACCGTCCTCTACTCTTGCGACACCTTGATAGGTGGTGTTGCTGTAACGTTGAATCTTCCAGACGCCTTGGGTTACTACGGCCCTGACAAGGTCTTGGGAGACAGGTCTATCAATTAAAAGCCAAAGGCAGCCTACAGAGATGATGGCGGCAAGGATAAACCAGAAATTTTTAGAAGAATATTTCTTTTCTTGGCTCTTCATGTGTTCAGAGATGAGGGTCCATATCCCTAAAAGGGTGATGCAAAACCGGTCGAAATGGCACCGGCGGGGTTGTTCGGTTTGATTCTCATGGCGACTTCTTCGCAGGGATTGGATTCTCAATTCGCTTCGAATTGCCGATGCGGTTGCCGGCGTGCACCGCGTCGGCCCTTTTCGCCCCCCGGTTCACGCCTTCACCTCCGAGCCGCTCAATTCTGCGATCCTCAGTAGGTTGTATTCGGCGCCGGAAATGAAGGCCGCCATCTGGGTCTTCGCCTGTCCGATGAATCGGCTCTTGCGCATTCCTCCGACCGTCTTGAGCCAGCCGAAGATTTCTTCCACCCGTTTGCGCTTGCGTTGGCTGATCTGGTAAGCCTCGGTCCGCGTAGTGCGCCTGTCGAGCCCTGGTGTCTTGCGCCCCTCAACGCGCGCAATGCGCTGACGGATTCGGTGCTCTCGCAGATGCCCCACGAAGTCCTTTACGTGGTAACCCTTGTCGGTGGCGCGCTTCTCGCCCTTGAAGTCGACCATTCCGGTGCCGTCGCCGCCATCCTTCGGCGGCTCGCCGTCTTTGCGCCTGAAGCTCTTGAACGAGGCCCAGGCGTCGATCAGCGTGCCGTCGACCGTGAAATGGTCCGAAGACAACAGTTGCTGCCGGCGGGCGAGGCACACCACTTCATCGAAAGAGCGCCGCGCCACGTCGGTGGCCACCAGGCGTTCGCGCAATCGGCTGAAGTTCGACCGATCGAGGCTGGCGCTCTCCAGGTTCATGTCGAGAAACCAGTGAAAGAGGATGTTGTAGTCGAGCTGCTCGCAAAACTGCCGGTCCGAGCGAATCGTGTACAGCGCGATCAGCAATTGGCCCTTGAGCAGGGGCTCGGGCGGGATCGACGGGCGCCCAACACTCGAATACAGCGCATTCAGGTCCGCCGAAATGGCAGCGAGCGCCCGATCGGCGAGCTTCTTCACCCGCCGCAGCGGATGGTCCGCCGGCACGCGCGACTCGTGAGAGAAGTAATGGAACATCGAGGACTGGGGGTCGAGTTGGCCGCGCATCGCCGTCAGGACTGGAGTTCTGGGAATGTTTCTATGACAAATGACTTTCTGGTTCGTTCGCTGGGTTCTGCATCAACCTGTCAGTCATTTGTTCTATCCTTTGAAGCCAAGGCTTGCGTGGCTAAGAGATATAAAGCGACTGGTGACAGTAAAGCCAGAATTGAGCGCGCTGCAATAAATATTTTGTACCATAACGGAGCAATCAAAATTGCTTCCCCGTTAGCTATTTCGAATTTGATGATCTCTGATGTCTCAGTTAACAATACAAACTGAATTGCAAGGGCCGTGAACCAGGCGACTAATAGCAAACCCGATAATCGATGAACCTTAGCTAAAATGTAGACTGCAATACCAACATTGGCAGATATGGCAATCCAGTTCGCTGCGGTTTCAATTCCGAGCATATACATGCCTAACGCCGAACTCAGCCGAGGAGGCCCGACAGGGCCGACATCGGCTGGAGCGCCGTGTTATATGCTTTCTTTGATTCGTTGATATTCATCTTTGGCGTCTTCATCAACAACCACCTTCACTGATTCGGCCCAATGTGTATTGGAGCCTTTCTTTTTAATCCCGGATATCCAGTATTCTTCGCCGGTTTCTGCGTCAAAGTGGTTGCCTGCCACGCCACTACCTTTTGCTCTGGACAGCGTTCTTCCCCGGTAATAGACACTAAGGCCTGACTTTGAAAACTCGAGCCACCCAATCCTTGCTGCTGCGCCGTCAATTTCTCCATCTTTGTTTTCGATGTACATGACGCGTCGTTGGTTGCCCTTCGTGAGCTGGTTATTTTTCATGGCACATAACGACATAGCTCAGCCGACCGCGAAATGCATCGCATTCTGCAGGTCGGCTGGAGCGCTTTGTTGGGCGGCGAACTTTGAAGCATTAATGTTCCTTAGGTGGGTACACCGTCCAAGTAGAAACAAAGTCCGGGTTTTCAACCACCTCGCCCGACGCCTTGAGCCTGAAATTGCCAGGGGCTGCTTGTTCGAGGCGCGACAGATCTGGCGGCAACAGACGCTCTTCGCCGGAGGCTTCGAGACGGAGAACAATCCCCTCGTCTCGTGTAGCACGAACAATTTCTCCGTGAAACTGCTCCATGCCGATGATCTCGTCAGCATGATTGCGGTGTGTTACGCCAACGAGAAGATGTTTGCCGATGAGGGCTTTAGCCTCTTCGTCGTCGAAGTACGGCTGCCAATCGTCCATATCGCTATTCACCATGACGCCCAACGGTGGATTTAAACCGCGCCGCGGAGCGGCGTCGGCTTGAATGGATTGTTAGGGGGCACCCGGCGGCTCCTCGAATCTGTACCTATAGATCAGCCGCTTGATGCCAGTGCTGCCAAAGATGAGCCAGGTTGCCAGAGCAAGCTCAACGGCGGTGGCGGCCATGTCAGCGATCTGGTCAGGCTGCCACTCAAGAACACCGACGCCGATCTGCCTTGAACGCGCAAACAAGGTAAGCCAGTAGATTGCATCACTGATGCCGTAAGCCATCACCCAAACGCCAATCAAGGTTAAGCCAACGGACATCGCCACTGAAGAATCGAGGGAGCGCTCAGAGCGCGGTTCACGCATGACTGGAAGGAAATTCCGTGCCACCGTAACCGGGAAACGCCAGAGCAGGGCGCAAACGAGCAGAGCAATAGAAAGCATCACTACATAAGCGATGGCCCAACCAATCCCTTGCGGTTGCGAAAAGAGCTGAACTGCGCCCGGTACGTGCTTAAGAATGCCTATCAATAGGTAGATGGCGAATAGTCGGACAGCTACTGCGACAAAATCTTCTCGGCTCACGATTATCTCCCTGTGTGCCCTAACGTGGAATTGAGGGGCGACGGGCTGGCATCGCCGGCAATCTCGACCGTAATTTTGTCTCCGACTTTTAGTTCCCAAAGCGACAGCCACCCTAGATGTTCGTCGCTAGCACCGGGACCACGCGAAGTAAGGCCGCCAAGACGAAAAGTGAAATCCTGAGTTTCATCGTCTCGGGACGGATGGGATTGAGAACCAAGCTTTCCCGCACAGGTAAGTATTGCGGAGAGAACGCCAAGATCCTCGGTGCCGCCGATGACCGGCGGACCATCATTTACCGTGACTTTCAGTGCGTACATAGGCGTGAGTTAAGTAGAGCTAACGTAGAGCTAACCGGCGCTGCGCGGTTTTATCGCGCAGCGTCCAGCGACCGAAGGGAGCGAGGTTGAGCGCCATGTTATGCATTGTGGTGCTTCATTGCGAGTTCCCGCAAAAAACGCGCACCCGATTGGGTTAAGCCACTATCAAATAGCCCATGCCGTTCTAGGTCGTCCAAGTACTGCCGTGGCAAGCGATTGGCAATATCGTCAAACTCTCTCCGAAGAGTTGAATGGCTGCCCGCAAGGATTCTCTCTAGCCCAATCTTTTCCACGACATGGGACTGAGTAAAGTCGGCCATTCCTCTATCATCAAGCGGATTATTTCGTTCCCGCTTCTTTTCCATTCGCTCCATAAACAGCCGCTTGTTTAGTTTCGATACCTCCCGTTGCGCTTCAGCCAACTCATCCTCCTTCGCTTTGAGTTGCGCTAGAACTTTCTCCTTTTCTTCCTCTTGAAGGTGCGATCGTTCTACTAAGTGCTGAACAATCTCATTTCTTTCGGCGAGAACCTTTTCAATTTCTTGTTGCTCTGTCTCAAGCTTTTGTTTTGTTTTTTCGACGGCATCGTTTTGCTTGGTAGGAATATTCTGCAAGTAGGTACGCATTGATGAATAGCCTTCATCAAGATTCCTCAGGCGCTCCCCAAAGCCACTCTCGATTTTTACTAGTAACTCGGCAATATCTTTCGTGAACTTGTAGGTGTTGTCATAGAAGGTATTGCTTGTTTCTGTTGCCTTGAAATAGAAAAGAGCGGCTAATCCAACTGAGAATAGAGCTAAGAGGAGAGACAGCAGCGTAGGAAAATCCACGGTCAATGTGGTCGGTGTCGAATAGATTTTGTATGCGCACACAGCGACCAAGACGATGGTAGAAATTGCTTTGACCCAATCCCACAAACCTGCTTTACCCTTTTCTTGATCCATGTGTTTTCCTTGTTGAGGCATAACGTAGAGCTAACCGGCGCTGCGCCGCTTTATGGCGCAGCGTCCAGCGACCGAAGGGAGCGAGGTTGAGCGCCATGTTATGCGCCGTCATGGCCGTAGCAGCCTCTGCCGTTCTTCCAACGAAAGATCAAAGTTGTCCCTATACCTTTCTGGAAGCCCTTTTCTAAGACGGGCTGCATAATGATGTCGGTCCAGAAGCTCTTGAATTAGTTGTGAGCAGATGAACATAAACTTTGCCCTATTCGTTCCATCGAGATGCTCAAAGTACTGCTTCGGAATCTTCCGGACTAGTTTAGATATTTCATGGCTCTCAAAGTTGGAACCATCCCACTTGTGGGCAAACTCATTCCTGATTCTTGCGACTACTCTAATTGCCTCGAATTCGCTGTCTCGGATCAGGGCCAATGCGTGAGCCACATTGGCGCGATGCATTAATGTACTCATGCAACTATCAAGGGAAGATAGAAGGTCTGTTGCTTTGTTCTCATTCGGGAAGAAACTTTGCAACAACTTGATGAGAAGTTCGTCGATGAACGACGTGATGTTTAAGACGGCTCCCCTCACGGTTTCTGACTCAACCTCGCTAACGAAGCGACATTGCCAGCTTCTTTCCTCTTCTGTTTTTGGGGCGCTAATAAACCCAAAGCTCTCGGACAGTATTTGATTTGACATGACTATAGGTTTCAGGATGTCACTTCGGGATGGACCGCCGGGTTATGCCCGCTGCGATATTTCATCAACTAGCTCCTCCATTGTCACCCCCTCGAAGCCATTGTCGTATCTCCAATCACCTTTGACGCGTTTTTGAACACCAAGGCCATTTGGCGTCTCGACTATCCGATAACTAATTACTCCATTCAGGACGGGGACGCCATCGACGATCTGCCAGTCCAGTATCGATGGCCGAAGGTCATGCAGCTTCGCCATGAAGGAAGACGCATTGCCAAAACGCTGTGCACTTTCCAGATGGCACGCTTTTCGTATAAGTCGCTTCAAATTGGGTGGAACCCAGGGAGGCAATGCCGAGAGACTTAGCACTTTGCCTGAGACGATTCGGGAACGAATGCATTGGTCAACAAACTCTCGCTGGTCGTTCGGCAACGTAATCGACTCATAGTGTTCGATTTCCCTACGTGAGAGCCAAGCACGGCTGTCGTAAGGAAGTGGTCCTCCAAGAAGCTGATACAGAACTATGCCTGCTTGGTAGATATCGCCAACGACACCATACGAGTTCTTGGTAATGCTTTCTGGAGGACGATATAGAAGGGAATGACTGGAAGCGGGAATCGATGATGCGCCTTCCGGAATTCGCTTTACGGACCCAAAATCACCGATCACTGCCTTGTTGTCATCTGAGATGTAGATGTTTGCAGGCTTGATGTCGCGGTGAATGAATCGCTTCGCATGCAGATGGCTTAGGCCAGAGAGAATCTGGTACGTGTAATCGATCGCTGCCAGGTTCCCCAGCGACGTAGCCTCAAGTACTTCGTCCAAGTCACCGTTTGTACAGTTGGGAGTAACGAAATACGCCCATTTGGCGTCTAAGAGTGCTGCATCGTGAATCTTTAGAACACTGTCGGCTTCAATCTGGGCTAGTTGTTTCGGTTCAGCGTGGAACTCTGCTTTGCCTCCCCAGTAATAGAACTTTACTGCGACACTTTTTTCCGTTATCCGATTGGTGCCGAAGAAAACATAACCGTTTGACGCCTTGATGTCCTCTTTTGTGAAGGCAATATTTTTCGATAACTCGCGTAACGCCTTTTTGATCTCAGGCGGCGCACTGGTGCCTTCTATACACAGTGCGCTCACTCGGATGCCTTCAGAATTGCGGTGCAAGCGGTGCAGTAGGCGTCATGTTGATACTTGTTCAGCGTAGCCGGCATAACAAAGGCGTGCTTCTTTACGTGTGCACCGATTGTTTGCGGAGAAACCAATGTCACGTCGCAGTTACCAAGCATTTGGAGTAGACCTTCGATCTTGAATGTGGTGGGGCCACCTGCGTATTCACCCTTCTTCCCACGCTTCTTGATGGCCATATGTTTGATGCCATTGTCTCGAATAAAGCCGGCAACCAATTCAAAGAAGGATTTGACGTTGGCTGACTCATCATCATCAGCCAGAGCGATCTTCTTTGTATCGGTCGCAATATGGCTTAGCTGGCCTTTTGCTAGGTGCGCAACGGCTAGGATTGCCTCGCTACCTTTGATATCAACGCCGCAAACTTTCATATTGGCTCCGTAAAGGCATAACGTGAAGGTGAGGGGCGACGGGCCGGCATCGCCGGCACGGCGTCCCAGCGGCGAAGCCGCGCCTCGACCGTAGTGTTATGCGTTTGTGATTGCACTGGCGTTTCGCCCTTGACCTGATGCACACGGACTGTGAGGCTTTCCGTCTAGGACAGAGTAGCCGCACTCGTATTCTGAATATTCGTGGTCAACGTCCAGTTCGCGCCCTTGGTATTCAACCGATTCAGAATGAAACTCGCGGGCGGTTAGAGCAGAGCCGCAGTGTGGGCAAAGGAAGTCATTTAGCAGCTCTCGCGCAAGCGAAACTTGCTTTGTAAGTTCTTCAGCTTTTTGGCGAGTTGCACGTAGTTCCTCTTCTTTGCGGTGCACGAGCTCTTGATTTGCGTTCTTGTCCTGTGAGAGGCGTTCCAACTCGCCTTCGAGCAATTTGACCCGCCCGGACAATGACTGAGCAAGAACGTCAGGCGTGGAATTACGTGCTTCGGCCAACTGGTCTTTCAGCGTGTTGACCGTTTCTTTTAGCAATTGAATCGTGGCGTCTTTTTGATCTACGAGGAGGCGGTAAAGCCCGAAGACCGAAAATACAAAGGCCACAATTGACGCGATTTGAGTCCAGAAAATTACGTCATTACTCACAGGCAAACGCTCCAAGACGCATAACGTGGAAGTGAGGGGCAGCCGGAGTGCGAAGCACGGAGGGAACCAACAAGCGCAGCTTGTTGGCTGTCCCGCTCGACTCCAGGGTTAGCCACCAAGCACCTCTCTGAGAACTTGGTGAGCCAAGAAACCGAACGATTTGCCGGTGCCTCGCAAGTGCGACGACACGACGATATCCGCGGAAATATCGTCGACGCTTTCGAGCTCAATCACCTCACCGTTCTCCCGGGAAATCATAGCGTCGATCTTCCAGAACTGGCCTGAAGATGTGAGCCAAACACAACCATAGCTTTCACCCTCTTGCTCTGTCACCGATGCCACGCGAACCAAGACGCCAAGACTTGGCTCTATATTGTGGCTACGCAGAATGTTGGGAAGCCATTGAATGGCACCTTCCGCCATGAGGCCCCCCGCGTGGCGAATTTCGGACAAGGTTTCGGCGTTTTGCTCGGCAACGTTACGCTGAACAGACATGGTGGCTAACGTTTAGCTTGAGGGGCCGCCGGAGCGGCGAAGCCGCGGAGGGTACCTGCAAGCGCAGCTTGCAGGCGGTCCCTCTCGAAGCGATGGTTAGGGCACACGGTACTCTCCAACCTCAGATTGCTCCCATGCAGTAAGGTCGAAGCCGAGTGCCGATAGCGCAAAACGTGCATGTAACGACAGTTTCTGCCATGTTGGATTTTGCAGTAGTGCAGCCCAGGACAATATCTCCAGATCTTGCGACTCTGGCGAGCGCAACAAGTCGCCAATGCAACGCAACTCAGCTTTCACTGGCGCGCCAAAGGACTGAGCTTGGCCATTGAGCGCTGCGGCTTGCGGGAAGTGCCCTTCCAATCTTTCGATGCACTCCCATGCACCCTGAAGTAACTCGCTGGCGATGATGTATTCGGCGGCCGTTCCGGAAACGCCGAACTTGCGTTGGTACGCGACGGATGCGACCGGTGCGAGACGAGAGGTGAAGTAGTCGAGGCTCATGTGCCCTAACGTTCAAGGTGAGGGGCGCTGCGCGGCTTTATCGCGCAGCGTCCCCTCGACCGCAGGGTTGGGCCCCCGGCGCTGCCAGAGACCCCAGATGTCTTTTGCAAGGCTGGCGTAATGACTGCGGTCGCCGGCAGTGTCTTTGCCAAACCAGCGTTGAAACTCCTCGTGAACAATGGTGGTTACATCGTCGGCGGACGCACAACTCTTTAGCCGCGGAAGTACGCTCCCCGCCTCGGCCTCATATTCGTCAGTGTTTTCGCCAAAGTTGATTGAAATTGGATCGTGCTCAAACATCAGCTTCGACACGGCGGCAAAGAATTCTGGGTCAGCAGCTTGCACTTGCTGACGTGCTATACGTTCCTGCTCGATGCGTTTGACGACCTCTGGCGGGAAACCTGCTGCATTGGGTTGTGCCGCCTTGGCGGACCTACTCTTGAGCATCAGCACTCCCGCGACAATTAGCGCGGCAACAACGGCCACAAATGCAAGGGCTTTCATCTAGGGGCCCAACGTTTTAGGTAAGGGGCGCTGCGCGGAGCTTTATCGCGCAGCGTCCAGCGACCGGAGGGAGCGACCTTGACCGGAATGTTAGGCATCGGCTTCTACCTCGTTTTCGGTTGGGTACACCGACAGACACAGAGAGACGCCAGCCTGACCTGACAAAAACAACAATTCAGGCGGAAATGTGAATGAGGACCAACCCGGCGGATATATTTCAGCCCCGAAATCAAGAGCCAACCACTCAACCCCAGGGAACGAACTCAGGCGCTTTACGTTTTCAAGGTTAGCTTGGAGGAACGAAATTACATCTTCGATTTGCCGCTGAAATTGGGAGAAGCTGGCTTCACTGGCCACGATTCGAATACCCGAGGTTTCATTGATTTTTTCATTTTTAGTGCTGTTCGGAAAGCGCCTCTCACCCTTGCGCCATAGGGAATCAATGGGGAGCGGAACGCTGGCGATGAAGCCATCTACGTTGAAATTTTCACCACCAGCTCGGAGCATGCAACTCATAGATGCCTAACGTAGAGCTAACCGGCGCTGCGCGGCTTTATCGCGCAGCGTCCAGCGACCGAAGGGAGCGAGGTTGAGTGCCATGTTAGAGCGCTTTCTCCAGTGCCTTGGACAGCTTCTTGAATTCTTCACGCAGCTTTCCGAGTTCTTCGACGATGGGGTCATGCGGAACGTCTGTGTTGATGTATGGACGGAGATCAACAATCGAAGTCTCTGATATTGGCTCGGAGCCTGATGTGTAATTGGCGGTAACTTGAAATTGCAGTGGAGAGAGTTCTTCAGTATTCGAGCCACCGTAAAGCGTAGGCCCATTACCCAACAGAAAAAGGAGTTGCCCGTCGGGTGGCAAGCTATCGATGGCACGCGAAAACGCAGCGCTGTTGGCAATATTGCGCTCCTCACGTTTCTCGCCAAGTTGGTAAAAGCTTTTGTCTAGGGATAGCTTCAAGTTCAGAGCTGCTGTTTTTCCCACGTTTTTGATAGAAAGATATAAAAGCTGTGTCCCTGTTCTAACGCTCGTTGATACGAGTATGTATGGGCGCATTGCAGCGTTTTGTTGTTCTCTCATCGTTGAAACCATGGCTTGGTTTGCACGAAGGATTTGGAGTGTCGCCCAAGCATAGAACGCTGTGATGAGGACAAGAGCAAGTGTCAGCCAGTCGGTATTTGTCATCGTTGGAAATGTTGGCATAGCAGTCAGAAAGCTCTAACGTGCTAGCTCAGGGGCGCGAAGCCGGCTTGCCGGCGTAGCGTCCCTCTGGAGCGGCGGGTTAGAGCGCGGTGTATTACCACCACGGAAAGCAGAAACAACAGCCAGTAGCTGCACAATCGAACTCCTTGCTCTTGAGACACTGTTTCCACGGAAAGTCTTTGTATTCTGTCTCGGGCTCAGCTGCGTGGTTCTGAAGCACAGCGTACGCACTAGCACAACGAACAAACCGTCTGCGCTGAAGAAGCAGGAACCGCAGCACACCGAAGCGAAGCACTGCGCGGCGGCCAAACTCAGAACAAGACCAGCCGCCATGAAGCGCACGATGCGCACACCGAAACCCTTTATGCGGAGACAGGAGCCTTTGGTATCCGCTGATTGCTCCGGCTAATGCGTAGCGAAGAACCATAGCGCTCTAACGTAGAAGTGAGCGGACAGCGCGGCTTTTTGCGCAGGTCCGCTCGACTGCTGGGTTGGGGGGCAGGCCAAGAAAAATCATTGGTTTTTCACCTCTCGTGTTTGGCGCCATGCTTCCCAGCGGGCATTAGCCTCGGCGACAGCAGTCCATTGCGCTGTGCCAATGAGACCGGCGACCAGAACGCCCAGGACGGTGCCGTTCTGGACGTGCCACGAGAGAAGAGAGAGTGGGAGGCCGGTGATCGTAAGCCAGAGATGGGTGGAAACGCCGTACTCGCCGTGACCACTGAAGGAGTTGCCGAGAGCGGCGATTGCGAGCAGCGCAAGAGCCCAAGCCCCGTACCACTTTGCAACTTTCTTCGCGGCGCTATGCATTCAAGCCCCCCAACGTTTAGTAGACGACAAGTGACGGCGTAAAGGCGTTATGCGTCATGTCGGATAACACCTCAATCTTGCACAAGTAGTGGATTTAACGAGACACGGCGTACGGGGTTGAACCCTTTGTGACGCCTATCGCGTTCGGTATCGTTCTACTGCCTGCGAAACGCCGATCTCGAATGGCATGAACAATACAACATCCGAACGGGATTCATCCATCCCGCAGACATGTGAGGTGGTCGTCTAGCGGATCAGTGCAGACCGAGGGTGTCGGCGGTGCGCCGCGCGATGCGTGCGAGCAGGGCTTCGGCCAGTTCGCCGCCTGGCGTGGCGGTGGCCGGCAAGCGGTAAGTGAGATGCACCCGGCGGGGCTCTGCAGGCAGTGTGTAGAGCGCCATGCTGAGCGGACACAGCGCGATGTGGCGCGGGGTTTCGGCGGTCATGCGACCGGCGACGTGGGCGCTGCAGAAGGTGAAGATGACCGCCTCGCGGTAGGTGTCTGCCGGGTGGCCGAGGGTGGGGGCGGTGCGTTGGAGCATGTTGCCGAATTCGCTGACCGTGGGCGGGGCGAGGCCTTCGGCGGCGATGCTGTCTTCCAGCGCGGTGCGGGCGCTGGCGAAGTCGGTGGGGTGGAGCACGTGCTCGACGATCTGCGCCTGCGCCTGGGCCGCCACGCCGCAGGCGGCGAGCAGGGCGGCGGCGGTGAGGTGGCGCAGTGGGCGGGCGGCGTGCTTCAGCATCGCTTGGCTAGAAGTGGTAGCTCAGCCGTGCGCCGGCGTACCAGCTGCGCTCGGGGCCGGGTTCGTAGTAGCGGCCGTTGCCGTCGCCGACGATGACCGAGGCGATGTGCTCGCGGTCGAAGAGGTTGTCCAGGCGCAGCAGGCCGGCCAGGGTCCAGTTGCCGTAGCGGCGTTCGGCGTTCAGGCGCAGGTTGACAAGGGTGTGCGCGGGTGCGGTGCGTTCGGTGTTGGTGTCTTCCACGTACACCTTGCTGCGGTAGAGCGCCTCAGCCGCCAGGGTGAGGCCGGTGCGCGGGGTCCAGGCGAGTTCGGCGTAGGCGCTGGTGGCGGGGATGCCAGGCAGGCGGTTGCCGGACTCGATGGTTTCACCACGGCTGTCGAAGCTGCTGTCGTAGATGGCGCGCAGGTGGGTGAGGACGAGCTTGCCACGCCACTGGCTGGTGAATTCGCTGTCGAGCGCGAGTTCGATGCCGTCGCGCCGGGTGCGGGCGGCGTTCTGGAACACGGTGCGCCCGCCGCCGCTGGCTAGCACGACCAGCTCGTCGGTGCTGCGGATGTGGAAGAGCGCGGCGTTGAGCGTGGTGCCGTCGCCGATGAAGGCCTTGGCGCCGATTTCGTACTGGGTGCTGCGCGAGGGCTTGAGGTCGAAGTTGAAGCCGTCGGTGCCGGTGAGGCCGGAGTAGGACAGCTCGTTCATCGTCGGGGTCTCGAAGCCGCGCGCGGCGCTGGCGTACAGGCTCAGGGTTTCCATCGGCCGCCAGGCGATGCCGAAGGCCGGGGTGGTTTCGCTGAAGCGCAGGCTGCCGCTGTCGTCCGGGTTGGTGCCGGTGATGTAGTCGTCGTCCACCTCGAACTTGACCCGGCTGTGGCGCAGGCCGGCCTGCACGGTCCAGTCGCCGGTCTCCCAGCTCGCCTGCACATAGGGGTCGACGCTGGTGACGGTGTCGGTCTCGTCGCGGCGCAGCGCGCCCTTGACGCCCAGCGTGGCGCCGACGAAGTTCTCGTAGCCGCGGCGGTCGTCCTGCGAGCGGTCGTAGTCGACCCCGCCGGTGACGGTGAGCGCGCCGCCGCCCAGGCCGAAGACCTGGATCCAGCGCGCGCCCAGGCCATGGAATTCGCGGTCGAAGTTCACCACGCCGCCGGAGTGGCGCGGATTGGCCTGCACGAAGGTGGGGATGGACTGGTACTGGGTGACCGCGCGCGTGCCGCCGTAAGCCACCAGTTGCAGGCGGCCGCTGCCGAAGCGCTGGTCCCAGGTGGCGCCGGCCTGCTTGTGGTCGATGTGCTTGCGGGTGTTGAAGTTGAGCGCGGGGTCCTCCACTGCGCGCGGGTCGCGCTTGTAGGTGTCCCAGGTGAGGCCGAGCGGGTCCTCGGTGTCGCGCTGGCGCAGGCCGCTGACCACCAGGGTGAGCTTGCCGTCGGCGTTGGGCTTGAGGTTCACCTTGGCGAAGGCCTGGTCGCGGGTGGCGGCGCTGTGCTCGCGGTAGCCGTCGGTGGTGAAGCGTGAGCCATTCACCAGGTAGCCGACGCCGCCGGTTTCGCCTTCCGCACCCAGCGAATACTTGCGCGTGCCCCAGGCGCCGGCGATGGCGCCGCCATGCACCTGCGGGTCGCCCGCGCCGTCGCGCGAGAACAGCTGGATGACGCCGCCGGAGTGGTTGCCGTACACCGTGGCGATCGGGCCGCGCAGTACCTCTATACGCTCGGCGGTGTCGAGGTTGAAGGTGGCGGCCTGGCCCTGGCCGTCCGGGTTGCTGGCCGGGATGCCGTCGGCGATCAGCTTGACCCCGCGCACCCCGAAGGCCGCGCGCGCGCCGAAGCCGCGTACCGAGATCTGCAGGTCCTGCGCGTAGTTCTGGCGGTTCTGCACCACCAGGCCGGGCACCGCGGCAAGCGCCTCGGAGGCATTCACGTTGAGGTTGCCGGCCTGCACCGCCTGCATGTCGACCACGTCCACCGAGAAAGGCTGCTCGAAGCTCTCGGCCTCGGCGCGGCTGCCGGTGACCACTACCGGGCTGAGCGTGGGGGCGGGGTCGGCGGCCTGTGCAGCCGTGGGGACGAGCGCGGCGACTATGGCGGCGAGCGGGGCGAGGGCGGGGCGGGATCGGGAGGCGAATTTGCGGCGGTTCATGATGGCTGAGTCCTGTGCGGCTGAATGCTTGGTGGGCACAGTGTCACGCTTGGCGGGGAGGGCGGTCGTCCACGAGCGAATGGCAAGGGGCTAGCGAAAACCATGAACCTGGCATCGGGGGGTGCCGGTAGCTGATGGTACGTCTTCGTCGTCCGTGTCCCAGCCGCGAAAGTCACCATGCACGTAAAAGTGCGCGGCCGCCTCGTAGAGTGCGGCAAACATGCCGTGCGCGAAGGGGTCGTGGCCGGCGTCCGGCACTTCGTACAGCCGGCTGCCGGGCAGGGCGGCGTGCACCCGGCGGGCGGCCTGCAGCCGGCACACCTGGTCGGCGCGGCCATGCACCAGTGCGACCGGCAGGCCGGCGAGCCGCCCGGCATCGGCGAGCACGCCGCCGGCGGCAATGAAGCAGTCGTGGCGCAGGTAGTGGGCCTGCACGCGGTAGCGGGCGATCAGGGCGGTGGCTTCGGGCGAGCCGGCTGCCGGCAAGTCGGGCGGCGCGGCGTCGGGCTGGCCGAGCGCGGTCTCCCAGCGGCGCCAGCGCTGTGCGGCGGTCAGCGCGCGGGCCGGGTCGGGATCATTCACCGCCTCCGCATAACACGCCAGCAGGTCGCCACGCCGTGCCGGGGGCGCCGGGGCGGCGAAGGCCTCCCAGGCGGCCGGCCGCACGCGCCGTGCGCCGTGGAAGAACCAGTCGATCTCCTCGCGCGTGCCGAGAAACACGCTGCGCAGCAGCAGGCCCAGGCAGGTGTTGCGGTGGGCGGTGGCGTAGGCCAGCGCCAGGCAGGCACCCCAGGAGCCGCCGCACACCAGCCAGCGCGCGATGCCCAGGTGGCGGCGCAGGGCTTCGATGTCGGCCACCAGGTGGGCGAGCGTGTTGTGCTCGATGCGTCCCAGCGGCGCGCTGCGCCCGCAGCCGCGTTGGTCGAACAGCACGATGCGATAGCGCGCCGGATCGAAGAACGTGCGCAGCCGCGGCCGTGCGCCACTGCCCGGGCCGCCGTGCAGCGACAGCACCGGCAGGCCGAGCGGGTTGCCGCTCTGTTCGAAGCGGATGCGGTGGCCGTCGCCGGTGTCGAGCAGGCCTTCGTCCCAGGGCGCGCAGAGGGCTGTGGTGTCCATGTCCGGCAAGTTAGCAGAGCGGCCGGGCACGCGTCGTACGGGTGGGGCGAATACAGAAAATCATGAGCCGCGGCCGACGGTTTTGACGAGGCGCCGCGCGGCGCATCTGCGGACACTGGGACCAACGACAAACGATGCGGCCACTCCGTCATGGAGCGCGGACCGCTCGCCACCCCCGGAGACCTCGCCCATGCCTCGCCCGACCTTCCGCTTCCCGCTCGCCGCCCGGCTGCGCCTGCTGCTGGCCTGCGTGCTGTTGGGGCTGGTCGGCGCCACCGCGGCCGCCGAGCCGGCCAAGCTGCGCGTGGGCGTGCTGAAGTTCGGCACGGTGAGCTGGGAGCTGGACGTGATCCGCCACCACGGCCTGGACCGCAAGCACGGCGTGGCGCTGGAAGTGGTGGAACTGGCCAACAAGGACGCCACCGCGATCGCGCTGCAGGGCGGCGCGGTGGACATGATCGTCACCGACTGGCTGTGGGTCTCGCGCCAGCGCGACGCCGGCGCGGACTACACCTTCGTCGCCTACTCGGAAGCCTCGGGCGCGGTGATGGTGCGCCCGGACGGCGGCATCCGCTCGCTGGCCGACCTGGCCGGCAAGCGCATCGGCGTGGCTGGCAGCGCGCTCGACAAGAGTTGGCTGCTGCTGCGCGCGCATGCGCTGCGCAGCACCGGGCGCGACCTCAAGGACAGCGCGCGCCCGGCCTACGCCGCACCGCCGCTGCTCAACGAGAAGTTCCTGCAGGGCGAGCTCGATGCGGTGCTCAACTTCTGGCAGTACGCCGCGCGCCTGGAGGCGCAGGGCATGGTGCCGCTGATCCAGGTGCAGGACCTGCTCGCCGGGCTGGGCGTGCCGGGGCGCCTGCCGCTGATCGGCTACGTGTTCTCCGAGCGCTTCGCCGCCGCGCAGCCGGATGCGGTGCGCGGCTTCATCGCCGCCTCGCGCGCGGCGCAGGCCGTGCTGCGCGACTCCGACGCCGAATGGACCCGCCTGCAGCCGCTCACCGGCGCCAAGGACGCGGCCACGCTGGCCGCGCTGCGCGACGGCTTTCGCCGCGGCATCCCGTCGGGCAGCGCAGCCGAGCACCAGGCGGCGATCGCCGCCGCCTACCGCGTGCTGGCCGAGACCGGCGGGGCAGTGCTGGTGGGCGAGTCCGCCGGGCTGGCGCGCGGTACGGTGTGGCAGGGCTGGTGATGAACGGCGCGCCCGCACTTGCCGCTGCCCCTCCGACGCCCTGGCTGCGCGGCGTCTCGCTGGCGGTCTTCCTTGGCGCCTGGGCGCTGGTGGCGGTGGTGACCGAAAGCCGCGTGCTGCCCACCCCCTGGGCGGTGGCGGCGAGCATGGGCGAGCACCTCGCCCACGGCACGCTGCTCGCCGATCTTGGCATCACGCTGACCCGCGTGGCGGTGGCTTTCGTCCTGGCGATGGCGGCCGGCATCGCTCTGGGCATGCTGATGGGCGCGCGCGAGCGGGTGAACCAGCTGCTCGACGGCGGGCTGATCCTCTTCCTCAACCTGCCGGCGCTGGTGGTGATCATCCTGTGCTACGTGTGGTTCGGGCTCAACGAGACCGCGGCCATCTTGGCGGTGGCGGTGAACAAGATCCCCAACGTGGTGGTGGTGATGCGCGAAGGCACGCGCGCCGCCGGGCGCGAACTGCTGCAGGTGGCGCAGGTCTTTCACGTGCCGCCGCTGCGCCGCTTCCTGGTGTTCTTCCTGCCCCAGCTCTACCCCTACATCATGGCCGCGGCGCGCAACGGCATCGCGCTGATCTGGAAGATCGTGCTGGTGGTCGAACTGCTCGGGCGCAGCGACGGCGTGGGCTTCCAGCTCTCGGTGTTCTTTCAGCTCTTCGACATCGCCGGCATCCTGGCCTATACGCTGGCCTTCGTCGCGGTGATGCTGACCATCGAGATGGCGGTGCTCGCGCCGCTCGAGCGCCGGCTGACGCGGTGGCGGGCATGAACGGCACGATGCTTGCCGACCTCGCGGTGCGGGTGGCCGAGAAGCGCTACCCCGGCGCGGCGCAGCCGGCGATCGCCGAGCTCGCCTTCGAACTGCCGGCGCGCCAGTTCTGCTGCATCGTCGGCCCGTCCGGCTGCGGCAAGACCTCGCTGCTCAACATCCTCGCCGGGCTGGACCGCGCGGCGCGTGCCGAGGTGCGCTTCGGCGACGGCAGCACCCCGGCCGCGGCGCCGATCGGCTACATGTTCCAGACCCCGCGCCTGCTGCCCTGGCGCACGGTGCGCGACAACGTGCGGGTGGTGCTCGATGCGCAAGCGGTGGCTGCCGGGCGCGCCGAGCAACTCCTCGACGAGATGGGCCTGGGCACCTGCCTCGACGCCTACCCCGGCCAGCTCTCCGGCGGCATGCAGCGCCGGGTGGCGCTGGCGCGCGCCTTCGCCATCGAGCCGCGCCTGTTGCTGCTCGACGAACCCTTCGTGTCGCTCGACCATCCGGTCGCCGAGCATCTGCGCGACATGCTGCTGGAGCTGTGGCAGCGCCATCCGACCACGGTGCTGTTCGTCACCCACGACCTGCGCGAAGCGATCCAGCTCGCAGACCGCATCCTCTTCCTGTCGCGCGCGCCCTCGCAGGTGATCCTCGACGTGGCGGTGGACCTGCCGCGCCCGCGCCGCGCCGAGGACGCCGCCTGCGAGGACTTCCGTCGCGCCTTGCTCGCCCGCCACCGCGACCTGCTCGCGGGGGTGGCGGAAGAGGGCGCGGAGGGGGTGAGGTGCCTGGGAGACGGCGCGATGCCGAAACCCTTTCTGATGGAGCATCCGGCATGCTGAGCGTGCGCGAGGTGAGCAAGTCCTACGGCGCGGTGAAGGCGCTCGACCGGGTCAGCCTGGAGGTGGCGGCCGGCAGCTTCTGCGTGCTGCTGGGGCCCAACGGGGCCGGCAAGTCCACGCTGTTCCAGCTGCTCTCCGGGCTATTCGTGCCGGACGGCGGCGAGATCTTCATCGACGGCATCCCGGTGCGTCGCCAGCCGGCGCGCGCGCTGGCCCGCCTGGGGGTGGTGTTCCAGCAGCAGGCGCTGGATCTCGACCTGTCGATCGCGCGCAACCTGCTGCTGCACGCCGACCTGCACGGCATGCCCCGCGCGCTGGCGCGCCAGCGCATCGAGGAAGGGCTGGTGCAGTTCGACCTCGCCGCGCACGGCGGACGCAAGGTGCGCGAACTGTCCGGCGGCAACCGCCGGCGGGTGGAGCTGATCCGCGCCATGCTGCATCGCCCGGCGGTGCTGCTGATGGACGAGGCTACCGTCGGCCTGGACCTGCCCTCGCGCCGCGCGCTGCGCAGCCACATTTCCCACTGCATGCAGCAGCGCCCGATGGCGGTGCTGTGGGCCACCCACTGGATCGAGGAGATCGAGGACGCCGGCCAGGTGGTGGTGCTGCACCGCGGCCGCGTGCTGGCCGACGGCTCGCAGCAGGCGGTGATCGCGGCGCTCGGCGAGCCGACGCTGGAACAAGGATTCTTCAAGGCGGCCGGCCTGGCCGCCACCCATACCAATAATCCCCAAGGAGCCCTGTCATGACCCCGACGACCATCCCCGCCCGCCACGCGCTCGCCGCGCTGGCCCTGGCCTGCGCCGCCGGCGCCGCGCAAGCCGCCACGCTGTATGTGTCCAGCGAGAAGGACGATGCGCTCACCATGATCGACGTCGCCACACTCCAGGTCACCGGCACCGTGGCCACCTGCAAGCGCCCGCGCCACATGCAGCTCGCCGCCGGCGGCAAGCAGCTGGTGGTCGCATGCACCGAGTCCGGCAAGGCCGACGTCATCGACCTGGCGAGCGGCAAGTCGGTGCGCCGCATCGACCTGGGCGACGACCCGGAGATCTTCGACCTGTCGCCCGACGGCAAGACGCTCTACGTCTCCAACGAGGACGACGGCGAGATGGGGGTGATCGATGTCGCCAGCGGCAAGCGCACCGGCGCGGTGAAGGTGGGGCAGGAGCCGGAAGGGGTGAAGGTGTCGCCGGACGGCAAGACGGTGTTCGTCACTTCGGAGGTGGCCAGCATGGTGCACGTGGTCGATGCGGCCAGCGGCAAGGTGGTGAAGAACATCAAGGTCGGCAAGCGCCCGCGCCGCTTCGCCATCAGCCCGGACGGCGCCGAGCTGTGGGTCAGCAACGAACTCGATGCCAGCGTCAGCGTGATCGATACCGCCAAGCTGGAAGTGGTCGACACCCTGCGCTTCGAGCTCAAGGGCGCGCGCAGCGAGGACATCACCCCGGTGGGCCTGACCTTCAGCCGCGACGGCAAGCGCGCCTTCGTCGGCCTGGGCAAGGCCAACCACGTGGCCTTCGTCGATGTCGCCAGCCGCAAGGTGCAGCAGCTGGTACTGGTGGGCAAGCGCGCCTGGAGCGTGGCGCTCAACGGCGACGAGTCGCGCCTGTTCGTGGTCAATGGCCTGTCGGACGACCTCACCGTGGTCGACGTGGCCGCGGCCAAGGCGGTCAAGACCATCCCGGTGGGCCGCGTGCCGCACACCGCGGTGGTGGTGGAGTAAGCCATGCGCCGGACCCTGGGCCCGTTCACAGGCCTTCTCGCCGGGCTGGTGCTGGCCTTCGGCGCTCATGCGGCGGACTTCCGCGTTGCGCTGATCGCAGTGGAGGACGACCCGCGTCTGGACCGCGACCGCCTGGAGCGGGCTTACCTGGGTCATCCGGGCGGATCGGCCGCCGATGGGCTGAAGCTGGCGCTGGACGATGCCGCTTTCGAGCTCGAAGCGGCCGGCCACCGCCTGGCACTCGCCGAGGCCGAAGCCGCGTCAGCCGAAGCGGCGCGCGAAGCCGCCGCGCGCAGCGTGAAGGAGGGCGCCGCGCTGCTGGTGGTGGATCTGCCCGCGCCCTGGGTGCTGGCGGTGGCCGACGCAGTGCGCGTGCCGGTGATCAACGTCGGCGAGGCCGCCGATGCGCTGCGCGAGGCCGACTGCCGCGCCAACCTGTTCCATACCCTGCCGAGCGAACGCATGCGTGCCGACGCCCTGGCGCAGACCCTGGTCGAGCGGCGCTGGCGCAAGGTGCTGCTGCTGGTCGGCAGCACGCCGGCCGATGCGGCGCGCGGCGCGGTGGTGGAAGCGGCGGCCAAGCGCTACGGGCTCAAGCTGGTGGCGAAGAAGCCGTTCAAGCCCTCGGCCGATCCGCGCGAGCGCGATCTGGCCAACCCGCAGCTGCTCACCGGCGGCAACGACTACGACGTGGTGTGGGTGGTCGATAGCGACGGCGAGTTCTCCCGCGCCTTGCCCTATCGCACCGCCCGGCCGCGCCCGGTGGTGGGCGATGCGGGCTTGGTGGCGCTGGCCTGGCACGCGCAGTTCGAACGCTTCGGCGCGCCGCAGGTAAGCCGCCGCTTCCAGAAGGCCGCCGGGCGGCCGATGGTGGCGCAGGACTGGGCGGCCTGGCTGGCCGGCAAGGCGGCGGTGGGTGCGGTGCTGGCTGCGGACGGCAAGGGGCCGGCGAAACTGACCGGCCTCGCGCTCGACGGCTCCAAAGGCGTGGCGCTGGCCTTCCGCCCCTGGGACGGCCAGCTGCGCCAGACCCTGCTGCTGAGCGACGGCCAAGGGGTGGTGGCGAGCGCGCCGGTCGACGGCATCCTGCATCCGAAGAACGCGCTCGACACCCTGGGCGCGGACGAGGCCGAGAAGCGATGCGCGCGCCCGCACTGAGCGCGGCCGATGCCCCCGCCCGCGGCCCGCTGCGCCACGCATTGCAGGCGCTGTGGGCGATCGTCGCGCGCGAGCTGTTCAAGTTCGCCCGCCAGTACGGCCGCCTGGTGTCCGCGCTGGTGCGCCCGGTGCTGTGGCTGGCGGTGTTCGCCGCGGGTTTCCGCAACGTGTTCGGGGTGGCCATCGTGCCGCCCTACGAGACCTACATCACCTACGACGAGTATATCGCCCCGGGCCTGATCGGCATGGTGATGCTGTTCAATGGCATGCAGTCCTCGCTGGCCATGGTGTACGACCGCGAGATGGGCATGATGCGCCTGCTGCTCACCGCGCCGCTGCCGCGCGCGTGGGTGCTGTTCGCCAAGTTGGCCGCCACCGCGGTGCTCTCCTTGCTGCAGGCGGTGGCCTTCGTCGCCATCGCCGCGCTGCTCGGCACCACGCTGCCGCTGTGGGGCGCGCACACCCCGCAGGTGCTCGCCGCCGCGGTGGGCGGCGCGCTGATGCTGGGTGCGCTCGGCCTGCTGCTGTCGGTGCATGTGCGCCAGCTGGAGAACTTCGCCGGGGCGATGAACTTCGTCATCTTCCCGATGTACTTCATCTCCACCGCGCTCTATCCGCTGTGGAAGCTGGAGGAGGCGGGCGCGCGCTGGGTGTTCCTCGCCGCGCAGGGCAACCCCTTCACCTACGCGGTGGAATGGCTGCGCTTCGCGCTCTACGGCCAAGACCCGGGCTGGGCGCCGTGGATCGTGTGCGGCACCGCGCTGGCCTGCTTCACCCTGGCCTGCTGGGGCTACGATCCGCAGCGCGGCTTCGGGCAACTGGCGAAACGCGGTTGAATCAGCCGATCGGCATACGCTAACATGCTCCGCTTTGCGGGGCGGGCGACAGCGGCCGCATTCCGCCTCGGCCTCCTCCAGGAAAAGGCATGGACCACGCGCGCAACGCCGGCGTCCGCTTGAGCCAGCTCGGGCTCTACGTCGACAACCATATCCACGACAAATACCTCGCACCGTTGCTGACGGTGGTGACCGCCGCGCTGCTGACGACCTGGGTCGCGCCGTGGAAGGCCGCGCTGTGGGCGGCGATCGAACTCGTCGTGATCGCGGTGTATATCGGCGTCTACACGCGCTTTCGGCGCGCGGCGCCGGGGCCGCAGGACGAACGCCTGTGGGCGCGGCGCATCGCCCTGGCGCACGGCGCGCACATGGTGTCGTGGTCCTCGATCATCGTGTGGGGCTGGCAGCCGGGCAACTTCAACAGCCTGATGTTCACGATGCTGATCCATGTCGGGCTGATCTCGCTGACCGTGGCGATGAGCAATCCGCACCGCCGCCTGCTGCTCGGCGACCTGGTGCCGCCGGCGGTCGCGCTGGTGGCGCCACCGCTGCTCGGCGGTGGGCTGTTCTACCTCGGGCTCACCATGCTCGGGCTGCTCTTCATCGCGCTGATGCTGTTGGTGGGGTTGAAGATCCACGCCAGCACCACCGAGGCGCTGGTACTGCGCGAGCGAAATGCCGAGCTGATCCGCGAACTCGAACGGCAGGTCACGCGCGATCCGCTCACCGGCCTCTTCAACCGCCGCCACTTCATCGCGGCGGCCCAGGCCGAGTTGCAGCGCGCCGCGCGCTACCGCCACCCGCTGGCCCTGCTGATGCTCGACATCGACCACTTCAAGCCGATCAACGACACCCACGGTCACCTGGCCGGCGACGAGGTGCTCAAGGCGGTGGCCGGGGTTTGCGCGCAGACGGTGCGCGGCGAGGATTGCCTGGCCCGCCTGGGCGGCGAGGAGTTCGCCGTGCTGATGCCCGAGACCGCGCTGGCGCAGGCCTTCGCCGCCGCCGAGCGCCTGCGCGAGTCGGTCGCGGGGCTGCGCTGCGAGCTGCCCGGCGGCACGGTCGTGCCCACGGTGAGCATCGGCGTGGCGATGTGCACGGGCCCGACCGAGACGCTGTCGTCCTTCATGCGGCGGGCGGACCATGCGATGTATGCGGCCAAGGCGCAGGGGCGCAACCGCGTGGTGGTCGAGCAGCCGGCGCCGCAGGGCGGTGATATGGAGGCGGCCGCAAGGGTCGCCTGAGGTGCGCCGCACGCGCCTGGTCTTGGCGGGCGGTCGCCCGTCTCATGAATTTCTCTATCGCGTTCGGCCGGATTCCGCGATGCGCCGCGCGCCGTCGACCGGCAATCTGACGACGGTGGCGGCGCATCCGCATTCCGCCGCCGGCAGTGGGGCATCGCCTCCATCACCCATCGAAACGCCACAAGGAGAGACACCATGAAATGGGAAACCCCGAGCGCCTGCGATTTCCGCTTCGGCTTCGAAATCACCATGTACATCGCCACGCGCTGAACGTGGCCGGGGCGCCCGCGCTGCGGCCGGGCGCCCGCCGAACCCGATCAAATAGCGTGCGAGATCCGTCATGAAAGTCCGAGTCCTCGGTTCCGCGGCCGGCGGCGGTTTTCCGCAGTGGAACTGCAACTGCCCGCGCTGCGACGGTGTGCGCCGCGGCACCATCCGCGCCCGTGCGCGCACCCAGTCGTCGATCGCGGTGAGCGGCGACGGCGAGCGCTGGGTGCTGTTCAACGCCTCGCCCGACGTGCTGCAGCAGATCCGCAGCTTTCCCGAACTGCAGCCGGCACGCGCGCTGCGCGACACCGCGATCGCCGCCATCGTGCTGATCGACGCACAGATCGACCACACCACCGGGCTCTACATGCTGCGCGAGCACCGCCAGCCGCTGGAGCTGTGGTGCACCCCGCATGTGCACGAAGACCTCACCCGCGGCAACCCGCTGCTGAACCTGCTCGGCCATTACTGCGGGGTGAACTGGCACGCGCTGCCGCTCGGCGAGGATTTCGAGATTCCCGGCGTACCCGGTCTGCGCTTTGCCGCGCTGCCGCTGATTTCCAACGCGCCGCCGTATTCGCCGCACCGCGACTGTCCGCAGCCGGGCGACAACATAGGCGTCACCATTACCGACACGCGCTCCGGCCGCAGCCTGTTCTACGCCCCCGGCCTGGGCGAGATGGAGCCGCACGTGTGGGCGGCGATGCAGGCGGCCGACTGCGTGCTGGTCGACGGCACCTTGTGGACCGACGACGAGATGATCCGCCTGGGCGCCTCGCAGAAGACCTCGCGCGCCATGGGCCATCTGCCGCAAAGCGGCGAGGGCGGCATGATCGAGTGGCTCGACCGCCTGCCGCAGGACACCCGCAAGGTGCTCATCCACATCAACAACACCAACCCCATCCTCGACGAGGACAGCGCCGAGCGTGCCACGCTCGCCGCCCACGGCATCGAGGTTTCCTTCGACGGTATGGAGATCGTCCCGTGAATGCACCGGAAAAGCTGGCCGCGCCGCTGAGCCGCGAGGAGTTCGAAGCCCGCCTGCGCGGCAAGAGCGCGAGCTATCACATCCATCACCCCTTCCACGTGATGATGGCCGAGGGCCGGCTCACCAAGGCGCAGCTGCAGGGCTGGGTGGCCAACCGCTATCTCTACCAGGTCGCGATTCCCGTGAAGGACGCGGCCATCATGTCCAACTGCCCGGACCGCGAACTGCGCCGCGAGTGGATCCAGCGCGTGCTCGACCACGACGGCTACGACATCGGCGGCATCAAGGACGACGGCGGCATCGAGGCCTGGATCCGCCTCGGCGAGGCGGTCGGTCTCAGCCGCGAGGACGTCACCTCGCAGCGCCTGGTGTCGCCGGCGGCGCGCTTCGCGGTCGATGCCTATGTGAACTTTGCCCGCCAGCGCCCCTGGCAGGAGGCGGTGGCCTCCAGCCTCACCGAGCTGTTCGCCCCGCACATCCACCAGCAGCGCCTGGACACCTGGCCGCAGATGTACCCCTGGGTCGATCCGGCCGGCCTGCAGTATTTCCGCAACCGCCTCACCCAGGCGCGCCGCGACGTCGCCCACGGCCTGCGCTTCACGCTCGACTACTTCAGCCAGAGCCGCGCGCTGCAGGAACGCGCGCTGGAGATCCTGCAGTTCAAGCTCGACCTGCTGTGGGCGCTGGCCGACGCGATCATGCTGCAGCAGTGCGAGATCGCCATCACCGGGCCGAAGGCATGACCGCCGAAGAAGCCGAGCTGCTCGCTGCCCGCCCGCAGGTGGCGCGCCTCTTTCGCCTGCAGTGGGAAGAGGCGCAGCAGGCCTGGGTACTGCTCTACCCGGAGGGCATGGTGAAGCTCAATGCCAGCGCCGGCGAGATCATGAAGCGCTGCGACGGCTCGCGCAGCGTGCCGGCGCTGGTCACCGAACTGGAGGAGGCCTTCGGCGCGACGGGCCTGCAGGCCGACGTGCTGGCCTTCCTCGACATGGCGCGCAAGCAGCGCTGGATCGAGGTCTGACATGGCTGCGCGCTTCGATCGCGGCCAAGGCCGCTCCTACAGGACAGTCTTCGCGCGATCTGGTCGCGAACCTGCCCGGGCGCTCGGCGCGACCTGTAGGAGCGGGCTTGCCCGCGATCGGCACGGATTCCGGGCCGCCTGCGCGCGGGCCGAGAGGTACGATCGATGAACCCGCTTTCCTCCTCCGTAGCGCAACCCGGCCCGCCGCTGTGGCTGCTGGCCGAGCTCACCTACCGCTGCCCGCTGCACTGCGCGTTCTGCTACAACCCGGTGGATTTCGCCCGTGACGACACCGAACTGTCCACCGACGACTGGCTGCGCGTGCTGCGCGAGGCACGCGCCGCGGGCAGCGTGCAGTGCGGCTTCTCCGGTGGCGAGCCGATGATGCGCGAGGACCTCGAAGTGCTGGTCGCCGAAGCGCACCGCCTGGGCTACTACACCAACCTGCTGACCTCTGGCGTGGGCCTCAGCGCGGAGCGTGCCGCAGCGCTCAAGGCCGCCGGGCTGGACCACATCCAGCTGTCCTTCCAGGACTCGACCAGGGAGCTCAACGACTTCCTCTCCCACACCCGCACCTTCGAGCTCAAGCAGCAGGTCGCGGCGCGCATCAAGGAGCAGGGCTGGCCGATGGTGATGAACGTGGTCGTGCACCGGCTCAACATCGACTACATCGGCCAGATCATCGACATGGCGGTGGCGCTGGGCGCCGAATACCTGGAACTGGCCAACAGCCAGTACTACTCCTGGGCGCTCTTGAACCGCGACCAGCTGCTGCCCTCGCGCGAACAACTGCAGCGCGCCGAGCGCATCACCAACGAATACCGTGAGCGCCTCGGCGACAGGATCAAGATCTTCTTCGTGGTGCCGGACTACTACGAGACGCGGCCGAAGAAGTGCATGAACGGCTGGGGCAACGTCTTCCTCACCGTCACCCCGGACGGCACCGCGCTGCCCTGCCATACCGCGAAGATGCTGCCCGGGCTGGCATTCCCGAACGTGCGCGAGATGGGCTTGCGCGAGATCTGGTACGAATCCGAAGGCTTCAGCCGCTACCGCGGCGACGCCTGGATGAAGGACCCTTGCCGGAGCTGCCCAGACAAGGAAAAGGACCTCGGCGGCTGCCGCTGCCAGGCCTACATGCTGGCCGGCGACCCGGCCGCGGCCGATCCGGTGTGCGACAAGTCGCCCGCCCATGACAAGGTGAGCGCGGCGGTCGCGCGCGCACAGCAGCCCGGCACGCCGGGCGCGCCGCTGATCTTCCGCGACCCGCGCGAATCGCGCCGCCAGGCCGGCTGCGCGGACTGAGTTTTCTCCTGCCGTCGCGGCATCGGGCGCAACGCGCCGTATCGCCTTCGCGGCCTGTGCCGGGCCGGCGGATTCCCGCTCTCCTGGAAAAAGTTGGGGGCGCGGCGACCTCGCGGCCGCCGCGCCCCCGTCCCGGTGCGCATTCCGGGGAAGAGGAGACAAACACGCATTCGCCGGCGGCGGCGATCCGCCCGTCTCGCCCCCGTGCCGCCGGCGCTGCATCCAATGCAGGTAGCGTGCCAGGTTTCCTATCCACCTTTCTGACGCTCCCCGATGCAGGTGCCACGAGCGCTCGCCGTGGTAGGCCGCACACCCTCGCGCTGCCCGAGCCCAGGCGTCGGTCGCTCCTGGCGGTGCGCCATCGCGGCGACCAAACCCCTCCGTCCTGCCATGCGCCGCCATGCTTCTGTGGTCGCAGACGGTGTCACGACTTGCAACACATCTGCAATGAGGATTGCCCGGAGTGTCACGCTGTGGCGCAGCAGTTGACGTCAACGTCGCTTAACGTGAGACGAAAATTGCCAAACATGTAGCGAAAAGCTTGTTCGGAGCGTTTCTGGTCCGGACCTTGCAAAGAGGTGTGCGGCGTCGTCGACGGCCTTGCGGCCGGCCGTACGGAGCACCACCCGCGGGCAGCGATGGAGAACGCCTAGCGCGGGCGGACGCAACAACAAATCACATCTCAGGAGGATCACGATGCACAAGGTTTCTTTGAAGCGGACGGCGATCGCGGCAGCGCTCTGCGCATCCACCGTCGGCAGCGCCCAGGCGGTGAGCTTCACCCACGGGGACGCCACGCTGGACATCAATGGCACCATCAACGGCTTTTACGTCAATCGCCATGCCAAGGACGATCGCGGCTCGACCACCAACTCGGCCTTGGCCAACGGCCTGCTGCCGGGCTGGATCAACTTCGTGTTCACCACCAAGGTCGAGGGCCTGGACATCAAGGCGCACGTCGGCTTCGCGCCCGGCATCAACAACGACTCCTCGGTGGTCGGCCTGCCGATCGGCGGCGGCGGCGAACCGTACAGCCAGATCGACACCCGCAACCTGTACTTCCAGTTCGGCAATGCCGACTGGGGCACGCTGAAATTCGGGCGCGACATCGGCCTGTTCGGCCAGAAGATCATACTGTCCGACATGACCCTGCTGGGCGTGGGCGGCAACAGCTATGCGGCTACCCCGTTCAACACCACCTTCGGCATGATCGGCCACGGCTACATGTACACCGGCTTCCAGCCGCAGATCACCTACACCACGGCGCCGATGGACGGCTTCTCCGCCTCGGTCGGCATCTTCCAGCCGAGCGATTTCATCGGCAGCGGCGAGACCAAGACCCCCGGCCTGCAGGCGATCGGCAGCTACGACTGGGAGGGCGACATGCCCGGCTCGGTGTGGGGCGGCCTGATCCACCAGCGCACCGACAGCGGCCTGAACAACGTGCGCACCTTCAGCGCGCGCGGCCTGGAACTGGGCGCCAAGCTGGGCATCGGCAACTTCGAGGCGGTGGCTTACGCGTTCAAGGGCAAGGGCCTGGGCCTGTCCACGGTGGGGGCGCTGTTCCATTCGCCGAACGGCGAAACCGACAGCCGTGGTCACTTCCTGCAGGGCACCTACAAGTTCGGCAAGACCAAGGTGGGCCTGAACTACGGCGAGAACCGCGACAAGGGCGGTACGCTGACCGATACCAACAAGTTCAAGTCGGTGACCTTCGGCGTCTATCACACGCTCAACAAGTACGTCACCCTGGTCGGTGAGTTCAACACCGAGCGCGCCACCGGCGCCGACGCGATCAACTCGGGCGGCAACGGCGATCTCAAGACCCGTACCGTGTCGCTGGGCGGCATCATCTTCTTCTGATCGACGCTCTGCGAAGCGAAAGGGGCGGCCGATGGCCGCCCCTTTCTTCTTCCGTGTCGCGCCTGCAGGGAAAGCGTGCTCCCTAGACCTCGATCAGCCCGGAACGCACCGCGATCAGCGCGAGTTCCGCGGCGTTGCCGGCATTGAGCTTCTGCTTGATGTGGTAGAGGTGGGTCCCCACGGTGCTCGGGCTCAGGTGCTGGGTGGTGGCGACTTCATTCACCGAGCGGCCGCGCGCGAGCTGCAGGAAGACCGCGAACTCCTTGTCGGTAAGCGCGTCGCCCGGGTGGCTGGCGCCGCCCAGTTGGGCGAGCGCGAGCTGCGGGGCGAGCGCGGGGTCGATGTAGCGCTGGCCGCGGGCCACCTGGGCGAGCGCGCGCAGCATCTCGGCCGGTTCGGCGCGCTTGGAGAGATAGCCGGTGGCGCCGGCCTTCAGCGCCCGGCCCGGGATCTGCACGTCCTCGTGCGCGGAGAGCATCAGCACGCGTGCGTCCGGGTGGTGGGCAAGCAGGCGCTCGAGCGCGCCCAGGCCGCCCAGGCCGGGCATGGTGACGTCCATCATCAGCGCGTCCGGGCGGTGCTCGGCGTACAGCGCGATGGCCGCCTCGCCGCTGTCGGCCTCGGCCACCACGATGGCGCCGCCGCCTTCGAGCAGCAGGCGAAAGCCCATGCGTACCACGGCGTGGTCGTCGGCGATCAGGATGCGTTTGCCGTTGAGGGGGAGCTGGTTCATGGCGGTTGGCCTCGTCGGGGCCGGCGCGCTGCCGGCGGAGTTCAGTGTCAGGGGTGGGCGGATGTTTCGGTGCGAGCTGCGGTGGCATCGGCCAACTGCGGCCAGGGCAGGCGCACCTGTACCAGGGTGCCGCCGGCGGGCAGGGTCTCGATGGCCAGTTCGCCGTGCCACTGCGCCACGCGCTCGCGCATGCCGGCCAGGCCAAAGCGGTCGGTGCGCAGCGCGGGGTCGAAGCCGCGGCCGTTGTCGCGCACGCTGAGCCGCAGGCCATCGACGTCGGTGCTCAGGGCGACGTCCACCTGGTCGGCCTCGGCGTGGCGGGCGACGTTGGTCAGGCTCTCCTGCAGCAGGCGCAGCACGGTGAGGCAGTAGTCCTCGCGCAGGACGCGGTCCACCACGTCGATCTGCGGGCTGACGGTGATCGCCGGGTACAGCCCGGCCCAGTGCGCGCAGTAGTCGGCCAGCGCCTCGCCCAGGCGGCCGACCGGCTGCGCGTCCGGGCGGCGCAGGCGCTGCAGGATGGCGCGCACGCCGTCCTGCAGCTGCCCGGTCATCGCCAGGATGGCCTGGGCGTTGCCGTGCAGGCCGGGCTGTCCGGCGCTGCGCTGGACGATGGCGCCGGCGATCGCGCGCACCGCGGTGACGCTCTGGCCGAGTTCATCGTGCAGTTCGCGGGCGAGCTGGCGGCGTTCTTCTTCAAGCCGGGCGTTGAGCGCGTGGGCAAAGGCCTGGTCTTCTTCCAGGCGGGCGTTGCGCAGCAGGCTGCGGTCGAGCTGGGTGGCGAGGCGGTTGTAGCTGGCGGCCAGGCGGTCGAGCTCGGCCACGCCGTGGCGCGGCAGGCGGGTGTCGAAGGCGCCGTCTGCGCCGCGCGCCAGCGCTTCTTCCAGCGCGGCGAGCGGGGCCAGCATGCGCTCGATGGCGCGGCCCGCACCCAGCCACAGCAGGAGCAGCAGGCCGAAGGCCCAGCCGGCGATCAGCATCAGTTCGTCCCAGGCGTCGAGCACGCTGCGCGAAGTGTCCGGGCGCAGCACCAGGGTGCGCGCGCCGGCCTGCAGGCGGCGCTCGCCGAATTCGGGAGCGAGCAGGGTGGCGAACCACGCCGGGGCGTGGCGCCCGGCCTTGTAGGTGGGTTCGGGCGAGCGGTAGAGCAGCGTGCCGTCGGCGTCCAGCACATCGAGCGTGTTGGCGCGCAGCCGGCCGACCGCGACCAGGCGGGCGGCGAGCCCGTCGGGGTCGGCCTCGCCTTCGGCGGCGAGCACCGTCAGCCACTGCTCGGCCACCCGGGTGGCGGCTTCCACTTCCTCGTGGATGGCCTCGCGGGTGGCGCGCGCCCAGCCCAGGCTGGAGAGCAGCAGCAGGAGCGCGGCGACCGCGGTGACCAGCAGGCAGATGCGGTCGCGCAGGCGCGGCGTGCGCTTAGCGGGCATGACTGCCTTCCTCCAGCACGGCCTGCTCGATGGCGGGGTAGAGGTGTCCGACCGAGCGCACATACTCGTCCTCGGCCACCGCCAGGCGGGCGAACATGCGCGGCAGCGGCAGGGTGAGCACCTCGGCCATGTCCAGCCCGGCGGCGGCGCTGCGACGCAGCAGGTCGTCGAGCCAGCGCAGGTAGTCGCGGGTCTGGCGCAGCGGGGCGGCATCCTGCGCCACCGCGCCATGGCCGGGCACCAGCACCCTGAAGGGGATGGCTTCGAGCACGTCCAGGCTGGCCAGCCAGCCTTCGATGCGGGCGTGCGGGGTGGTCGGGCTGCGCTCGTGGAACACCAGGTCGCCGGCGAACAGCGTGCCGGTGGCGCGGTCGAGCACCGCGAGGTCGGCGCCGGTGTGGCCGTCGAGGGCGAACAGCTCCAGGCTGCGCCCGCCGGCTTCCAGGCGGCCGGGGGCGACGTCCATGGTAGGCGCGGCGACGACGGTGTCGCGCATCCAGTCGCCGGCCAGGCGGTACATGTTGGTGTTGAAGGCCTCGCCCTCGCGCTCGATGCCCGCGCGGGTGCCGGGCAGGGCGGCCAGCGTGGCGCGCTCGAAGGCCTGGTTGCCGAGGAAATGGTCGGGATGGTGGTGGGTGTTGATCACCAGCACCACCGGCAGCGGGGTGACGCGGGCGATGGCCGCGCGTAGCTGTTCGCCGTAGCGCCGCGACGGGCCGCTGTCGATCACCACCACGCCGCGCGGGCCGACGATGAAGCCGGTGTTGACGATGTTGCCGCCGTTGCTGGTGGAGAAGTCCTGCAGAAGGCCGGTGAGCACATAGACGCCGTCGGCCACCGCGTGCGGTTCGAGGCGGTAGTCGAAGCCGGCGGCGGGCGCACTGCCGACGGACAGCATCATGAATGCCCAGGACGCCAGCGTGCGTGCGAGGCGATTCATCGCGCCACCTCGGCGGCAATGCGGTTGCCGTTGTTGTCCCGTCCGACGAGGGCGAGCGGGCCGGCGGCGACACCGGGCGGCAGGTCGATGGTGAACACCGGGTTCTCGGCCACCGGCTCGGCCGGGTGGATGCGCATCAGGTCGGTGCCGGCGGCGTCGCGCAGGGTGAGGGTGTCGATGTGGAAGACCGGTACGCCTGCGGCCAGGCCGGTGTCCATCGGGTGGATGATGCGCAGGCGCAGGCGCTGGCCGCCGTCGATGCGCGGCCATACGCGGGCGCTCACTTCGTTGAGGCGATCCTGCCATTCGGCCGAGCCCGAGCCGGTGGAGGGCAGGGTGCAGCCGCCGCCGGTGGTGTTCACCCAGGTGCCGCCCACATGCCAGCGGCCGTCCGCGGTGCGGGCGGCGGCGCGCACCGGCGAGGACTGCTGCAGCTTGAGGCGGAAACCCAGGCTGGCGCGCGCGCCGAGCGGGCGGAAGTCGAGCACCTTGACGATGGGGTTGAAGTCGGCGAACACGACGATCTCTTCCACCACGCCGGGCAGGCGGGTGGCGTCGACCAGCACCGGGACGTCGAGCGGGTTCTCGGCGGTCGCCGGGGCGCTGACCTGCACGCGCTCGTCGAACGCCACCGCGGCGTCGGCGAAGAAGGCCGCGCGCATGTCCTGCCAGCGGGCCGAATCGAGCGGATCGGCGCCTGCGGCGGTGGCCAGTCCGGTGGCGCCGGCCAGCAATACGGTGGCGATCGTGTTGACGATGCGCATCTTGTCTCCTCCTGGTGCGCGGTCCTTGCCGCGCATTTGTTGCCCAGGAGCTTGCAAAGGGCGTGCCATCGCGCCCGGCCGGGTTGTCACGGGGCGAAGGTGCTCCGCGGTGTATCGATTCGGGACAGGTGCTGACATGTGGAGCACCCGAGTTGCGCCATCCGCACGACATGAGCGGTCGCGAACCGGGCCGCAAGTGCCGGGAAGCGCAGGTGACCGGACGATGGCATGAGCCTTGCAGACAGGGGGTGCGCCAACCGGCTCACCCCGTGGGCCGGGGCGAGAACAACCCACGGACAAGACACCCTGAGACCAAGGAGGAAAAATCTAATGGAGCAGATCCATGCATTGAAGCGCCGCCACATTGTGCCGGGCATCATCGCCGCGGCCGTGATGGCGCTGGGCAGCGTACAGGTACAGGCCAAGGAAGTGACCGACGCCGACATCCTGAACGATGCCACCGACACCACCCAGGTGGTGACGCACGGCCTTGGCACCAAGGGGCAGCGCTTCAGCCCGCTGACGCAGGTCAATCGCCAGACCGTCAAGGACCTGGTGCCGGTGTGGTCCTTTTCCTTCGGCGGCGAGAAGCAGCGCGGCCAGCAGTCGCAGCCGCTGGTCCATGACGGCAAGATGTTCGTCACCGCCTCCTACAGCCGCATCTTCGCGCTCGACGTGAAGACCGGCGAGAAGCTGTGGAAGTACGAGCACCGCCTGCCCGACGGCATCATGCCCTGCTGCGACGTGATCAACCGCGGCGCGGCGATCTACGGCAACCTGGTGATCTTCGGCACCCTGGACGCCCAGCTGGTGGCCCTGGACAAGGACACCGGCAAGGTCGTGTGGAAGGAGAAGATCGAGGACTACAAGGCCGGCTACTCGATGACCGCGGCGCCGCAGATCGTCAAGGGCCTGGTGATCACCGGCAACTCCGGCGGCGAGTTCGGCATCGTCGGCCGCGTGGACGCGCGCGACGCCAGGACCGGCAAGCTGGTGTGGACCCGTCCGGTGGTCGAAGGCCACATGGGCTACAAGTACGACAAGGACGGCAAGCAGGTCGAAAACGGCATCACCGGCAAGACCAACGCCAGCTGGCCGGGCGACCTTTGGAAGACCGGCGGCGCGGCCCCCTGGCTGTCGGCCTACTACGATCCCGAGGTGGACCTGATCTTCATCGGCACCGGCAACCCGGCGCCGTGGAACAGCCACCTGCGCCCGGGCGACAACCTGTATTCGTCCTCCACCGTGGCGATCGACCCGGACAGCGGCAAGATCGAATGGCACTACCAGACCACGCCGCACGACGGCTGGGACTTCGACGGGGTGAACGAGTTCGTCTCCTTCGAGTACAGGGATCCGAAGAGCGGGAAGACGGTCAAGGCCGGCGGCAAGGCCGACCGCAACGGCTTCTTCTTCGTCAATGACCGTACCAACGGCAAACTGCTCAACGCCTTCCCCTTCGTCACCCGCACCGACTGGGCCTCGGGCATCGACCTGAAGACCGGCCGGCCGATCTACAAGGACCAGAACCGTCCGGGCAGCCCCTTCGAGGACGCCGGCGGCGACGGCAAGAAGGGCGAGGTGGTGTTCAACGCGCCGTCCTTCCTGGGTGGCAAGAACCAGATGCCGATGGCCTACAGCCCGAAGACCGGCTACTTCTACGTGCCGGCCAACGAGTGGGGCATGGACATCTGGAACGAGCCGGTGTCCTACAAGCGCGGCGCCGCCTACCTGGGCGCGGGCTTCACCATCAAGCCGCTCTACGAGGACTACATCGGCGCCCTGCGCGCGGTCGATCCGGTCAATGGCAAGATCGTCTGGGAAGTGAAGAACAGCGCGCCCTTGTGGGGCGGGGTGCTCACCACCGCCGGCGACCTGGTGTTCTACGGCACGCCCGAGGGCTACCTCAAGGCGATCGATGCGCAGAGCGGCGACGAGTTGTGGCAGTTCCAGACCGGCTCCGGCGTCATCGCCCCGCCGATCACCTGGGAGGACAACGGCGAGCAGTTCGTCGCCGTGGTGTCCGGCTGGGGCGGTGCGGTGCCGCTGTGGGGCGGCGAAGTGGCCAAGCGCGTGAACTTCCTGGAGCAGGGCGGTTCCGTGTGGGTGTTCAAGCTGCACAAGAGCTGAGCATGCCGGCCCCGCTGCGGCGGGGCTGAATCCGGCCATCGCGGCCCGGGTGTTCGCGCACCCGGGCCGCGTCGCGTTGATACGCCGCTGCCCGCGCCGGCTGGCGCTCACGGCTTGGCCCCGCGCTGGGCTTCGATGAAGCTGCGCAGCGCCCAGATCGCTTCCTGCGACAGCACGCCCGTCCAGGGTGGCATGTGCTCCACCCCGAGACGCACCTTGCCTTCCAGTACCGTGGTGCGGAAGTAGTAGTCCGCGTCGCGCGTGCAGCGGCTGGCGAGCTCCGGGTCGGCTAGGCGCTGGCAGTACAGCCCGACCAGACGCAGGTTGGCGGCCGGGCCGGGTTCGAGCGACTCGGCACCGTGGCAGCGCGCGCAGGCCTGGGCGTAGAGCGAGCGGCCGGTCTCGATCGCCTGGGCGTTGCCGCGGTAAGGGTTCTCCTCGCGCCAGGCGTCGCCCAGGGCGGGCAGGCCGGACAGGTCGACGGTCGGCGCCAGGGGCGTGGCGGCTTCGGCACCGGGCAAGGCGAGCAGCAGGGCGAGCGTCAACGCCGCGGCGGAGCCCCGGAGCCGGTCGCGGCGTGGCCGTGTGGCGGGCGAGGCGGGGGACGGCCGCTGCATCGACGAGTGCTCCGGCTCACCAGCCTTCCGGACAGCCCTTGCAGCCGTCCAGGTTGGCGTCGGGGAAAATGGCGAAGCGCAGCACGCAGCGCTCCATGGTGGCATTGGCGAGGTTGGCATTGTTGAACTTGGCCTCCTGCAGGTTCGTGTCGACGAAGCGGGCGTTCGCGAAGCGGGCGTAGTTGGCGCGCGCCGCCTCGAGCGTCGTGCCGGTGAAGTCCGCGCCGCTGAAGTCGGAACGCATGAGGCGGGCGAACTCCATGCTTGCGCCGGCGAAGTTGGCGCCGCGGAACAGCGCGACCGGCGCATTGACCTTGTCCAGGCGGGCGCCCCCGAGGTCGGCGCCGTCGAGCTTGGCGCCGGCCAGGTTGGCGGCGCGCAGGTCCGCGCCGCGCAGATTGGCGCCGCGCAGGTCGGCGCCGGCGAGATTGCGGCCCACCAGCGAGGCGCCGGAGAGATCCACCCCGGGACAGCGGGTGTAGGGCCAGATGCCGCAGCCGTTGATGATGTCCGGCACGGCCGCGGAGGCTTCCGGCGTGGCGCCGGTGCCGGCCTTTGCGCTGCAGGCGAGCGCGGTGGCGAGCAGGGCGGTGGGAATGAGTCGGTTTCTTCGCATGGCTTGGTGCTCCTTGCGCGGCGGGGCGACGCCGACGGCGCGCCCCGCCAGCCTCCTCAGCGGCTCGCCAGCTGCTTGGGCAGCTTGAAGACCCAGAACGAACCGCCCTGCGTCACCTGCTTGGTGAGGTCGGCCATGTCGCCGCCCCACAGCGGTACCGCACCGCCGTAGCCGCTGGACAGGCCGATGTACTGCTCGCCGTCCATCTCCCAGGTGATCGGTGCCGAGACGATGCCGGAGCCGGTCTGGAACTTCCACAGCTCCTTGCCCGTCTTGGCGTCGAGCGCCTTCACGAAGCCGTCGGAGGTGCCGGTGAACACCAGGCCGCCGGCGGTGGCGAGGGTGCCGGCCCACAGCGGGAACTCCTCCTTGTTCTCCCAGACGATCTTGCCGGTCACCGGATCGAGCGCGCGCAGCGTGCCGACGTGGTCCTTGAACAGGCGCTTGATGCGGAAGCCCTGGCCGAGGTAGGCGGAGCCGGCCTTGTAGTTCACCTTCTCGGTCCAGTAGTCCATCGCCCAGTGGTTGGCGGCGATGTAGAACAGGCCGGTATCCGGGCTGTAGGACATCGGGTTCCAGTTCTTGCCGCCGAGGAAAGGCGGCGAGACGAACACCGATTCACCTTTCTCCGCACCGTCCTTGGGCAGCGGCGGACGGTTGCCGGTCTCGATCGGCTTGCCGGTCTTGAGGTCGAAGCCCTTGGCCCAGGTGATGCCCTCGACGAAGGGGTAGGCGGCGATCAGCGCGGTCGGGCGGTTGGGATAGCCCGAGCCGTTGGCGAGCTTCTCGCGGTCGGTGACGAAGAAGAAGCCGTTGCGATCGGCGTGCGCGCCGGCCTTGACCATCTTGCCGGTCTTCGGGTCCTTGTACTCGAAGAGCACGATCTCGTTGTTGCCCGAGAAGTCCCAGGCGTCGTTCGGGGTGTGCTGGTAGAAGCCCTTGAGCTCGCCGGTGCTGGCGTCGACATAGGCCTGGCCGGAGGTGAACAGGCTGTCCCAGTTGAGTGGATCGTCGCCCGGGGCGGTTCGTGCCCAGGTGTTCCATGGCGCCGGGTTGCCCGCGCCGATGACGATGGTGTTGGTCTCGGCGTCGAAGGTGGCGCTCTGCCAGGGGGCGCCGCCGCCATGGCTCCAGGGTTCGACCTTGCCGGTCTGGCGGGTCGGGTCGTTGGGCCACGAGGGCGCCTTGACGTCGCCGGTGGGTGTGCTGTCCTTGCCGTTGAGGCGGCCCATGTGGCCTTCGACCAGCGGACGCGCCCACACTTCCTTGCCGGTGTCCGGGTCACGCGCGAACAGGTAGCCGACCACGCCGAACTCGTCGCCGGAGCTGCCGTGCACCAGCAGCATCCTGCCGGTCTTCTGGTCCTTCACGATGGTGGGCGCGCCGGTCATGGTGTAGCCGACCTTGTGGTCGCCGAACTTCTCCTTCCACACCACCTTGCCGGTCTTGCGGTCGAGCGCGACGATGGCCGCGTCCAGCGTACCGAAGAACACCTTGTCGCCATAGATCGCGGCGCCGCGGTTGATCACGTCGCAGCACGGGCGGATGTCGTCGGGCAGGCGGTGCTCGTAGGCCCACAGCTGCTTGCCGGTCCTGGCGTCGAGCGCGAACATGCGCGAGTAGGAGGAGGTGACGTAGATCACCCCGTCATGGACCAGGGGCTGGGCCTCCTGGCCGCGCTGTTTCTCGCCGCCGAAGGAGAAGGACCACGCCGGCACCAGTCCGGCCACCGTCTTGGCGTTGATCTGGGTCAGCGGGCTGAAGCGCTGGCCCTTCAGGCCCATGCCGTACATCAGCACGCTGTTCGGGTTCTTGCCGTCGCTGGCGATGTCGTTCCAGGTGACCGGGGTGACGGCCGAGGCCGGGAGGGCGCAGGCGGTCGCGACCGCGATTGCCGCCAGGCTCAGCAACGGCTTGGCCGTCTTGGGGGTTTTCTGAGGCATCTCATGTCTCCGTTCGTTGTCTGGTCGGCCGGCGGTCATGCCAGGGGCGTGTCCGGGGCCGAGGCCAGTATCCGGCGGAGCGCGGTGAGCGGTCGCGGGAAGCTCCCCCGGCCGTACCGGGTGGAATTCCCGTCGTCGCCGGGAGCCGTGGCACGTGCGTTGCTATGGGAAGCGTGGATGTCTGACGGAGGAATGCTCCATGGATCTGCGCTGGCGCCTGGTGGCCTGGTTGTCCGCCTTCTCGGTCGCGTTGCTGGCGGCCGCGGTGCTGCTGGTGGGACTCGCATTGCGGGAGGACGTGGCCGAGGAGGTGGAGGCCTCGACGCGTCTGGCCGAGCTGATGCTCGCGGTGCACGAGGCGCGCGAAGGCTCGCGCGCGGCGCTCGACCGCCTGCTCGCCGACGGCGGGCTGCGTCATGTGCGTGTATCCCTGGAGCGTCCCGAAATGGAACAGTCGCTCCAGAGCGCATCAGGTGCAGCCGGTGTCCTCGACTGGCTGGCCGACCGCCTGCCCGGCGTCGAGGCCCCCGAGCTGCGGATTCCGCTGGGCCGGGACGTGCTGCTGGTGAGCGCCAATCCGCGCAGCGAGATGCTGGAGATCCTGCGCGACGCGGTGTTCATGCTCGCAGCCCTGCTGGCCTTCGTGCTGGCCGGCGGTACGGCGGCGTGGTTCGCGGTGGATCGCGCGCTGCGCCCGGTGCGTGCGCTGGAAGACGGTCTGCAGCAGCTCGCGCAGGGCGCCTCGCAGGCCGCGCTGCCGCAGTTCGAACTGCGCGAGTTCCGCCGCATCGCACAAGCCATCGAGCGGCTGGCCGCCAGCCTCGCCGATTCGCGCGCGGCCGAGCGCACGCTGGCGCGACGCCTGATCGACCTGCAGGAGACCGAACGGCGCCATCTGGCACGTGAGTTGCACGACGAATTCGGCCAGTCGCTGACCGCGATCGGTGCGGCCGCGGCCTTCGTCGAACGCCATGCCGGCAGCGCCGACCCTGGCAGCCTGACTGCTTGTGCGCGCGACATCCGCGGCCAGGTGGCGCAGATGTCCGCACATGTGCGCGGGCTGCTTACCGAATTGCGCCCCCACGGGCTGGAGGGGCTGGGCATGGTCGATGCGCTGGCCGAGGTTCTCGCCGCCTGGCGCCAGCGCGAAACCGGCATCGCCCTGGAGGCGCGCCTGCCCGAGGTGCTGCCCGGCCTGGCGCCGAACGCCGGCCTGGCCTTGTACCGCACTTTGCAGGAAGCGCTCACCAACGTGTTGCGTCACAGCGGCGCGCGGCGCGCGTGGGTGCGGGTGAGCGCGCAGGCGGGCGGCGTGTGCCTGGCGGTGTGCGACGACGGCTGCGGGCGTGCCGCCCGGGTCCACCCCGGCGGCGGCCTGTTGGGCATGCGCGAACGCGTCGAGATGGCCGGCGGGCGCCTGGTGCTCGGCAACGCGGTCGAGGGCGGCTTGCGGCTCGAACTGTGGCTGCCCGGATTGAAGAAGGAGGGAGACAACAATGACGATACGCATCCTGCTGCTCGACGATCATGCGGTGGTGCGCAATGGCTACCGGCGCTTGCTTGACGCCGAGCCCGGCTTCGAGGTGGTAGGCGAAGCGGCGACCGGCGACGAGGCCTACGCCTGCCTGCAGCGCGGCGGCGTGGACGTGGCGGTGGTGGACATCAGCCTGCGCGGCAGCAGCGGCATCGAGGCCATCCGCCGCATGCTCGCGCGCGTGCCCGAGCTGCGTGTGCTGGTGCTGTCGATGCACGACAACCCCGGCTACGTTACCCAGGCGACGCGTGCCGGTGCGCTCGGCTACCTGACCAAGAACTGCGAGCCCACCGAAATGTTCGACGCCATCCGCGCCGCGGCGGGCGGGCGGCGGACGCTGTCGGCCGAGGTGGCCCAGTCGCTCGCCACCGCCACGCTCGACGGCGAGCAAGGCCTCGCGCGCCTGACCCCGCGCGAATTCGAGGTGCTGCGCATGGCCGCCGGCGGCGATTCGGCCGCGGCCATCGCCCAGTGCATGCACCTGAGCCAGAAGACCGTGCTCAACCACATGTCGGCGATCCGCCAGAAGCTCGACGCCGACAACGATTTCAAGCTGCTCAGGCTCGCGGTGCGCCACGGCCTGGTGGATTTTCCGGCCGCGGCCGCCTGCCACGCGTAGGCGGACCGACAGCCGATCCGTTGTTGACCCGAGGAGATGAACCAATGAAACGCGTATTCCAGTCCAAGGCCGTGTTCGCCACCCTGCTGGCGGCGGGGCTCGCGCTGCCGGCCGCGGCGGTCGACCGTGCCACCCCGCGCGAGGCGCGCAGCCTGTTCGAGCAGGCAGTGCAGTACATGCAGGAGAACGGCGCCGAGCGCGCCTTTGCGGCCTTCAACAACCAGAAGGGCAAGTTCGTCCGCAAGGACCTGTATGTGTTCGTGATCGACGACAAGGGTGTCTATCACGCCAGCGGCGCCGCCCCCGAGGCGCTGGTCGGCCTGACCGTGCTCAACACCACCGACGCGGCCGGCAACCCGCTGTTCCGCGAGATGATCGACTCCACCCGCAGGACGCAGGAAGCCACCGTGCGCTACATGTGGCTGAACCGGGTGACCAACAAGGTCGAGCCCAAGGTGAGCTATGTGCGCAAGGTCGGCAGTTACGTGCTCGGCGTGGGCTATTCGGCGCCGCGCGCCAGCGCCGACGACGCCCGCGCGATGCTCGAGCGGGCAGTCGCCTTCGCCGGGGCGGAAGGCGTGGGCAAGGCGGCGGAAGCCTTCAATGACCGCGGCGGCGAATTCGTCAAGGACGATCTCTACGTGTTCATGGTCGACCTGGCGAGCGGCCGCTTCCAGGCCATGGGCATGAATCCGGCGCTGGCCGACACCGACGCGCTCGGCCTGCACGATGCGGCCGGCCACGCGCTGGTGGCGGAGATGGTGGAGAAGCTCAAGGGCGCCGACGAGGCGAGCGTCGACTACGTGTGGCGCAACCCGGTGACCAACGCGGTGGAGAAGAAGCGTTCCTACGTGCGCAAGGTCGGCGGCTCGCTGATCGGTGTCGGTCACTACCTCGAGTGATGTCCCGCGGCGCCCGGTCCTGTTGTCCGGGAACGGACTTGCAGGCCGGGATCATGGCCGCTCGCCGAAGCGCCGGAGCGAAAGTTCGAGCGCGAGCGCACGGGTGAAGCGGGCGCCGCCCGCGGCGGCGCCACGGTGCACCTGGATCAGGTGCGCGCCGGCATCCATTCGCGCGCGTGCTTCGCGCGCGCCGTCGATGCCGCCGACGCTGACGATGCACGCCTCGCGTCCGAGTGCCGTGGCGATCCGCCGCAGGATTTCGCGGGCATGGCGAGGGCAGGCGGCGCCTTCGGCCGAGAGCAGCAAGCCGTCGGCGCCCGCGGCGACGAAGGCCGTGGCGATGGCCACCCCCTCCGGGCCGGCCGTCCAGGCGAACGGCAGTTTGGCGACCAGGGGAATCCGCCTGTCCCGGCGTCCGCCGAGGGCGTCACGGGCGCGGACGACCTCCCGCAGCACGATGGCAAAGCGTTCCGGCCGCGGGTGGTCGCGCCCGGGGTTGAGCGTGAGGTAGTCCGCGCCGCGGTGGAAGGCGAACAGGGCGTCGAGGAAGTCGTCCTCGGCACGCGACCAGGGCGTGGCAGGGCGCTTGCCGATGCTGACGCCCCGGATCGCCGCGTTCGAACCGTGTCGAGCGGTGCCGCTGCCCAGCACCGCAAGCTCTCCCGCGCTGCCGCCGAAAAAGGTGCCCGCCTCGACCGCTCCCAGACCGAGTCGTGGTGCCGTACGGGCGAGGAGACCGAAGCGGTCGAAGCCCGCAGCCAGCCCGAGCGGTCCCGGAAAGGCAAGACCCATCGCATGAACCGGTGCGCCGGCGTACGCATACACCTTACCTCCACCGTCCTTGCCCGCCGACGCCGCTGCTCGCCGCAGCGCGGCCAGGGCCCGGCGGGTGCGCAGCGCGCGTGGGCTCGGTGTCGCGCTCATGACAAGGCTCGCAGCGGCGGGTGCCCGGGCCGCCCGGCGCGGCCGCGTGCGGCCGGACTGCCGAGTGGTCTTTGGCGAAGAGAGGAGGCCATGCCTGTCAGCCCTGGGTGCGCGCGAACTCGCGCATGAATCCGGCCAGGGCCGCGACCGCCTCGTCCTCGACGCCGTTGTAGAGACTCACCCGGATGCCGCCGGTCCGCGGGTGGCCGCGCAGGTCGTGCAGCCCCGCCCGCTGCGCCGCGTCGAGGAAGCGCTCGGTGAGACCCTGGTCGGCGAGGTGGAAGCACGGATTCACGCGCGACCGGTGGGCTCGGGCGATCGTGTTGCGATAGAAGCCCCCGCTGTCGTCGAGGACGGCGTAGACGGCAGCGCTGCGCCGCTCGACGGCCGCAGCCATCGCGGCCACTCCGCCTTGCCGCTCGATCCAGTGAAGCATGCGGTGTGCGACCAGCACCGGGAACACCGGCGGCGTGTTCACCCGCGACGCGGCCTCGGCCTGGGCCGTGTAGTTCATCGCCCGCGGCGTGGCGGGGTGGGCGCGTCCGAGGAGGTCGGCGCGCAGGATGAGCACCGTCAGCCCCGGCACGCCGATGGTCTTCTGGGTGGCGGCGTAGCCGAGCGCGAGACGCGTGAAATCGAGCGGCCTGGTGAGCAGGTCCGAGCTCATGTCGGCGACGAGCGGCACGGGGATCGCCGGCAAGCGGTCGAACTGGAGGCCGTCGGCGGTCTCGTTGGTGGTGATGTGGCAATAGGCGGCGCGCGGGTCGAGTTGCCAGTCGTGCTCGTGGGGGATGTGCCCCACGGCGCGCGCGACGATGTCGGGATCGGCGTAGCGGCCGGCTTCCTCGATCGCCCGGCGCGACCAGTGGCCGGTGTCCACGTAGGCCGCCAGGCGCGCCCCGCCGAGCAGGTTGAGGGGCAGCATGGCGAACTGCAGCGTGGCCCCGCCCTGCAGGAAGAGCACACGGAACTCGTCGGGGATGTCGAGCAGGCGACGCAGGCAGGCCTCGGTTTCGTCCTGCAGCCTGCGGTAGGCGTCGGAGGTGAACGGCAGGCTCAGGATGGAGCGGCCGCCGTTAGGTGGCATGCAAGCCTCGGCGACCGCCGCCCGCACCTCGGCTGGCAACGGCCCGCTCGCGGCCGAGAAGCTGTAGCCGGTGGCCGGCTGCGGGCGGGCGGCGGCGTGCAGTTCAGCTGAACAGGGCGAGTCCATGGGCGCCGGCGGCCATCAGGAACAGCACGGGGATCGACAGCAGGGTGTTCACCCGCGCCGACAGGAAGGTCATCCGCGACGCACGCAGGCGGTCTTCCAAGGGGGCGCGAACGAAGCCGAGAACCCGTTTCTGGTTGGGCCACAGCACCAACCACAGGTTGAGCACCATCGCGATGCCGAGCCATATGCCGACGCCCAGCGGCGCGAGGCCGCCCTGCAGGCTCAGCGCGTCGCCGAGCCAGCCCCGCTGCCAGAGGATGACGAGGCCGCTGCCCAGGGTAACCAGCGACGCGTAGCGGAAGGTGCCATGCTCGCGGGCGAGCAGGGCCTGCTGACGCGGGCTGTCCGGGTCGGCGAGGTCGGCCGCGGTGAGCGGCTCGTAGCGTGGCCGGTTCACCGCGGTGGCATAGTTGTGGCCGATCCAGACGATGGCGCCGAGAAAGTGCAGCCAGCGGGCCAGCACTTCGAGGAGGATGCCTTCCATTCGCGTTTCCCGCTTCTTCCGGTGGGGTGGGATCAGGCGGCGAGCCGCAGCGCCAGGGCGAGGACGGCGGTCAGTCCGACGCCGAGGAGCACGGTGCGCAATGCCGAGTCGAGCAGACGACTAGCCACGATCCGCCTCCAGCACTTCCCGCGCGGCACGTTCGGTGCGCATCACCAGCGGCTTGACTGTGCGCCCCGGTGCGTGGGCGCGCGCCACGGCCTCGCCGATGAGGTGATGAGCGGGCGATCTGCCGCAGGCAGGGTCGGTGTTGGCCGCGTCGCCGGTGAGGAGGAAGGCCTGACAGCGGCAGCCGCCGAAGTCCTTCTCCTTCTCGCTGCAGGAGCGGCACGGCTCGCGCATCCATTCGTCGCCGCGGAACTTGCGGAAGGTGGGCGATTCGTTCCACAGCCAGGCGAGGCTCCTCTCGCGTACCGTCGGGAAATCGAGCCCCTGGATGAGGCGGGCTTCCTGGCAGGGCAGGGCGGCACCGTCGGGGGCGACGGTGAGGTGGATGGAGCCCCAGCCGTTCATGCACGCCTTGGGCCGCTCCTCGTAGTAGTCGGGAATGACGAAGTAGATCGTCATGCGGTCACCGATGCGCTCGCGCGCCACCTGGACCCCGCGCTCCGCCGCTTCCAGCTGCTGGCGGGTGGGCAGCAACTCGTCCCGGTTGGCCATCGCCCAGTTGTAGTACTGGATGTTGGCGAACTCCAGATAGTCGACGCCGATGTCCTCGGCGAGCGCCAGGATGTCGGCGGTCTGGTCGGCGTTGTGGCGGAACACCGGTACGTTGAGCACCATCGGGAAGCCGTGCGCCTTGATCATGCGTGCGACCTTGATCTTGAGGTCGAAGGCGCGGGCGCCGACCAGACTGTCGGTGAGTTCGCGGTCGCTCGACTGCAGCGAGAGCTGGATCTGCTTGAGCCCCGCGGCCTTGAGCGCGACCAGGCGCTCTTCGGTGAGGCCGACGCCGGAGGTGATGAGGTTGGTGTAGTAGCCGAGGCGGTTGGCCTCGCCCACGAGTTCCTCCAGGTCGTCGCGCAGCATGGGCTCGCCGCCGGTGAAGCCCAGCTGCAGGGCACCGAGCTCGCGGCCTTCGCGCAACACGCGCTTCCACTCCTCGGTGGAGAGCTCCTTGTCGTGACAGTGCTCGTAATCCACCGGGTTGCTGCACCAGGGGCACTTCAGGGGACAGCGGTAGGTCAGCTCGAGCACCAGCCACAAGGGCTTGCCCTGGCCGTCAAGCCTGACGACGGATCCATCCTTTGGCACGGAACACCTCCAGAAACTTGTATACGCCTTCGGCGACACTCTCCGCGTCGCCGGTGAACAGGGCCTGCAGTTCGGCCACCAGCTCGCCGACGGTGCGCAGGCCGTCGCAGCGCTTGATGATCTCGCCCGCCGTCAGGTTGAGCTTGACGATGCCCTCCGGGTAGAGAAGGACGTAGGCCTGCTGGGAGTCTTCCCAGCGGAAGAGATACATCGGATTGATCTCGTAACGGTCCTGCGCCGCAGGCAGGGTTGCGTCGCTCATGCTTGCTCTCCTTGCTGGGCGCGGGCGGCGATGCAGGCTGCCGGCCGCGCTCGTTGCACCGCCCCGGGCACTTCCCCGCAAGCGGAGCGCCGTGCCCGGGGCGCCCGGCGACGCTCAGCGCACGTACACGTAAGCGGTGACTTCGAAGCCGAGGCGGATATCGCAGTAGGCAGGTTCAATCCATTGCATGGTGAGACTCCTCAATTGATGGTGTGGGAACGGACCGGTGCAGGCGCGTGGTCCGTGGTCATGATCGCCGCAAGGCGCCTGTCGTCCGTCCGTGGGATGTCGAGCCGGACGTCGACGGAATCGTGATCGGCACATGGCGACAATCATGATTCGGCGGCGGGCTCCGCCGTTCTTGATCCAGGCTAAGGACAGCGGCGGCTGGCGATGGCTTGCCGCTACGGAAGGGCTGCTCGGGCCCGAGGCCGGCACGGCTGCCGACCCTGTCGGTACGGGGACGCACCTGTTCATTCAGGGCCGTCTTCATGGCTGCGGACTCGGGAAGAATTCCCGGGTCCGTGTTGCCGCTTTCCCGGGTTCCGGCGCCGTCAGCTTCCTAGAATCGAAGGCTGTACCGGTGCAGGGCGCATCCTGCCCCCGCGCATCGGCAAGCCCCGACAAGACCAGAGGAGACAGGCTGCGATGATCCGTTCCACCTGCGCATTTTCACCCTTGCCCCGGGCGGCATACCGTCCGCTCGCGCGCTTCTCGCTCATCGCCTTCGTTGCCGCGGCGGGCGCCGGCGCCGCCGGTGCGCAGGAGCACGGTGACGTTCATGTCGCGCCGACGGTGACCGTGATCGGCACCACGCCGCTGCCGGGCATCGGCCTTCCCGTCGGCAAGGTGCCGGCCAACGTGCAGACGGTCGAGGGCGAGGCCCTGCAGGAGCAGCACAGCCTGACCATCGCGGACTACATGGCGCAGAACATGACCGGGGTGAACGTCAATGAGACCCAGAACAATCCCTTCCAGCCCAACGTGAACTTCCGCGGCTTCACCGCCTCGCCGCTGCTCGGCACCCCCCAGGGCCTGTCGGTGTACCAGGATGGCGTGCGCGTGAACGAACCGTTCGGCGACGTGGTGAGCTGGGACCTGATCCCGACCAACGCGCTGGCCGACATGTCCTTGATTCCGGGCTCCAACCCGCTGTTCGGCCTCAACACCCTGGGCGGCGCCATTTCGCTGCAGACCAAGCGCGGCCATACCCACCGCGGCGCTGCGGTGGAGCTGTCCGGTGGCTCCTGGGGGCGCTACAACGCCCAGGCCGAGTACGGCGGGGTGGCCGCCAACGGGGTGGACTACTTCATCGCCGGCAACTGGTTCGAGGAGGATGGCTGGCGCGATGCCTCGCCCTCCGACGTGCGCCAGCTGTTCGGCCAGCTGGGCTGGCGCAACGACAGCACCGACCTCAGCCTGAGCCTGTCCCTGGCCGACAACGACCTGATCGGCAATGGCCTGGTGCAGAGGGAGTTCCTGCACGCCCAGGGCTGGGATGCGATCAACACCAAGCCGGACCAGACCGCGAACAAGCTCGCCTTCCTCAACTTCAACGCCAGCCACTGGATCAATGACGACACCATGATCAGCGGCAATGCCTACTACCGCAATGCGCGCACCCGCACCCTCAATGGCGATGCCAACGACGACATCGATCCGGACGACCCGGGTTTCGATCTGGACGATTGCGTGCCCGGGGCGGACGAGGACGACGCCGAGATCTCCTGCAGCGGGGCGCTCAATCGCAGCAAGTCCAGGCGCGTGGGCTACGGGGCCAGCGCGCAGCTCAACTTCAACCAGGACCTGTGGGGCCGCCAGAACCTGTTCATCGTCGGGCTGGGCTATGACCGCAGCCGCACCGATTTCGAGCAGGGCACCGAGTTCGGCACCATCAACGCCGGCCGCGGCGTGGACGGCATCGGCGTGTTCGGAGACGAGGGCGAAGTCGAGTTGCGCGGGGTCAATCGCAGCTGGAGCTTCTTCCTGACCGATACCTTCTCGTTCAACGAGGTCTACCACCTGACCCTGTCGGGGCGCTACAACCACACCCGGGTGGAGAACCGCGACCAGCTGATCCCGGACCCCGGAAATCCCGAATCCCTGACCGGCGACCACAGCTTCCACCGCTTCAATCCGGCGATCGGCCTGGCGATCACCCCGAACAGGAAGCTGTCGTTGTACGCCAGCTACAACGAAGCCAGCCGCGCGCCGACCGCCATCGAGCTGGGCTGTGCCAATCCGGACCAGCCGTGCAAGCTGCCCAACGCCATGGCCGGCGATCCGCCGCTCGACATGGTGGTGTCCAAGACCTTCGAGGGCGGCGTGCGCGGCAAGGTCGCGGACCGGTTCGGCTACAGCCTCAGCCTGTACCGTACCCAGAACACCGACGACATCCAGTTCATCGCCGCCAATTCAACCGGCGCCGGCTACTTCTCCAACGTCGGCAAGACGCGCCGCCAGGGGATCGATCTGGGCGTGAATGGCGAGATCGGCAAGTTCCGCTGGTTCGCCGGCTACAGCTACATCGAGGCCACCTACCAGTCCGCCTTCTCGATCGCCAACGAGGTCAATTCCAGCGCGGTGGATACCGACAGCGACGGCGAGGGGGACACCATACTCGTCGGCAAGGGCGACAGCATCCCCGGCATCCCGCGTCATCAGTTCAAGCTGCGCGGCGAATGGCAGGCGCTGCCGCATTGGACCATCGGCGCCAACATCGTGGCCTTCTCCAGCCAGTATTCGCACGGCAACGAGAACAACGACCACCAGGGCGCCGGCGGCAAGGTGAGCGGCTACACGGTTGTGAACCTGGATACGCGCTACAGCTTCGGCAAGACCGGCTGGCAGCTGTTCGCCCGGGTCAACAACCTGTTCGACAGGAAGTACCACACCGTTGGCATGCTGGGCGAGACCTTCTTCGAAGCCGACGGCACCTTCATGGGCGGCGACGACGAGTTCTCCGCGCTGGTCGCTCCGGGCGCGCCCCGTGCGGCGTGGATCGGCGTGCGCTACGAGTTCGGCAAGGCGGGCGGGCGGTTCTGAGCGTTCTCCGGAAGCCCCGGACTTTCCGCCCCGCGCCCTCTGCCGAGGGCGTTTTCGCGCCGACGCCCTGTGCGGCACGACCGGCAGGGCGCGGCGCCGGGCGAGGTCAGCCCTTGCCCGGTGCGTCCTCGTCGAACAGCTCGGGGGGGATGTCCTCGGGGCACAGCTGGTTGGCCTCGTCGCCCATCAGCGCGAGGATCAGGCGCAACTGGTTGCGCAGCTCGCGCAGGTTGCCCGGCCAGGCGTGCTGGCGCAGGCGGGCGAGGGCGTCGGGGCAGACGTAGATGTTGCGCTCGGTGCTGGATTCGCGCACGAACAGGCGCACCAGCGCGTCGAAGTCGCTGCGCGCGCGCAGTGGCGGGATCGTGACCGTGCTGCCGCGGTGGGCGTCGAAGTCGGCGCGGGCGAACGCTTGCCGCGCCTCCAGATCGTGCACCGGCGTGGTGGTGGTGGCCACCAGGCGCGCGCCGTCGGTGTCGGCGCTACGCCGGACCAGCATGGCCTGCAGGGCGACGGGCAGGGCGCCGATCTCCTTCAGCAGCAAGGTGCCGCCCGCGGCCTGGGCGATGGCGGCCGTCGCCTCCCGCCTGCCTGCCTCGCCGGTGGCCAGCGTGGGGCAGTCGAGGGTGACCAGCGGCACATCGGCGCCGTCGTGATCGTGGTGAACGGCGCGCGCGAGATGGGTCTTGCCGCTCCCGGTTTCGCCTTCGATGAGCAGCGGCGTGCGCTCGCGGGCGGTGCCTGCGACATGGTCGAGCACAGCTGCCAGCCGGGCGTCGCCCAGGCGCATCGCGTCGAGCTGCGACAGTCGCGCGCTGTCCTTGACGATGGGGCGGCTCGCCATGCGCGGGCGGCGCTGGGCCAGGGTGGCGCGCGAAACATAGGTGTGGCCGCGCAGGCTGCGCAGCGGAAACGGGGTGTTCTGCTGCAGCGCCGCCCAGCCCACCAGCCCCGGCCACGGCGTGGCGAAGCAGTCGTCACTGAAGGCCACCGGATGGGCGGGGTCCAGTGCCAGCAGGCTGCGCGCGGCGCGGTTGCTGGCGATCAGGCAGCCGTCCTCGTCGAACACCATCAGCGCCTCTAGCGGGCTGCCGAGCAGCTCCGCGCGGTGATGGAAACGCAGGATCATGAAGCCGTCGTCCAGGCTCTGGATCAGCTGGTGCTCGATGAGTTCGGCGGTGGTGCGCAGCAGGGCGTCCGCATGCGAGATGTCGGCGCGCGCGTCGGTGGACACGTCGAGGATGCCCAGCACGCCACCGCCCGGGGCGAGGATGGGGGTGGCCACGCAGTTCAGGAAGTGGTTGCGCCGCAGGAAGTGCTCCTCGCCGAGCACGGCCACCGTGCGGCCCGCTTGCAGCGCGGTGCCGATGGCGTTGGTGCCCTTCTCGGCCTCGCTCCAGCATGCGCCGGGGCCGAGCGCCACGCGCGCGGCACGGTCGAGGAAGGCGGTGTCGCCCACTGCGGACAGGATCATGCCTTCCTGGTCCGCGAGCAGCACGGTCGAGGCCGGGCTGCCGATCTGGCGGTAGAGGTTCTCCAGAACCGGACGGGAAAAGGTCAGCAGGCGGGCGTTCGCCTCCAGTCGTTCATCCAGCGCCACGCGCGCCAGGGTGGCGTCGGGCAGGGGCTGGTCGGCGGTGAGGCCGTACGCCTTGCTGCGTTCCCAGGAGGCGAGCAGCTCGCGCCCGGGGGGGTCACGGGGTAGTGCGGGGTTCATGACGAAACCGATGCATGAATCATGCCGAGGAGATCCCCGCCCGCCGGTTCCGTTGCGGGCTGCAAACGCCCGCCCGGCGCGGTGTTGCGGCCCCCTTGCGCTGCGCCTGCCGGGCCCTTGTCGTGATACGGAGCAGCGGCCGTCGGGGCAGGTGTGCAAAAACGTGACACCCCGGTTCCCGTGCGAGGCCGGCCGGCCGAGCGGCAGTGGCCGCCATGGGTGCGCAAATCATTGATGAGGAAGGATTGGTGCTTCATGGGGCGAAGCCGCTGGCGGTGCTGGCACGGCATATGCAGAAGAGGCTGCGACGCGTTTGACGTCATGATAAACCGGAACAGGAGGAGATCTCATGCTGTACGAATTGCCCGGCACTGCAGGCGCCAAGGTTCAATACAAGACCCGCTACGACAACTTCATCAACGGCAAGTTCGTCGCGCCGGTGAAAGGTCAGTATTTCGACGTAGTCACTCCGATCACCGGCAAGCCGTACACCCAGGCCGCGCGCTCGACCGAGGAAGACGTCGAGCTGGCGCTGGACGCCGCGCACGCCGCCGCCGACGGCTGGGCCAAGACGCCCGCCGCCGAGCGTGCCAACATCCTGCTCAAGATCGCCGACCGCATCGAACAGAACCTGGAGATGCTGGCCTACGCCGAGACCGTGGATAACGGCAAGGCGATCCGCGAAACCCTGAACGCCGACATCCCGCTGTCGGTGGACCACTTCCGCTACTTCGCCGGTTGCCTGCGCTCGCAGGAAGGCAGCCTGTCGGAGATCGACCACAACACCATCGCCTATCACTTCCATGAGCCGCTGGGCGTAGTCGGCCAGATCATCCCGTGGAACTTCCCCATCCTGATGGCCGCGTGGAAGCTGGCGCCGGCGCTGGGTGCGGGCAACTGCGTGGTGCTCAAGCCGGCCGAATCCACCCCGGTGAGCATCCTGGTGCTGGTCGAGCTGATCGCCGACCTGCTGCCCCCGGGCGTGCTCAACGTGGTCAACGGCTACGGCCGCGAGGCCGGCATGCCGCTGGCGACCAGCAAGCGCATCGCCAAGATCGCCTTCACCGGCTCCACCGCCACCGGCCGGGTGATCGCCCAGGCCGCAGCCAACAACCTGATTCCGGCTACCCTGGAACTCGGCGGCAAGTCGCCCAACGTGTTCTTCGAGGACATCGCCAACGCCGACGACGAGTTCTTCGACAAGGCCATCGAAGGCCTGGTGCTGTTCGCCTTCAACCAGGGCGAGGTGTGCACCTGCCCGTCGCGCGCGCTGATCCAGGAGTCGGTGTACGAGAAGTTCATGGAGCGTGCGCTGCCCCGCGTCGCGGCGATCAAGCGCGGCAGCCCGCTGGACACCGACAGCATGATGGGCGCGCAGGCCTCGCAGATGCAGATGGACAAGATCCAGACCTATCTCGCGCTGGGCAAGGAAGAGGGCGCCCAGGTGCTGATCGGTGGCGAGCGCGCGAAGATGGCCGGTGAACTGGCCGAGGGCTACTACATCGAGCCGACCCTGTTCAAGGGTCACAACAAGATGCGCATCTTCCAGGAGGAGATCTTCGGCCCGGTGCTGGCGGTGACCACCTTCAAGGACGAGGCCGAAGCGCTGGCCATTGCCAACGACACCCTGTACGGCCTGGGCGCCGGGGTGTGGACCCGCGACGGCAGTCGCGCCTACCGCATGGGCCGCGCCATCCAGGCCGGCCGGGTGTGGACCAACTGCTATCACGCCTACCCGGCGCACGCCGCCTTCGGTGGCTACAAGGAGTCGGGCATCGGCCGCGAGACGCACAAGGTCATGCTCGACCACTACCAGCAGACCAAGAACCTGCTGGTCAGCTACAGCCCGAACGCGCTCGGCTTCTTCTGAGCCGGTGACGGCAGTCCGCAGCGGACCACGGCGGCCGCTGCGGGCCACGGTTGTTCTCCCTCTCCCTCCTCGTGGGAGATTTCACGGGCGGCCTGATGGGGCCGCCCATTTTTTTTGGTTTGCGCGGCTCCGCGCCGCGCAAAGCGCAGGAGAGTTCCCATGGTCGAACGTGTCCTTGCCACGCCGGCAGCGCTGGCCCTGATCGAGCGGCTGGTCGCCAAGCACGGGCCGGTGCTGTTCATCCAGTCGGGCGGCTGCTGCGACGGCAGTGCGCCCAATTGCTTCGCGCGCGGCGAGTTCGCCGTGGCGCCGACCGACGTGTTGCTCGGCGAAATCGGCGGCAGTCCGGTCTATGTTGGGGGTTCGCACTACGACTACGTCAAGCACACCCAGCTGATCATCGATGCGCGCCCCGGCGTCGGCGACAACTTCTCGTTGGAGGGGCCGGAAGGCATGGCCTTCCATGCCAGTTCACGGCTGTTCACCGATGACGAATGGGCGGCTCTGGAAGCCGCCGGCCTCGTCTGAGGCCGGTTCGAAGGGCTGCGCAGCATGATCAGCTGCGCGATGGCGCGGAAGATGCGCGCTCCCTCTCGCCGGGGTTCCGGAAAAGACGAGGGATCACGCACCTGCTCCGGAATGGAGCAGGTGTGCCGAAACGATACAGCTGCGATGGACGCTCAGTCCGGGCGATGTCCCGGGAGCATGCGATGGAGCACCGTCCTGCCCTGCAAGGCGTGCAGCACGACCGCCGCGATGTGCGCGGCGATCAGCGCGGCAAGACTCCAGGCAAGCACGGCGTGCGCGCCGTTGAAGAATGCGTTGATGGCCTCGTCGGGCCAGCCTGCCTTGGGTATGGACAGGCCGAAGGCGCGCATCGGGTACTTGGTGAAACTGCTCGACAGGTAACCCGCCAGCGGGGTGAGCACCAGCAGCAGGCAGAGCAGGCGGTGGCCGGCGTCGGCCAGGCGGCGTTGGGTGCCATCCAGCCGCGCATCCTCCGGCGGCGGGTGCAAACGGCGCCAGGCGATGCGGGCGGCCACCAGCAGCAGGGCGAGGATGCCGAAGGACTTGTGCCAGGCGATGGCGGAGCTGCGTCCGGCACCCTTGGGCAGGTCGACCATGTACAGCCCCAAGCCGAGCAGACCCAGCACCAGGGCCGCATGCCCCCAGTGCAGGGCCATCGCGCCGCGGTCGTAGCGCGGTGGATGCCCGTCTGGCGGGTTCGCGGGAGGGTGCGGCCTGCTGTGCTGCTTGCGGGCAATGGCCGGCAAGCGTGTTCTCTCATCCACGTTGCATGCCCTTCCTGGTCGATGTCTCGGGGGGAGGCTCGACTTCGTCGCGGCTCCCCACGCTTCGTTCCGGTCCGCTGCCGATGGCGCACACCTGCTCCCTTACGGAGCAGGTGTGCCATCCTGGGACAAGGTGCTCAGTTGCTCCCCGGGACCTGGTGGGTGACGCCGTGCTGCGCGAAGATGCGGCCGAGTTCGCCGGAGCGCTGCAGTTCGGCCAGCGCCTCACCAAGGGCGGCGGCGAGGGTCTCGTGCTCGGCCTTGACCGCCATGCCGACCGACCAGCCGCGCAGGCGCATCTCCGGCATGTGAAGCGGATCGAGCGCAAAGCCGTCGGCCTTGCCGAGCGCGGCCTCCAGCTGCGCGCGCGAACCCATCACCGCGGCCATCTCGCCCTGTCGCATGGCCTGCACCGCCTGTTCGGTGCTGCGGAAATGGACCACGTTGTTGCGCAAGCGGCCGCCCAGCACGTGCAGCAGGAAGTCGCTCGCGTGGGTGTCCAGCTCCGCACCGATCTTCTCGCTGGTGAACACTTCCAGGCCGGACGCGGAGCCCGCGGGCTCGGGCAGGCGCGCGGTGTCGCGCGCCAAGGCCATGGTTTCCAGGTGGTAGGGGCCGAAGATCTTCACCTTGTCGTTGCGGCGCGCGAGGTTTGCATCGACCGGCACGTGGAGCATGACGTCGGCCGGGCGGGTGCCCAGGTAGTGTCCGCGCCACACCATGTTGCGCAGGTCGTCGTTCATGTCCTCGTCGGCGATGAATTCGACGAATTCCGCGCGCAGGCCGAGGCGCTCGGCCAGCGCCTGTCCGATTGCGATGTCGATGCCCTTGCCGCGCGCCGACCAGGGTGCGAAGTCGGCATACACGGCGATGCGCAGGGCACCGGCCTGCTGCGTCTCGAGTTGCGCGGCGGCGCGTGCCGGCAGCAGGCTGCCGAGGTAGAGCGCGCCGGCCGCGAGCAGGAAGTGGCGGCGGTCATTCTTCATGGACGGTGTCCAGCCATGCGCGGATTGCCCACATCGCCTCCTGCGACAGCATGCCCTCGAACGGCGGCATGTAGACCGCGCCGTTGCGGGTCACGCCGTTGCGCACGCGGCCGATGAAGTATTCGTCGGTCTCCGCGTCGATCGGCAGGTAGCGCAGGTCCGGGGCGATGCCGCCTGACACCGCGCCCAGGCCGTGACAGCGGGCGCAGTTCTGGTTGTAGGCCGAGTCGCCGACGCGGATCGCCTCCTTGTCGCCGCGGTAGGGGTTCTCCGCCTGCCATTCCTCGCCGAGCGCCTTCAGCGTGGATACGTCCACCGCCTGGGGCGTTACGTCGCCGTGGGCAATCGCCGTGACCGCGGTGCCGCCAAGCACGGCGGCCGCCAGCAGCGAGCGAAGATTGCGGGTCATTGTCTCCATGTGGTTCATCTCAGCCACCTTGTTTTCCTCTTGCAGGTTGGTTCATCTGGGGAAGTCCAGGTCTTTCCGGTCGGGAACCCCTCGTGCGTGCGGCTTGCGCCTTGCCGGGGATTCGTCGCCGGTGCGCTGCCCCTTCTGCAAGGGGTGTGCCACCCGGCCGGTGGATGGGTGCGATGCTGTGCAAGCGCACGCCTGTCGCGTGGGCGTAACAAACTGGTAAGGAAATTGCATGGATTTCTCGACAGTCGGGAAAATGCCCGATTGCTGCAAGACGTGGCAGGTGCTACGTTCTGAGACAACCCGAAAAAAAGCAGTAATAAAAAAGAACCTGAACGGGGCAGGCACGGAGGAGAGGAATGGAAGGCAGGGCTGTGGTGCGCGAAGCGCACGAAGCGCGTGTTCGCTCGGCGCGCGAGCGATTCTTCGTACGCGGTGACGATGCGGTCGATGGGGTGGCCTCGCTCGTGCTGCGCTCCTGGTCACGGTGCGCCGAGGGCGGTATCGATTTCCGCGCCGCGGTCGACCGCGACCCGGCCGGGCGCGCCATGCTGGCCGAACTGCGCGAGCGCAGCGGCGACCTGCTCGGGCAGGCCGGCGGCATCATGGAGCACGTGTTCGAGCAGATCCGCGCCTCGGGCAGCATGGTGATCCTGGCCGACGCGGAGGGGGTGATCCTGCACAGCCTCGGCGACCCCGATTTCGTCGGCCGCGCGCAGCGCGTGGCCCTGCAGCCCGGGGCCACCTGGGGTGAGGCGGTGCGCGGCACCAACGCCATCGGCACCGCGCTGGTCGAGCAGACTCCGATCGAAGTGTGCGGCGGCGAGCACTTCCTGGACCGCAACGGCTTCCTGACCTGCAGCGCCTCACCGGTGTTCGACCCCCACGGACGGCTGGCCGGCGTGCTGGATATCTCCGGCGACTACCGCAACTACCAGCCGCACACGCTGGCGCTGGTGCGCCTGTCGGTACAGTTGCTGGAGAAGCGTCTGTTCGAACACCGCTTCGCGCGCGATCTGGTGCTCGCCTTCCACACGCGCCCCGAGTACGTCGGCAGCCTGCAGGAGGGCTTGATCGCCGTGTCGTGCGACGGCCAGCTGCTCGGCATGAACGGTGCGGCGCGCGAATGCCTGGGCGGTGCGGTGGGTGAGTCGCCGGGGCGGACGCTCGACAACCTGTTCCGTCTTTCCTTCGGCACCCTGCTCGACCGCGCGGGGCGCGATCCCGCATCGCTGCTTGCGGTGGAGCTGCGCAACGGCCAGCAGGTATACATGCGGCTCAAGACCTCCGTGCCGATGCGGGTCGAGGCCGCGCCGGCGCGGGCGGCCGACGCGCCGGCGGCACGGCCGCGCAGCGCGGCGAAGCCGTGTCAAGGGGTAACGCTGGACGACCTGGCCACCGGCGATGCCCAGCTGCAGCTGGCGCTGGACCGCGGTGCGCGCATCCTGGGCAAGGACATCCCGCTGCTGATCCAGGGCGAGTCGGGCGTGGGCAAGGAGTTGTTCGCGCGCGCCTTCCACCACAGCGGCCCGCGCCGCGACGGACCCTTCGTCGCGCTGAACTGCGCGGCCATTCCCGAAAACCTGATCGAGTCCGAACTGTTCGGCTACAGCGGCGGCGCCTTCACCGGCGCGCGGCGCGAGGGAGCGGTGGGCAAGATCCAGCAGGCACACGGCGGCACGCTCTTTCTCGACGAGATCGGCGACATGCCGCTGGGCATGCAGGCGCGCCTGCTGCGGGTGTTGCAGGAGCGCAGCGTCACGCCGGTGGGCGGCAGCGCCCAGGTGGCGGTGGACATCTCGCTGGTCTGCGCCACCCACCGCACCCTGCGCGAGCTGGTGCGCGAGGGCAGTTTCCGCGAAGACCTGTACTACCGCGTCAATGGCCTCACCGTAACCCTGCCGGCGCTGCGCGAGCGCAGCGACATCCGCCGCATCGTCATGTCCCTGCTGGCCTGTGAAGCGGGCGGCGAGGGCGAGCGGGAGGTCGGCATCAGCGAGGAGGTCATGAGCTTCTTCGAGCGCTACCCCTGGCCGGGCAACGTGCGCCAGCTGCAGAACGTGATCCGGGTCGCGGTGGCCCTGCTCGACGAGGACGAGGCCTTGATCCTGCCCAGGCATTTGCCCGAGGACCTGTTCGGCACCGACGAGTTCGACGGCGCCAAGGGGGTGGCGGACGACACGCGACGCGAAGCATCCTGGCCCGCGGCCGGCGGCCACGGCGTGCCGGCGACCGCCAGCCTGGACGAGATCGAGCTGCAGGCCATCTCGCAGGCGATGCGCGATACCGGCGGCAACGTGTCCGCCGCCGCCCGACGCCTGGGGATCAGTCGCAACACCCTGTATCGCAAGCTCGGCCGGATGAGCTGAATACCGCGCGGGATTGAACCAGGCCGCGTGCCCGCGGGTCTGTCCGACATGATCGGCTTGTCATCGAGGTCACACCATGCCCGCCATTTCGCGCCTTGCCCTTGTCCTGACGGTGGCCGTCCTCGGCCTTCCGGCCGCTGCCGCGCCTGGCGACACCCTTGCCACCGTCCGTAGCGCAGCCGGTGCGGTGAAGGTGGTGGAGGTGGCTGCCGGCCTGGAGACCCCCTGGTCGCTGGCCTTCCTGCCCGACGGACGGATGCTGGTCACCGAGCGCCCCGGGCGGATGCGCATCGTCTCGCCGGACGGTCAGGTCTCCGCGCCCGTCGCCGGGGTGCCGGCGGTGCATGCGCGCTCCCAGGCCGGCCTGCTCGACGTGGTGCTCGGCCCGGACTTCGCCCGCGACCGGCGCATCTACTTCTCCTATGCGGAACCCACGCCCGGCGGGGCGCGTACTGCGGTGGCGCGCGCGGTGCTCGATGCCGACGGCTTGCGCCTTACCGGGGTCGAGCGCCTGTTCGCGCAGAACGAGGACCCCGGCGGTGGCGCGCACTGGGGTTCGCGGCTGGTGTTCGGGCGCGACGGCACGCTGTTCGTTACCCTCGGCGACCGCTACAGCTATCGCGACCAGGCGCAGGACCTCGGCAGCCATCTCGGCAAGGTGGTGCGCATCGCCGCGGACGGCAGCGTGCCGCCGGACAATCCCTTCGTCGGCCGCGCCGGGGCGATGCCCGAGATCTGGTCCTACGGCCATCGCAACGTGCAGGGTGCGGCGCTGCATCCGCAGAGCGGCGCGTTGTGGACCCACGAACACGGTCCGCAGGGCGGTGACGAGGTGAACCTCACCCTGGCGGGGCGCAACTACGGTTGGCCGGTGATCACCTACGGGCGCGAGTACATCACCGGCTTTCGCATCGGCGAAGGCAGCGCGCGCGCCGACGTCGAGCCGCCGCTCACCCAGTGGACGCCCTCGATCGCGCCCTCCGGCATGGCCTTCTATACCGGCGACGCCTTCCCGCAATGGCGGGGCAGCCTGTTCGTCGGCGCGCTGCGCGGCAGCATGCTGGTGCGCCTGAGCCTGGACGGCAACCGGATCGCCGGTGAGGAGAGGCTGCTGCGCGAGCTGGGGCAGCGCATCCGCGACGTGCGTCAGGGCCCCGACGGACTCCTTTACCTGCTCGACGAAAGCGACGGCCACATCCTGCGTCTCGAGCCCGGCGGCTGAGCCGGCGAGCCGGTTCAGGGCATCCGCGTATTCCAAATGACCTTCAGGGCGCGCTACACTCGGCCGTTAGTTATAAATAGAACGACAAGTCCGTGAGGGCCTTCCGGCCCGGACGGAAGCGAGGAGGCGTCATGCAAGGCTTCGAGGAACAGTCGGCGGCATTTGCCGAGCGCATCGCCGGCGAGCTTGCCGAACGGCGGCTGAACTTCCCGGTGTCGATGGAGGTGTCGCTGCGCATCAAGCGCCTGGCCGACGACCCGGATGCCACGCTGGACCAGATCGCCACGGTGGTGCAGGCCGAGCCGGTGCTCAGCGCCAAGACCATCCGCATGGCCAACACGGTGGCGCTCAACCCGTATCGCGCGCAGATCGACACGGTGCGCGACGCGGTGCGGCGCATCGGCCTGTCCTCGCTGCGCAGCCTGGCGCTGGCGGTGGCCAGCGAGCAGCTGGCCGGTGACCACCGTTCGCCCAACATGCGTACCCTGGCCTACGGCCTGTGGCGGCGATCGGTGGACGTGGCCTCGTGGTGCTTCGCGCTCGCCCGTCAGACCCGTGCGGCCAACCCCGACGCCGCCCTGCTGGCCGGCATGATGACCCACATCGGCCAGTTCTTCCTGCTTGCCCGCGCCTCCGACTACCCGGCGATGGAGGCCAACATCGACCGCTTCGCAGCCCTGGTGGGCGAACTGCACCACAGCGTGGGCGTGGCGGTGCTGGAAGTGTTCGACATGCCGGAATCCATACTCGACAGCCTGGAGATCGAGCAGGCCTACGACGGCGAATGGCCGCCGAGCGATCTCGGCCACGTGGTGCTGCTGGCCTCGCTGGTGTCCGAGGTGCCCAATCCCTTCGACGGCCTGCTGGGGCGCAGTCCGGTGCGCGGCCCGGCGGCGGGTACCGCCTTCGGCATCGATGCCGCCGAGCTTTCCGCGCTGCTGGAGGCCTCGCACGCCGAGCGCGAGGAGATCCTCGCCGCGGTGCGGGGTTGAAGGCGTCGACATGGAGAACGGCATGGACGTGAGCCCGAACAAGGGCGCCGGCCTGAGCTTCCGGCTCGATCGCGCGGCCGCCGCACTGTTCGCCAGCGTTGTGCCCGACCCGCAGGCCGAACCGGTCGACGAACCCTGGCTGCATGCGCACCTGGCCGATGAAGGCTACGACAAGCTGCGCTACCTGCCGATGGCGATCACCGGCCTGCTGGCGCAATACAACTCGGGCAACGCGGTGGAGGCGCTGAAGATCGCCGAGGTGGTCGATGCAGAGCTGTCGATCACCATCTCGGGCGACGGCATGTTCGCGGTGCTCAACATCGTCCCCGCGCAAGGCGGCAAGGCAGTGAGCAAGGCCGATGTGCTCGACCAGTTGACCGAGAAGGGCGTCACCGAAGGCATCCTGCTGGACGACATCAACCGGGCGATTGCCGCAGGCGCAGCGCAGAACGTGGTGATCGCGCGCGCGAAGCCCGCGGTCCATGGCGCGGATGGCCGCCTGGAAAGCCTGCTGCCGGCGGCGCGCTCGCGCGTGCCGCGCCTGACCGAGACCGGCCAGACCGATTTCCGCGATCTGGGCGACATCCTCACCGTCAGCCCGGGGCAGCCGCTGATGCGCCGCGTGCCGGCGACCGCAGGGATGGAAGGCATCACCGTGCTGGGGACGCCGATTCCGGCGGTGGCCGGCAAGGAAGTGATGTTCGCCAGCAAGCTCGCCGGCGCGGTCATCGACCCGGCAGACCCCAACCGCCTGCTGGCGGAGATCGCCGGCCAGCCGGTAGTGGTGGCCGGCGGCATGATTGTCGAGCCGGTGTATACCGTGCCTGCGGTGAACATGGCCAGCGGCAACGTGAGCTTCGACGGCAGCGTGGTGGTTCGCGGCGACGTGGCCGCGGGCATGACCATCAAGGCCACCGGCGACATCGAGATCGGCGGCACCGCCGACCCCTGCATGCTGGAGGCCGGCGGCAACATCGTCGTCAAGGGCGGCGCGCTGGGCGGGGTGGGGCGCAAGGAGCACACCGACAGCCTGATCCGCTGCGGCGGCAGCTTCACCGCGGGCTATGCGCAGCAGGCGCGCGTGGAGGCGGGCGACAGCATTTTCATCGACGACATGGCCATGCAGTGCGAACTGGCCGCCGGCAATCACATCCGGGTGGGCAACAAAAGGCGCGGGCACATCATCGGTGGCCAGGCGCTGGCCACGCTGTCGATCACCGGCAAGGTGCTCGGCTCGCCCAACCGTATCGCCACCGCCTTCGAGGTCGGCGTGAGCCCGGCGATGAACCGTCGCATGCAGGAACTGGCCCACGAGCGCGATGCGCACGAGAAGCAGCTGCTGGACATCAGCAAGCTGCTCGTATTCGCCGACCGCAACCCGTCGCGCGTCGACCCGAAGATGGTCGAGCGGGCATGTGCCACGGCGAAGAACCTGTCGGCGGAGATCGAAGCGCTGCGCGACGAGGAGCAGCGCCTGAACGATCTCGTCATGCTCTCGCAGCAGGCTCGGGTGATCGCCGAACAAGCCATGTACGAAGGGGTCACGGTGTTGATGGGCACGCATCGCTACCGGCTCGCCCGCGACCAGGGGCCGGCGCAGATCGGCCTGGTGGGTGGCACGCTCGACCTGCTGCCGCCGGAAGCCCCCCCGGCCGCACGCTGACGGCCGGTCCGGCCGTGAAAGTGCAGAAACACACGATGGAGGAGAATTCATGAGATTGCGGGCTTTGCTTGCAAGAGTGGCGCTGTCCTGGCTCCTGCTGGGCGGCGCTGCGCAAGCCGAGGTGCTCAATGTGGTCCTGACGCCGCGCTCGGTGCCGTTTTCCTACCTCGATGAAAAGGGCGAACTGGTCGGCTTCAACGTCGACATCGTCCGCGCCATCTGTGCCCGGCTGGAGCGCAGCTGCCGGCTGGAGGTGCTGCCATTCCCCGAGATCCTGCCTGCGGTTGCCGCCGGGCGCTTCGATCTCGGCGTCGCGAATTTTCTCCGCACCCCCGAACGCGAGCGCCTGGTGGCCTTCACCGTGCCGTACTGGCGGTCCACTTCGGCCTTCGTCGGCAAACGGGAGTTCGCGATGAAGGCGGTGCGCGAACTGCTGCGCGACACCCCGGTGTGCGCCATCGGCGCCAGCGGCCAGCACCGCTATCTGCTGGAGCAGGCCGGCGAGCATGCCGCCAATGTGCGCGACCTGCCTTCCAACCAGGAAGTCATGGAGGCGCTGTTGTCCGGCGACTGTCCGGTGGCGCTGTTGCCCGCGATGCAGGCGCTGCCCTTCATGCAGACCCCTCGCGGCGCGGAGCTGGCATTCCTGGGCGCCCCCCTGCGCGAGCCGGGGCTGGGCGGTACGGTGCACATGGCGGTGCGCCCCGGCGACGACGCGCTGCGTGAGGCCATCGACCGCGCGCTGCAGCACCTGATCGCCACCGGCGAGCACGAGCGCATGGCCCGTCGTTACTTCCCCTTCAGCATTCTCTGAGCGGAAGCCGGTGAGCAGGCCGCCCACCGACGCGCAGCCGGTCCGCCGCCTCTCGCTACGGCGGCTGTCGCTATGGCTGGCGCTGGGGGCAGCGCTTGCGCTGCTGCTGGGCGTCGGGGTGGTGGCCACCATCGCCGGATCGACGCTCGAGCTGGCCGAGCGTGGCGGGCAGAACACTGCCACCGCACGCATGGAAGAGCTCCGCGCGGTGGGCAACCTGGAGCGCATGATCGCGCTGGGCGACCAGTTCCAGACCGAGACCGAGCCGCTGCGCTGGCGCAAGCTGGCGCTGACCATGCAGGCCCTGGCCCTGCATCCCTCGCTGGGCGACCTGGTTGACGAGGTCGGCGGCGCCACCACCGCCTTCGACACGGCCACCGAGCTGCTGGCCATGCGCGAGGCCGAGATCGCCCGGCCGCGGGTGCCGGACGAGCTTGCGCGCATGGCCGAACGCAGGGAAGCGTTCTGGCTGGCCCGTCGCGCGCAGTTGGAAGAGGCGGCGGACCGGGTGGCCGCCAGCATCGTGCGCGAGATCTCGCAGGCGGCGAACGAGATCTCGCGCGGTACGCGGGTGGTGCTGGCCGTGACCCTGGGCGGGGCGCTGGTCGCCGTCCTGGGCGGCGGGGCGCTGGTGGTACTGATGCGCCGCCATCTGCTTGCGCCGCTGCTCAAGGTCTCCGACGTGCTTGCCGACCTGCGTCGTGGCAAGGACGTGGAGGGCAATCTGCCGACCGTGCACAGCGAGGAGCTGGGCGAAGTGGTCGAGGCGGTGGGCCGCCTGTCCGCCACCCAGCGGGCGCTGGAGCGTGCCGCGCTGTACGACGCGCTCACCGGCCTGTCCAACCGCTACGGGCTGGAGGCCCGCCTGGAGCAGGCCATCGGCCAGGCTCGCCGCCAGAGCCGGCAGCTGGCGCTGATGTTCCTCGACCTGGACCGCTTCAAGTCGGTGAACGACTCGCTCGGCCATGCCAGCGGCGACGCGCTGCTGCGCATCATCGCCGACCGGCTTTCCGGCTGCCTGCGTGAGGCGGATCTGGTGGCACGCCTGGGCGGGGATGAATTCGTCGTCCTGCTCGGCGACATCAATGGCAGCGCGGATGCGGGTCTGGTGGCGCGCAAGCTGCTCGAAGCGGCCGCCCGCCCGGTGCGCATCGAGGGGCTGGAACTGCGCTCCTCGGTGTCGATCGGCATCTGCTTGTTCCCCGACGACGGGCAGGACGGCGGCACGCTGATGAAGCATGCCGACATCGCCATGTACCAGGCCAAGGCCGCGGGGCGGGCGCAGTTCCGTTTCTTCGAGGCGGCGATGAACGAGGCGGTGGTCCAGCGCCTGCGCATCGAGTCGGAGCTGCGCCAGGCCCTGGAGCGCAACGAGTTCCGCCTCTACTTCCAGCCGCAGATGGCGCCGGATGGCCTGCGCATCGTGGCTGCCGAGGCGCTGATCCGCTGGCAGCGAGAGGACGGCACGCTGATCTCGCCGGCGGCCTTCATCCCGATTGCCGAGGAGAGCGAGCTGATCAGCGCCATCGGCGCATGGGTGCTGCGTTCGGCCTGCGAACAGCTGGCGGACTGGCAGACCCGCGGCTTCCGCAACATCCGCCTGGCGGTGAACCTGTCCGCGCGCCAGTTGCGCGACCCGCAGCTGCCGGGGGAGGTCGAACACCTGCTGGCACAGCACCGGCTCGATCCGGCCTTGCTGGAACTGGAAGTGACCGAGAGCGTGGCCATGGAGCAGCCGGAGGTCACCATCGGCAACCTGCAGGCGCTCAAGGCGCTGGGCGTGTCGCTGGCGATCGACGACTTCGGCACCGGCTATTCGTCGCTGTCCTATCTCAAGCTCTTTCCGCTCGACCGCCTGAAGCTGGATCGCGGCTTCGTCAGCGACATCGAGAGCGACCCTAACGACGCCATGATCTGCGCGGCCACCGTCGGCCTGGCGCACAGCCTGCGCCTGGAACTGGTTGCCGAGGGCGTGGAGAGCGGTGCCCAGCACGCCTTCCTGTGCGAACTGGGCTGCGACCTGCTGCAGGGCTACCACTTCCATCGCCCGATGCCGGCCGGCGCCTTCGTGGTGCTGCTGGAACATCAGCACGCGCCGGCCTCACCCCCCGGTCAAGGCTGAGGCGGATCAGTCTTTCGGGCGCTGCGGGCGGCGCACCGCGACCACATGCTGGTAGAGCCCGCCGAACAGCGTCGTCGCCTGCCAGTCGAACGCCGCCGCCTGCGGCGACAGCGAGGCGATCGGGGTGGCGAGCAGCGAGGGCGCGTAGGGTTCGAGCAGGCGGAAGACCCAGTGCATCACCGGCCGCAGCGGATGCCAGCGTCGCGGGCGGTGGTAGTCCACGAACACCGCCTTGCCGCCGGGCGCGACCGCGGCCAGCAGGTTGTCCACGATCAGCCGGCGCTGGTGGGCGGGTACTTCGTGCAGCAGGAAGAAGGCGCAGACTCCGTCGTAGTGCGTGTGGAGCGGCTGGCACAGGTCGGCCCGGCGCACGCCCGCCTGCGGGAAGCCGGCGAGCTTGCGTCGCGCGTTGGCCAGTTGCAGCTCGGCCACATCGACCACGTCGAGCGCGCCCTGCGGACCGACCCGGCGGGCCAGCATGGGCGAGAAGCGCCCGTACACGCAGGCGGCCTGCAGCACGCGCTGGCCGGGGGTGAACTCCGCGCAGGCCGCGCGCATCAGGCGCCCGGCATTGCCCCACAGGATGGCGTTGACCACCAGGTGGCGGTCCAGCCAGGGCAGGGTGCGGCGGTCCAGGTAGGCCCAGCTATAGGTGCGCTGGAGGTAGTCCGGGAGGAGCGGGGCGCTGGGCGCCGTCTCGGTCGCGGGATCGGGGCTGCTCATCGGGGCAGGGATCCTTCTTGTGCTTGCGGGTGGATCGGGTGCGAGTCGGATGCTGGTAGCGGTGCCCGTCGCGTGACACCGGCATGATCGGCCGCTGGCGACGGAACGTAAGCGGATGTTACCATCTTGTCATTCTGCCCGGCCGCTCCGCGCAGCGCCTCGGCTGCTGCCGGAGGCGTCCGCAGATCCGCGCCGTTCGCGGCGTTTCAACGCCGTTCGCGGCGTTTCAACGCCGTTCGCGGCGTTTCAATATTGTTCGGAGGTGTGATGGCTGAGGCGAGTTACGCGCTGGTCTTCCAGGGCGACATTCTGGCGGGGTTCGAGCGCGAGCAGGTGATGCAGCGCTTCGGCGAGCTGTTCGGCCTGAGCGTCGAGGACGTCGAGAAGATTTTCGGGCACCCGCGCGTGGTGCTCAAGCGCAATCTCGACCAGGCGGCCGCCGATGCCTATGTGGATCGGCTGACCGGCATCGGCATGGCGGTCAGCCTCGATGCCCTGCATGCCCCGGCCGCAGCCCTGGCGCTCGAGCCGCTCGCCACCCCCGCCGCCGGAACGGCGACATCGGAAGCGACGCAGGCCGCAGCGCCGGTCGACGCCGTCGCCCCCGCGGCAGCCGCCACCGGCGGCGCCGGTGCGGCGTCCGGCAGCACGTCCTTCGCCGCAGCGGTGGATGAGCGCCGCGACCTGGGTTTCGAGTTCTCCGGCAACGGCTTCGAGTTCTTCCGCATCTGGATCGTCAACATCCTGCTCGGCATCGTCACCCTGGGCATCTACTCGGCCTGGGCCAAGGTGCGCACGCTGCGTTACTTCTACGGCAACACCAGCCTGGACGGCGCCAGCTTCGAATACCTCGCCGAGCCGCTGCAGATCCTCAAGGGGCGGTTGGTGGCCTTCGCCCTGCTGTTGCTTTACATGCTGGCCGACCAGTTCGTGCCCCTGCTCGGCGCCGTGCTGATGCTGGTCTTCTTCTGCGCCTTCCCGTGGATCATGGTGCGCGGGCTGGCCTTCCGCAATTACTACTCGGCCTGGCGCGGCGTGCGCTTCGGCTTCGACGGGCGCATCGGTGAGGCCTACAAGGTCTTCCTGCTGTGGCCGCTGCTGGGCCTGCTCACCGTCGGCCTGCTGTTCCCCTACGCCATCTATCGCCAGCAGCAGTTCATCATCGGCAACAGCCGCTACGGCACCACGCCATTCAGCTTCGGTGGGCGCGCCGGTGGTTTCTACATGATCGCGCTGGCCATCATCGGCGTCGGCATCGGCGGCGGCATCGCCGCCTTCCTGGTGGGCATGGTGCTGCCGGTGATCAGCCTGCCGGTGATGATCGCCACCTACCTGACCATCTTCGCGCTCGGCAACGTGATGATGACCAACCTCTGCTACAACAACACCGCGCTGGGCGCGCACGGCCTGCGTGCCGACTACCGCCTCGGCTCGTATGCGGCGCTGATGATCACCAACACGCTGGCCATCGCCCTGACCCTGGGCCTGTTCTACCCGTGGGCCAAGGTACGCAGCGCGCGCTATGCGGCGGAGCACATCGGCGTGGTGGCCGAGGGCGATCTCGACGAGTTCGCAGCAGGCCAGCGTGACGGGGTGTCCGCGCTGGGTGGCGAGATCGGCGACGTGTTCGACGTGGATCTGGGCATCTGATGCGTATTGCAGGGCGCTTCTTCGACGGCGCCAGTTCGCGCAGCCGGGCGGCCTCCGCGGTGGTCGACGGCTCCTCGATCACCGTCGAAGGCGAGGGCGGCGAGGTGCTCGCCGCCGTAGCGCTGGCGGAGCTGAAGTTCTCCTCGCGGGTCGGCAATACGCCGCGCTTCCTGCGTTTTCCGGGCGGGGAGAGCTTCGAGACCGCGGACAACGACGCGGTCGATCGCCTGGCCTCGCAGCGCTCCCCGGTCAGCGGCCTGGCCCACCGGCTGGAATCCAGGCTGCGCTACGTGCTCGTCGGCCTGGTGGTGGCCATCGCCTTCGTCTGGGGCAGCGTGCAGTGGGGCGTGCCGGCCCTGGCACGGGTGGCCGCTTTCTCGCTGCCTGCCGACGTCAACGCGCATGCCGACCGCCTGGTGCTGGAGTTCCTCGACCGCCGCCTGCTGAAGCCGAGCCGCCTGTCGGTGGCGGAGCAGGAGCGTCTGCTGCAGGTCTTCCATCCGCTGGTCGAGGAGGCTGGCGGGCCTCAGGCGATACGCGTGCTGTTCCGCGATGCCGGCGACACCCTCGGCGCCAACGCCATGGCCCTGCCGGCCGGCACCATCGTGTTCACCGACCAGCTGGTGCAGCTTGCGCAGCACGACGAGGAACTGGTCGGCGTGCTCGCCCACGAGATCGGCCATGTGGTCCATCGCCACGCGATGCGCGGCTCCATCCAGGCTTCGGTCATGGGCCTGCTGGCCGCGCTGGTGGTCGGCGACGTGTCCTCGGTGTCCTCGGCCATCACCGCCTTGCCGCTGATCCTTACCGAACTGGGCTACTCACGGGCCTTCGAGCGCGAGGCCGATGCCCATGCGGTGGAGACGCTGCAAACCCAGGGCATTCCGCCGCAGCGCTTCGCGGACATCCTGCAGCGCCTGGACCCCTTGCAGGACGAGGACGGCGCCTACCTGGCCACGCATCCACCTACCCCGGAACGGGTGCGCGCGATCCTGGGGCAATAAGCGGGACGGTGTCGATCCACCAAGGCAGCGCAGGGTGGATCGACCGTCCGCCGGCGGCGCGATCCTCGCGCGTAGGAGCAGCCTTGGCCGCGATGCGGCGTCGTTTCCCCGCAGGCTGCATCGCGGCCAAGGCCGCTCCTACACGCCTGCGGGGCGCATCGTCACTCAGCGCGTGATCGGCTTGTAGCGGATGCGCTTGGGCTTGGCGCCTTCCTCGCCCAGGCGCTTCTTCTTGTCTTCCTCGTATTCCTGGTAGTTGCCGGCGAAGAAGGTCCATTGCGAATCGCCTTCGGCCGCCAGGATGTGGGTGCAGATGCGGTCGAGGAACCAGCGGTCGTGCGAGATGATCAGCGCGCAGCCGGCAAATTCCAGCAGCGCGTCTTCCAGCGCGCGCAGGGTCTCCACGTCGAGGTCGTTGGACGGTTCGTCGAGCAGCAGCACGTTGCCGCCCTGGATCAGCGTCTTGGCCAGGTGCAGGCGCCCGCGCTCGCCGCCGGAGAGGTTGCCGACGATCTTCTGCTGGTCGCCGCCCTTGAAGTTGAAGCGGCCGATGTAGGCGCGGCTGGGCATCTCGAAGCGGCCCACGGTGAGCACGTCGGCGCCGTCGGCGATGGCTTCGAACACCGTCTTGTCGTTGGCCAGGCCCTCGCGGCTCTGGTCCACCGCGGCGAGCTTGACCGTGGAACCGATCACCACCTCGCCGGCGTCCGGCGTATCGCGCCCTTCGATCATCTTGAACAGGGTCGATTTACCCGCGCCGTTGGGGCCGATGACGCCGACGATGGCGCCCGGCGGGATGGCGAAGTTCACGTTGTCCATCAGCAGCTTGTCGCCGAAGGCCTTGGACACGTTGTGGAATTCGATGACCTTGTCGCCCAGGCGCTCGCCCGGCGGGATGAAGATCTCCTGGGTCTCGTTGCGGCGCTGGTATTCGACGCTGGCCATTTCCTCGTAGCGCGCCAGACGGGCCTTGGACTTGGCCTGGCGGGCCTTGGGGTTGGAGCGCGCCCATTCCAGCTCGGTCTTCATCGCCTTCATGTGGGCGGCTTCCTGCTTGGCTTCCTGCGCCAGGCGCTCGCCCTTCTGCTCCAGCCACGAGGAGTAGTTGCCCTTCCAGGGGATGCCGTGGCCGCGGTCCAGTTCCAGGATCCATTCGGCGGCGTTGTCGAGGAAGTAGCGGTCGTGGGTCACCGCCACCACGGTGCCGGGGAAGCGGGTTAGGAACTGCTCCAGCCATTCGACCGATTCGGCGTCGAGGTGGTTGGTGGGTTCGTCCAGCAGCAGCATGTCGGGGCGCGAGAGCAACAGCTTGCACAGCGCCACGCGGCGCTTCTCGCCGCCGGAGAGATTGCCGATCACCGCGTCCCAGGGCGGCAGGCGCAGCGCGTCGGCGGCGATCTCCATCTGGGTTTCGATGTCGCCGCCGGCGGTGGACAGGATGTTCTCGTACTTCGCCTGTTCTTCGGCCAGCTTGTCGAAGTCGGCATCGGGCTCGGCGTAGGCGGCGTAGATCTCTTCCAGCTTCTGGCGGGCTTCGACGATTTCGCCAAGGCCGGATTCGACCTCTTCCTTGACCGTCTTGGCGGGGTCGAGCTCGGGCTCCTGCGCCAGGTAGCCGATGCGCACGCCGGGTTGCCACTGCACTTCGCCGTCGTACTCCTTGTCCGCGCCGGCCATGATGCGCAGCACGGTGGACTTGCCCGAGCCGTTGAGGCCGAGCAGGCCGATCTTGGCGCCGGGGAAGAAGGAAAGGGAGATGTCCTTGATGATCTGGCGCTTCGGGGGAACGATCTTGTTCACCCGCAGCATCGACATGACGTACTGGGCCATAGTGGGCAATCCGGAGCGTGAAACGAAAGGCGGGAGGATACCATCGCCGCCATGCCGGCCGCGAATGCGGCCCGGCCTTCAGGCGGGCTGCTCCGCCTCCAGGCGGGCGAAGAGATCCTCGCCCGGCATCGGCCGGCCGAAGAGGTAGCCCTGGAACACGTCGCAGCGGTGGCGGGCGAGGTAGTCGCGCTGGTATTCGGTCTCGACGCCTTCGGCCACCACCTGCTGGCCCAGGCTGTGGGCCAGCGCGATGACCGCCGCGGCGATCTTGCCGTCCGCGCCGTCGCTGCGGATGTCATGCACGAAGCTGCGGTCGATCTTCAGCACGTCCACCTCGAAGCGCTTCAGATAGGCCAGCGAGGAGTAGCCGGTGCCGAAGTCGTCGATCGACAGCCTGACGCCCAGCGCGCGCAGCCGGCTCAGCACCTCGGTGGCGCGGTCGACGTCGCGCATCAGCATGGTCTCGGTGAGCTCCAGTTCCAGCAGCCCGGCGGGCAGGCCGGTCTCGGCCAGCACACTCTCCACCAGGCCGACGAGGTCCTGGTGGGCGAACTGCTGGGCGGAGAGGTTGACGGCGACGCTCACCGGCTCGATGCCGGCGTCCAGCCAGGCGCGCAGCTGGCGGCAGGCGGTGCGCAGCACCCATTCGCCGATCGGCACGATCAGCCCGGCTTCCTCCGCGGCCGGCACGAAGCGGCCGGGTGCGAGCATGCCGAGTTCCGGGTGGTGCCAGCGCAGCAGGGCTTCGGCGCCGTCGATCCTGCCGCTGGCGGCGCTGACCTTGGGCTGGTAGTAGAGCAGCAGCTCGCCGCGGTCCAGCGCGCCGCGCAGCTGGTTCTCCAGCAGCAACTCGCCCAGCGAGGCGGTGTTCAGCTCGCTGGAATAGAACTGGTAGGCGTTGCGGCCGTCGCTCTTGGCGCCGTACATCGCGGCATCCGCATTGCGCAGCAGCATCGAGGCATTGCGCCCGTCGTCGGGGTAGATGGCGATGCCGACGCTGGCGGTGACGGTCAGCTCATGAACCCCCAGCAGGTAGGGCTTGCCCAGCTCGCTGACCAGCTTGCGCGCCACCATCGCGGCGTCCTGCGCCTGTTCCAGCTCCGGCAGCACGATGACGAACTCGTCGCCGCCCTGGCGCGCGACCGTGTCGGTGTCGCGCACGCAGGCCAGGCAGCGCTGCGCCACCTGGGCGAGCAAGCCGTCGCCGACGTCGTGGCCGAGGGTGTCGTTGATCAGCTTGAAGCGGTCGAGGTCGATGAACAGCACCGCCGCATGGCGGCGGTTGCGCCGCGACTGCAGGATGGCCTGCTCGAGGCGGTCCTGCAGCAGCGTGCGGTTGGGCAGGTTGGTGAGCGCGTCGTGGTGCGCAAGATGGTGGATGCGCGCTTCGGCGGCCTTGCGGTCGGTGATGTCCGAGAAGATGCCGATGTAGTGGCTGGATTCGCCGGCCGCGTTGCGTACCGCGGTGATCGACAGCCATTCCGGGTACACCTCGCCGTCCTTGCGGCGGTTCCAGATCTCGCCCTGCCACTGGCCTTCGCGCTCCAGCGTCGCCCACATCTCGCGGTAGAAGCTGGCGCTCTGGCGGCCGGAACCGAGTACCGCCGGCGTGCTGCCGGCGATGTCCTCCAGCGTGTAGCCGGTGATCTGGCTGAAAGCCGGATTGACCGCGATGATGCGCGAGCGCTCGTCGGTGATCGTCATGCCTTCGGCGGCATTGGTGAACACGGTGGCATACAGGTTGAGGTCGTCGCGCGCGCGGTGCAGGGCATCGACACGCTCCTCAAGGTCGCGGTTGGCCTGCGCCAGTTCGCGCGAGGTGCGTCCCACCCGCAGCATGGTGAGGGCCAGCCAGCCGGCCAGCACCAGGGCAAGCACGTAGAGCACCGCGCGGTAGTTGTGCGCGTGGCTGGAGGCGCGCTCGTAGCCGAGCGCGTAGGCGAGGTTGAGGTACTCGCCGAGCGAGGCGGTGGGGATGGCGAGGATCTCGCGGGTCAGGGCGTCGATCACCGGCTTGCGTTCCAGCACCACCCGGCCGTGCAGCAGCACGCTGTCCAGCCGCTGCCGCGCCGGGCCCTGCAGTGCGGCGGCCCGGGTCTCCAGCGCGGCGAGGCGCGCGGCGAGCTCGCCGGCCAGTACCGGATCGCCGCTATGGGCGTGGGTCATCACGCCACGCACGAAGATGCCGACCGGCCGGGTCTCCATGACCGTGGCCTGCGGGTCGTCGATCACCATGTCGGTGGCCTGCGGCAGGTAGGCGAGCGAGTTGCGCAGCACTGCATTCTCGCGCTTGAAGAGATCGATGCGGCGCATCTTGTGCGCCAGTGCGGCGCGGAAACTGGCGATCTCCTCGAGCAGGTGACGACGGTCGCCGCCGGGCAGGAAGGCAGGGACGTCCTCGAGGCTGGCAGTGATGGATTCCAGCGTGGCGGCGGCGGTGACGATGGAGTCGAAGTCGAGCTGCAGCCCCACCCGGCTGGCGAGCAGGGCGGCGTTCAGTTCGGCGTCGGCCTGGCGCAGCAGGCGCAGTTCGCGGCTGTAGAGCTGGTGGGCGCGTGCGTCGATGGCGTCCGCCTGCAGGAACAGCCAGCTGAGCACGCTGGCCGCCAGGGCGATGCCCGCCAGGGTCCACAGGAAGCGGGCGCGCGCGACGCCGAGGATGAAGCGCTCGGGGGGAGGGCGCATCATTCCAGCGCCTTGCCGCGGAAGTTGCCGGTGAGCGTGTGCAGGAAGGCCACCAGCAGGCGTCTGTCCTCGTCCGAGAGGCTGCGGCCGAGCTGGTAGCGCGCCATGATGTCGACCGCGTCCTCCAGCGTGTCGGCCCCGGCGTCGTGGAAGTAGGGCGCGGTCAGCGCCACGTTGCGCAGGCTGGGCACCTTGAATACGTGGCGGTCCGCCTCCTCGCCGGTGACGTTGAAGCGGCCCAGGTCGGCCGTGGTCTGCTCGCCGCGATCCGCGAAGTAGTCGCCGAGGACGCCGAAGCGCTGGTACAGGTTGCCGCCGATGTTCACGCCCTGGTGGCAGCTTGCGCAGCCCAGCGCCTTGAAGCGCGCGTAGCCTTCCTTTTCGTCATCCGACAAGGCCTGCGTTTCGCCGCGCAGGTAGCGGTCGAGGCGCGAATCCGGGGTGGTCAGGGTGCGCTCGAACGCGCTGATGGCGCGTGCGATGGTGTCCGGCGTGATGCCCTGCTCGGGGTACTCGCGCGCAAAGGCCTCGCGGTAGGTGTCGTCGGCCGACAGGCGGGCGACGACTTCCTTCCAGTCGGAGGCCATCTCGACCGGGTTGTGGATCGGTCCCGCCACCTGTGCTTCCAGCGTCGCGGCGCGGCCGTCCCAGAACTGGGCGAAGTTGAAGCGGGCGTTGAAGATGGTGGGGGCGTTGACCTGGCCGAGCGCGTCGCCCACGCCGCGCGAGCGCGCAAGCCCGTCCATGCCCCCGCGATCGAGCGGATGGCAGCTTGCACAGGAGATGCTGCGGTCGTGCGACAGGATGGGGTCGTGGAAGAGCCGTTCGCCCAGTGCGGCGCGGCCGGCGTCGAGCTGGTCGGCACCCTGCGGCAGCGGGGTGATCGGTTCGAGCCGGCGGACGGCCTCCGACATGGGGATGCTGGGTGGCGCGACCTGGGGGGCGGGCGGGGCATCGCGCCAGGTCATGAAAACCAGGGCCGCGGCAAACGCGGACAGCAGGGCGGGAATGGCGAGATGGATGGTGCGTGGAGTCACCGCCGAATGATATCGCCCGACAAAGCGCAAATTTTGAGGCGCATCAAGGAAATTGCTCACGAGGCCGTGTTGGTGGCCTGCAGAGCCCTTGGAAGACCGGCGGCGTTGCCCGGAATGGGCAACGGCGCCAGTAACAGGCGGGTTCAGCGCTCGACGAAGGCGTGCTCTATGGTGTAATCGCCGCGCTCGCCGATGCGCCGCGAAACCGCGAAGCCGCGGCGGTCGAGCAGGGCGCGGCAGTCGCGCAGCATGGCCGGGCTGCCGCAGATCATCGCGCGGTCGTGCTCGGGGTCGAGCGGGGGCAGGCCCAGCGTCTCGGTCAGGCGGCCGCTGTCCAGCAGGTCGGTGATGCGGCCCTGGTTGCGGAAGGGTTCGCGGGTCACGGTCGGAAAATAGAGCAGCTTCTCGCGCACCACGTCGCCGAAGAACTCGTTCTCGGGCAGCTCGCGGGTGATGAAGTCGGCGTAGGCCAGTTCCGATACGTGGCGCACCCCGTGGGTGAGGATCACGCGCTCGAAGCGTTCGTAGGTCTCGGGGTCCTGGATCACGCTCATGAAGGGGGCCAGGCCGGTGCCGGTGGACAGCAGGTAGAGGTTGCGGCCGGGGCGGACGTCGTCGAGCACCAGGGTGCCGGTGGGCTTTCTGCTGACCACGATGGGGTCGCCCGGGCGCAGGTGCTGCAGGCGCGAGGTGAGCGGGCCGTCGGGCACCTTGATGCTGAAGAACTCGAGGTGTTCCTCGTAGTTCGGGCTGGCGATGCTGTAGGCGCGGGTCAGCGGCCGGCCGTCGGTTTCCAGGCCGATCATGACGAACTGGCCGTTGATGAAACGCAGGCCCGGGTTGCGGGTGGTGCGGAAGCTGAACAGGGTGTCGTTCCAGTGATGCACGCTGATTACTTGCTCGGTGGCTAGGTTGCTGACGATGCGTTGGGGGGCGACGTTGCTCATGGCGGTTCTCTGTCTGGCGGGGCCGGGGGGCTTGTTGTGGGGACCATTCTAGGTCGCCTTGCATATCTGTTTGATGGATAATCCATCTATCCCATATTTGCCAAATCGATATGCGATTCACGCTGCGCCAGATCGAGGTCTTCGTCGCCATCGCCCGTGGCGAGAACGTCTCGCGCGCGGCCGAGGCGCTGTCGCTGTCGCAGTCGGCCACCAGTGCGGCGCTCGCGGACCTGGAGCATCAGTTCGACCGTCCGCTGTTCGACCGCGTGGGCAAGCGCCTGCGGCTGAACGAGCATGGCCGGCTGCTGCTGCCGCAGGCGGTGGAACTGCTCGACCGCGCGCAGGAGCTCGAAGCGCGCCTGCGCGAGGATGACACCCCGGGGAGCCTGAAGGTGGGCGCCACGCTCACCATAGGCAACTACCTGGCGCCGCTGATCATGGCCGACTACCTGCAGCAGCATCCGACCGGGCAGGTGGCGCTCACCGTGCACAACACCACCACCATCCTCGCCCAGGTGGCGCGTTACGAGATCGACCTCGGGTTGATCGAGGGCCGTGCCGACGATCCCGAGGTGGAGGTCGAGCCCTGGGTGGAGGACGAGCTGGTGCCGTTCTGCGCACCGACCCATCCGCTGGCCGGGCACAAGACGGTGAGCCTCGACGAACTGACACCGGAATGGTGGATCCTGCGCGAACGGGGTTCCGGCACGCGCGAAACCCTGGAGCGGGCGCTACGGCACCGGCCGGAGGGGCTGCGGGTCCGGCTGGAGCTCGAGCATACCGAGGCGGTCAAGCGCGCGGTGGAGAACGGCCTGGGCATTGGCTGCATCTCCCGCCTGGCGCTGCGCGACGCCTTCCGGCGCGGCAGTCTGGTGCCGCTGGAAGTGCCCGGCCTGGACCTGAGCCGCCGCTTCCAGTTCGCCTGGCATCGCGGCAAGTACCACACCGCGGCGATCCGCGCATTTCTTGCGGCCTGCCGGCGGATGACCGCGGGCGCGCGGCGCAGCCACGAGATCGCCTTGCCGCCGGTCAAATAGCAAGAGGGGAAACACGAGCGTGTTGCGCATCATCAATCTGGCGGTTGCCGCCGCCCTGTTCATCGGCCTGGAGCGCTGGCTCGGCGGGCAACTCGGCGCGCCCGGCGCCGGACTCGCGCTGCTGGCCACCATCGCCTGGCTGTGGATCAGCGAGGCCCTGCATGTCAGCGTCACCGCGCTGCTGGTGCCCCTGCTCGCCACCGCGCTGGGTATCTTCAGCTTCGACGAGGCGGTGCGCCAGTTTGCCGATCCGATCATTTTCCTGTTCCTCGGCGGCTTCGCGCTGGCCGCCGGCCTGCAGCGCCAGGGGCTGGACCAGTGGGTGGCGGCCTGGGTGATCCGCCGCGCCGGCGATCGCCTGGACCGCGCGGCGCGCTGGCTGTTCTGGCTCACCGCCGGGCTGTCGATGTGGATCAGCAACACCGCCACCGCGGCGATGATGCTGCCCTTGGCGCTCGGCCTGCTGTCGCCGCTGGATTTCGAGCGCAACCGCCGCACCTGGGCCTACGTGCTGCTAGGCGTGGCCTTCTCCGCCAACATCGGCGGCATCGGCACCCTGGTGGGCAGCCCGCCGAACGCGATTGCAGCGTCCAATGTCGGTCTGAGCTTCGCGCAGTGGATGCTCTGGGGCTTGCCGTTGGTACTGGTGCTGATGCCGCTGATGGAACTGGCGCTGCGCTACACCCTGCGCCCGACGCTGGACGTCGAGGTCTGCCCGCCGGATGTGGCGGTGAGCTGGAACGGAGCCCATCTGGCGATGGGGCTGGTGTTTCTGCTCACCGTGCTGCTGTGGGTGTTCGGCGCGCCGCTCGGCAAGGCGATCGGGCTCACCCGCGGCTACGATGCGGCGGTGGCGCTGCTGGCGCTGGTGCTGCTGCATACCCTGCACCTGGCGAGCTGGAAGGACATCGAGCGCAGCGCCGACTGGGGCGTGCTGCTGCTGTTCGGCGGCGGCCTCACGCTGAGCCGCGCGCTGGGCGACAGCGGGGCGGGCGAATGGCTGGCGCTGCAACTGGGCGAGCCGATGGCCGCGCTTCCGGTATTGGTGAGCCTGGCACTGATGGTGCTGTTCGCGATGGCGCTGACCGAGTTCACCAGCAACACCGCCAGCGCGGCGCTGCTGATCCCGCTGTTCGTCGGCATGGCCCCGCAGATCGACGCCGTGCCGCTGGCAGTGCTGGTGGCGGTGGCCACCTCCTGCGCCTTCCTGCTGCCGGTGGCCACACCTCCCAACGCGATCATCTTCGGCAGCGGCAGGGTGCCGCAACGCGCGATGATCAAGGGCGGCCTGGGGCTGACTGCGGCCGCCTTCCCGGTGCTGGTGGCGGCTGCGGCGCTGGCCCTGTGGCTGGATTGACCGCCTGGCCTGCCTCCGGGTTACGTCACCGGACCTGTAGGAGCGGCCTTGGCCGCGATGCGGCGGTGGTTTCCTCGATGGCCCCATCGCGGCCAAGGCCGCTCCTACACACCGCCTGCCGGCGGTCGCTCAGCCCTGCAGCGCGGGGGCGCCCTTGGCTTCCGTCTTGGCCTGCGGGGCGCTGCGCTCCGGCATGTAGGCCGCCACCTGGCAGGCGATCGAGGCGACGTAGGGAATGCACTGCAATGCCAGGATGCCTACCCACAGACGGGTCTCGATCTGGTCCAGACCGTGCATCGACAGCATGGCGGCGATGCCCAGCAGCAGGGCGCCGAGCAGGCCGAGTTCCTCGCGGATCGGGCCGAAGAAGGCCAGCGCACCCTTGGCCTTCCAGCCCTTGGGGGTGACCACGAAGGTGCCGTGCTTCTTCCACAGGCCGGCGAACACGCCGCGGGCGATCGCGTGCGCCAAACCTACCGAGAGGATGGAGGCACCCAGGATGTCGCGCCACGGGCACGCCATGGTGCGCCGGTAGAGGATGGGGCCCAGCGCCGCCTTGAAGATCATGAAGGCCAGCACCGGCAGCGCCAGCGCGGTGACCGGCAGGCCGAAGGCCTTGGGGAACAGCAGGATGCCCAGGGTCCACGCCAGGCTGGCAAAGGCGAACACCAGCTGCAGCGCATCGCCCAGCCAGGCAAACCAGCCGGTCAGGAAGTGGTAGCGCTGTGCGAGGTTGAGCCGGCTGCGTCCGACCATCTGCGGCACGTGGTGCTTGAGGATCTGCATCGCGCCGAAGGCCCAGCGGAAGCGCTGGCTCTTGATCGCGGCGAAGTCCGAGGGCGTGAGGCCGCGGCCGTAGATGTGGTCCACGTAGCGGGTGTCGTAGCCCTTCTCGATCAGGCGCAGGCCGAGTTCGGTGTCTTCGCAGATGCACCACTCGGACCAGCCGCCGACTTCTTCGAGCGCCAGGCGGCGCACCAGGGTCATGGTGCCGTGCTGGATCAGCGCGTTGCGCTCGTTGCGGTGGTGCATGCCGATGCGGAAGAAGCCGTCGAACTCCCAGTTGCACATGCGGCGGAAAGGCTGGGTCTCCCAGTCGCGGTGGGCCTGCGGGGCCTGCACCACGGCGACGTCCGGCTTGTCGAAGTGCGGGATCAGGCCGGCAAGCCAGTCCGGGTCGACCACATAGTCGGCATCGACCACGCCGACCACCTCGGCACGCGGATCGGTGACCTGCAGGCCGTAGTTCAGCGCGCCGGCCTTGAAACCTGGCCAGTCCATCAGGTGGAAGAAGCGGAAGCGCGGGCCGAGCTCGGCGCAGCGCACTTCCAGCGGCTTCCACTTGGCCTCGTCCTTGGTGTTGTTGTCCAGGATCAGGACTTCGAAGTTGGCGTAGTTGAGCTTGGCCAGGCTGTCGATGGTGGCGATCACCATCTCGGGCGGCTCGTTGTGGCAGGCCAGGTGGATGGAGACGAAGGGCTGGTTCTCCGGCGCGTGCGGCGGCAGCGGCATGAAGCGGCGCTGCCAGCGGCGCTTGAACAGCACCTCGCCGAACTCGAAGCCGTGCGACAGCAGCACCGCGGCGGTGAGCACGGTGGCGGCGATCAGCAAGGTGAGCCCGACCAGGTCGCGCTGGTTGAGGTAGTAGTCCACCGGCACGTTGATGCCGATGATCAGCGTCGACACGCAGGCCTGGATCAGGCCGGCGAGGAAGACGCGGCCGAAGACGTTCCAGTCGGCGAGGAAGAAGGCCATCAGCAGCATCGGCAGCAGCGCCAGCGCGGCGGCGGTGCTGGCCTTCTTCTGCCAGTGCGGGTCGCGCACCACCACGCCTTCGAGTGCGTACTTCTGCTGGCGGTCGGCGTTGTACAGGCCCCAGTAGGCGCCCGCCCAGCCTTCCACCTCGACCTTCCAGGGCTGGTCGATGGCTTCCATCAGGTAGTAGTCCAGGCGCGGGGTGCGCGGGTGGGCAAGCAGTTCGCGGATGAAGCGCGCCTGGTTCTCGGCCGAGGCCACCGCCTCGGTGGCGCCATCGAAGCTCTTCAGCGTCGGGCCGCGGCTGGGCCAGCCGATTTCGCCGACCACGATGCGCTTGTTGGGGAAGGTGCGCGCCAGTTCGTCGTAGCGCATCAGCGCGTAGTCGAGCGCGGATTCGACCGGGATGCCTTCGTGATAGGGCAGCAGGTGCACCGCGATGTAGTCCACATGGCGGACCAGCTCGGGGTTCTTCAGCCACACGTGCCAGGGTTCGGCGGTGGAAACCGGCTTCTTAAGCGCCTTGCGGGTGCGGTCGAGGTGGACGATCAGCTGGTCGAGTTCCAGGTCGCCGCGCAGCAGGACTTCGTTGCCGACGATGACGCGCTCGATGTGGCGCATCTTGCGCGCGGCGTCGATCAGGGCGTCGACCTCGGCCTTGTTCTCCGCCTCGTCCGGCGAGATCCAGGCGCCGGCGGTGACCAGCAGGTCGCGTTTGCCGGCTTCGGTGAGCTGCGCGGGAATGTCGCGCACGCTATAGGTGCGGATGGCGTCGGCCGAGGTGGCCAGCAGGTCCATGTCGGCGCCGACCTGCTCGGTGGTGGGGTAGGTGGCGGTCAGCGGGCTCTGGTCGCGCTGGAAGCCGGTGTAGGCAAAACCCTTGATGCTCTGCGCGGTACCGATGAGCTCGGCGCCGCGGTTGAAATGCTGCCACAGGCCGTACTGCGCATAGGCCACCAGGGCAGCAATCGCAGACGCGACCACCAGTCGGTAGATCAGCGATGCGGTCTGTTTCATCTAGTCCTCTGTCTGTCACCAGGGTTGTACCGGTTGCGGTACGCAATGCCTTGTGGGCGTCGTGCCGGCCTGGGACGTTTCGCGCTGCAACATCCTTGCGTGGAGACTTTGTGCAAGAATGCGCGCGGGCTGAGGTCCAGTATCGGCGGAGCGGAGTCTACGCCTGAATTCAAGGGTTTGGGAGTGATTTTGCGGCTGGTTTTGCAACAGGAAGTATGCCGTTCGATGCAGGTCTGATTCGTAAGGAAAAAAGCAGGGTGAGACGAAACATTTTGCAGAAATGCGGTGGCGCAGCATTCGTTGTGGCGAGCCTTGCGGTGCCGGGCGCGTCCCTGGGTTTGCGTTACGGAATGCTGGAGGCGGGCCTGTTGCCGCGTGACTGCGGCGGTAGTGTGGCCGAAGGCCTGGGCGGCTTGTGCGGGTTGAAATGGGTGCTGGTGCAAGCCTTCGTGGACCAGCGCCTGGGCTGGGTGGCGTTGGGTTTCGGTGCCTTGGGTTTTGTTACAGGACGACGCGCGGCAGCCTGGATCGGTTGGTTGTGCGGCATGGCCGGACTGGTGCTGTACAGCTTCGACCCGGCCGCAGTGGGGGCGATGTTGAGCCTACTGGCGCTGGGGCGCAGCGCGGACGACGAGCGCGGGCAGACCGAGCGCGAGTCCGGTAGCAAGCCAGGCGATGGCCTGGGGGTTGGCCGGCTCGCTTGACCAGCGCGCGATGCAGGCCAGCACGATCACCGCAGCGCAGAGGCGTTCCTCGTTGCCGTTGTCTGCGCCGGTCCAGGCGAACAAGCCGACATACAGCGCCGGCAGCAGGTAGAGCGCCAGCGGAAAGTCGCGATAGCGCGGATCGACCGCCAGCAGCAGGGCGGCCACCGCTGCGGCGAACAGCAGCACGCCGCGCAGCAGGCCAAGCAACGGACCGGCATCCCCCCTGCCCGCTGCCGAGCGGATGTCGCGCCACGCGCGGGCGGCCGCCGGCACCCGGGTGTCGGCCCGCCAGCGCGCAAGGGTAAGCGGAAGCAGCGCACCCGCGAGCGCCACCACGCCCAGCACGCCCCATTCCAGCGGACTGCGGTAGGCGAGCAGGGCGTGCTCCAGGTGGAGCGAGCTGACCAGTCCGCCTACCGCGCCGCCGCTGATTGCCGCGGCACGGTGCAGCGCGCCGGCACGCATGCCGCGCGCCAGCCACAGGCAGAGCAGGGCGCCGGCCAGCATGCCGGCGAGCGGTGCGCGCAGGTCTTCACGTTCGGCCACCGGGCCGGCGAGCGGAAACTTGGCGCCGAGTTCGGCGTCGAGCATGCCCCAGTGGCCGCCCACCGTGCCCTCCAGCGCGCGCTTCCAGGGCTGGTCGATGGCCTCGATCAGGTTGTAGTGCCAGCCTTCCTCGTGCGCGCGATGCACGAACTCGCGCACGTAGCGCGCCTGGTTCACCCGCGAGGGCAGGGACTCCTCGCGCTGGCGGCCGGCGCTCGGCCAGCCGGTCTCGCCGATCATCACCGGCTTGTCGAACACCGCGCTGACTTCCTCCAGCACGCGGCCGACGTGCTCCACCGCATGCTCGATGTGTACCGGCTCGTCTTCCCAGAAGGGCAGGATGTGTACCGTGACCCGGTCCACCCCGGCGGCCAGCTCGCGGTTCTGCAGCCAGAACTCCCAGACGTCGGCGTAGGTCACCGGCACTTCGGTGCGCGCCTGGGCATAGGCGATCAGTTCGCGCATCTCGTCGGGCGTGCGCTCACGGCGCAGCAGCACCTCGTTGCCCACGATCAGCATGCTCACCACGTCGGGGTGTTCGTTGGCGAGGCGGATTGCGTTGTCGAGTTCGACCGCGTTCCTGGCCTTGTCATGGCCGATCCAGGCGCCCAGCAGCACCTTCAGGCCCAGTTCGCGGGCGACCGCAGGAACCGCGGCCAGACCCTGGTCTACCGAATACAGGCGCACGCATTCGGTGATCTTCGCCAGCGCGGCGAGGTCGGCGGCGATCTGCTCGCGCGGAATGTGGATGTCCGGGTCGAAGGGCGTCTGGCCGGGCAGATGGAAGGGCGCGTAGGACACGCACTGCAGCTTCTCGCCCTCGGCCAGATGCAGGTCGTGCATGGCCACCGGGCGACTCTGCCACACGATCAGGGCGAGCAGGCCGGCAAGTGCGGCGAAGTTGAGGGCGAGCAGCGCGCGCCAGCGCGCGGGCGGGGTGTCGAACAATCGGCGCATCGGAAAGGAGCCCGCGTCAGGAGGGAGAGATTCGCGCGCGGATTCTAGCTCAGGCGCTGTCTGCGGTGCCGCGAGCAGCGCGCGGTTTACGCAACACGGGCCGACCGTGTGCGGGTCGGCCCGTATCAGATAGCCCGCGATGCCTGTGGGCCTGCTTCAGTCGGCGTACTCCGACATCGGCACGCAGGCGCAGAACAGATTCCGGTCGCCATACACGTCGTCGATGCGTCCCACGCTGGGCCAGAACTTGTTCTCTGCCACCCAGGGCAGCGGGAAGGCGGCTTCCTCGCGGCTGTAGGCGTGGTTCCACTCCGCCGCCGACACCTCGAACTGGGTGTGCGGGGCGTTCTTCAGCGGGTTGTCCTCGGCCGGCAGCTCGCCGCGCTCGATGCGGGCGATTTCTTCGCGGATCGCGACCATCGCGGCGATGAAGCGGTCCAGCTCTGCGAGGTCTTCGGATTCGGTCGGCTCCACCATGATGGTGCCGGGTACCGGGAAGGACATGGTCGGGGCGTGGAAGCCGTAGTCCATCAGGCGCTTGGCGATGTCCACCTCGCTCACCCCGGTGGTGGCCTTGAGCGGGCGGATGTCGAGGATGCACTCGTGCGCCACCCGGCCCTTGCTGCCGGTGTACAGCACCGGGTAGTGCGGCGCGAGCTTCGTCGCCACGTAGTTGGCGTTGAGGATGGCGACTTCGGTGGCGCGCTTGAGGCCTTCGCCGCCCATCATGGCGATGTACATCCACGAGATCGGCAGGATGCTGGCCGAGCCGAACGGTGCGGCGGACACCGCGCCCTGGCCCTTGTTGGCGCGATCCGGCGCGCCGGTGGGTGCGACCACGTGGTCGGCCATGAAGGGCGCGAGGTGCGCCTTGAGGCCGATCGGGCCCATGCCCGGGCCGCCGCCGCCGTGGGGGATGCAGAAGGTCTTGTGCAGGTTCATGTGCGAGACGTCCGCACCGATGGTTGCCGGCGAGGTGAGGCCGACCTGGGCGTTGAGGTTGGCGCCGTCCATGTATACCTGCCCGCCGTGGGCGTGCACCGCGGCGCAGATCTCGCGGATGTTCTCCTCGAACACGCCGTGGGTGGACGGGTAGGTGATCATCAGCGCGGCCAGGCGTTCGCCGTGCAGCGCGGCCTTGGCCTTGAGGTCGTCGAGGTCGACGTTGCCGTTGTCGTCGCAATTGACCACCACCACGTCCATGCCGCACATCTGCGCGGTGGCCGGGTTGGTGCCGTGGGCGCTCTTGGGGATCAGGCAGACCTCGCGCTGGTGCTCGCCGCGCGAGGCGTGGTAGCGCTGGATGGCCACCAGGCCGGCGTACTCGCCCTGCGCGCCGGAGTTGGGCTGCATGCTGATGGCGTCGAAGCCGGTGACCGCCTTGAGGTAGTCGGTCAGCCCGTCGATCATCTCGATGTAGCCCTGGGCCTGCTCGCGCGGCGCGAAGGGGTGCAGGTTGGCGAATGCCGGCCAGGTCACCGGGATCATCTCGCTGGTGGCGTTGAGCTTCATGGTGCAGCTGCCCAGCGAGATCATCGAATGGTCGAGCGCGAGGTCGCGGTTCTGCAGCTTCTTCAGATAGCGCAGCATCTCGTGCTCGGTGTGGTGGGTGTTGAACACCGGGTGGGCGAGCACCGCGTCGCCGCGCAGCAGGCCGGCCGGCAGGGCGCCGCCCGCGGCGATTACGGCACCATCCAGCGCGGCCAGATCGCTGCCGGCGCCGAACAGGGCGAGCAGCGCGGCGACGTCGTCCGCGGTGGTGGTCTCGTCCATCGCCACGCCGACCGCGTCGTCCGCCGCGCGGCGCAGGTTGAAGCCGGCGGCCTCGGCGGCGGCCAGCAGTTGTGCGGTACGCGCGCCGGTGTGCACCAGCACCGTGTCGAAGAACTGCCCGGTGAGCACCTTGATGCCGGCCTGGCGCAGGCCTTCGGCGAAGATCGCCGCCAGGCGGTGGATGCGCGCGGCGATCGTCTTCAGGCCCTGCGGGCCGTGATAGACCGCGTAGAAACCCGCCATGTTGGCCAGCAGCACCTGGGAGGTGCAGATGTTGGAGTTGGCCTTCTCGCGGCGGATGTGCTGCTCGCGGGTCTGCAGCGTCATGCGCAGCGCGGTCTTGCCGTGGCGGTCCTTGGAGACGCCGATGATGCGGCCCGGCATGGCGCGCACGTAGTGCTCGCGCGTGGCGAAGAAGGCGGCGTGCGGGCCACCGAAGCCCATCGGCACGCCAAAGCGCTGGGCCGAGCCGAGCGCGATGTCCGCGCCCATCTCGCCGGGCGATTTGAGCAGCAGCAGGGCCATCAGGTCGCAGGCCACCGCGCTGATCGCGCCCTTGGCCTTCAGCGCGGCGAGCGGGGCGGCGAGGTCGCGCACCTCGCCATTCACGTCCGGGTATTGCAGCAGTGCGCCGAACACGTCATGGCTGGCGGCTTCGGCCGCCGGCCCCAGGATCAGCTCGAAGCCGAAGTAGTGCGCGCGGGTGCGGACCACGTCGAGCGTCTGCGGGAAGCAGGCCTCATCGACGAAGTAGGCGTTGGACTTGGCCTTGGACACGCGGCGCGCCATCGCCATGGCTTCGGCGGCGGCGGTGGCTTCGTCCAGCAGCGAGGCGTTGGCCAGTTCCAGGCCGGTGAGGTCGATCACCATCTGCTGGAAGTTGAGCAGGGCTTCCAGGCGGCCCTGGGCGATCTCGGCCTGGTAGGGCGTGTAGGCGGTGTACCAGCCCGGGTTCTCCATGACGTTGCGCAGGATCACCGCCGGGGTGTGGGTGCCGTAGTAGCCCAGGCCGATGAAGGACTTCTTCACCACGTTCTTCGCCGCGATGGCGGCCAGCGCGGCAAGCGCCTCGTGTTCCGGGCGGCTGCCGGCCAGCGGCAGCGGCTTTTCCAGACGGATCGCCGCGGGCACGGTCTGGTCGATCAGCGCGTCCAGGCTGGGGGCGCCAAGCGCGGCCAGCATGGTGGCGATCTCGGCCGGGCTGGGGCCGATGTGGCGTTCAAGGAAGGCGTCGCGCTGTTCGAGGCGGGCGAGCGGGGCGGTGAGGAGTTCCTGCATGGTCGTGGTCCGGGCCGTGGGGTCGGGAAAAGGTGTGACGCCGCCCGCAGGCGGCGTCGGTCGGGCGTCAGGCGTCGGCGCTCAGGCGATCGCGTCGGCGTAGCCGGCGGCGTCGAGCAGGCCACCGAGGTCGGCGCCGGCGGCCGGGCGCAGCTTGAACAGCCAGTTGCCGTAGGCGTCGGCGTTCACGCTCTCGGGCGCATCCACCGCGGCCTGGTTGGACTCGACGATCTCGCCGGCGACCGGGGCGTAGATGTCGGAGGCGGCCTTGACCGATTCGATCACCGCGCAGGCCTCACCGGCAGCGACGGTACGGCCGGCTTCCGGCAGTTCCAGGAAGACCACGTCGCCCAGCGCTTCCTGGGCATGGTCGGTGACGCCGATGGTCAGCGTGCCGTCGGCTTCGACGCGGATCCATTCGTGGGACGAGGTGTACTTGAGGTCGGCGGGAATGTTGCTCATGAGGGGCTCCGGTTCGTGTAAGTGGGCGATCGGGTGTAAAGGGAATTCCGCGGGCGGCGCTCAGACCAGCGCCTTGCCGTTGCGCACGAAGGGCAGTTTCACGGTGCGGGCGGCCAGCGCCTTGCCGCGCACCTCGACCTGCACCTCTTCGCCGGGCTCGGTGCCGGCCGGCAGGCGGGCGAAGGCGATGGATTTCTCCAGCGTGGGCGAGAAGCTGCCGCTGGTGGTCTCGCCCTCGCCGCGGGCGGTGGCGACCTTCATGTGGGCGCGCAGCACGCCGCGGTCTTCCAGGATCAGGCCGAGGAAGGCCTTGCGCTCGCCGTGGGCCTCCAGGGCTGCCCGGCCGACGAAGTCGCGCGTTTCGTCGCGCAGGTCTATGGTCCACGCCAGTCCGGCATCCAGCGGGCAGACGGTTTCGTCCATGTCCTGGCCGTAGAGGTTCATGCCCGCCTCCAGGCGCAGGGTGTCGCGCGCGCCCAGGCCGCAGGGGCGCACCCCGGCGGCGGCCAGCGCATCCCACAGGGCGACGGCGCGTCCGGCCGGGACTGCGACTTCGAAACCGTCTTCGCCGGTGTAGCCGGTGCGGCCGACGAAGAGGTCGCCCAGGCGCACTGCGGAGAAGGGGGCGGGAATGCCGTTGGCGGTGTTGAGTTCGGGAATCGCCTGCGCGGCGCGCGCCAGCGCGTTGGGGCCCTGCACTGCGATCATGGCCAGGTCGCGGCGGGCGTCCAGGGTGACGTTGGCGCCGGTGGCGGCGATGCGCTTGCGCATCCAGGCCACGTCCTTGTCCGCGGTGCCGGCATTGACCACGACGCGATACTCGGCCTCCGACATGCGGTAGACGATGAGGTCGTCGATGACGCCGCCGGTCTCATCGAGCATGCAGCTGTAGAGCGCCTTGCCAGGCGTCTTCAGGCGCGCCACGTCATTGGCCAGCAGGCCGCGCAGGAAATCGGTGGCCCCGGCGCCTGTCAGGTCCAGGCCGAGCATGTGGGAAACGTCGAACATGCCGGCGTCGCGGCGCACCGCGTGGTGTTCCTCGATCTGCGAGCCGTAGTTGACCGGCATGTCCCAGCCGGCGAAGTCCACCATGCGGGCGCCGGCGGCGAGGTGGGCGGGATACAGCGCGGTGCGCTTGGCGGGGGTGGTCTGGGCGTTGCTCATCGGTGGGGCTCCGGCAGGTGGACGAAAAATGGGGCGAGACCGGCCGCCTGGCCTGCATCGCCCCATCTGTCCCTTGTACCTGAGAGATTCCGGCGGATGGCGCCGGGTGCCCCTTCGGTGGATGCGCCGGCGCAGCTTGCGCCCGCATCGCTCTCCAGACTTGAATTGCCGTGCGCGGTCCTTTTGCCTGAGCGGTTCCGGGGGGTTACGCCTTCGGCGACTCAAAGGGAGTTCTCTCCCGCGCGACGGGCGGACGATAGCATTCCGACTGCGGCTGCTGCAAGGCCGAGGACGATGGAATCGTCGAAGATGGCAGCGCAGCCTGCTGGGCAGGAGCGGTTTTTGTTGTCGGCTGCGACGAGGTTCAGTAGTACCATGCGCACTTTGCATTGCGCCGCGCCCCGATCCGCTGGATGAAGATGCGTCGATTGACCGAACAGTCTGCAAGGTTTCTGCCGCTGCTTGCGTGGGGGCTTTCGCTGCTGCTTCTCGTTGCTGTTTGTGCCGAGTTGCTTGTCCGTTACCTGACCCCCGAGCCGCTCGTCGCGCTGCCGGACAGCCTGACGGATCCGCGAATCGCAGCGCAGAGATTGGCGGATGCAGAACCTATGCGCTCGGTGGCCGGTTCTGCGGTACCCGTCGCGCAAGCGGGGGGAGGCTTTGCGGGTTTGCAGCTGGTCGGTGTCGCCACCGGCTTTGCCGGTGGTACTGCGTTCGCCTTGATACAGCAGCGCGGCGACGCTGCGCGACCCTTCCTGGTCGGTGACCGACTGCCTTCCGGTCTGGAGGTCCTCGCCATCCATGCGGATCGGGTTGAACTGGGAAACGGCGGAACGAGCGAGGCTCTCATGTTGAGCAGGCACCCCGCCGGCACACCTGTAACCTCGATTTCACATTCGGCGGGTTACGCTCCCGCCGTTTCAGCTAGTCCGAGATAACGTGCGAATGAAGCTTGACCTGTGGATGAGGCGTGTCCTGCTTTGCGGCGCGTGTGCGGTGATCCTGCCCGCGATGGCAACGGAAGACAAGGATGTATCGCTCAATTTCGTCAATGCTGACATTCACGCCGTCATCGATGCGATAGGGCGGATCACCGGCACCAATTTCCTGGTCGATCCACGCGTAAAAGGTACGCTCAATATCGTCACCAACACGCCCGTGAGCCGTGACCTGTCGTACCAGATCCTTCTGTCTGCCCTGAGAATGCAGGGAATAGCGGCGGTAGAAGGGGGTGGCATCGTCAAGATCGTGCCCGAGGCGGACGCGAAACTGCACGGCGTGCCGGTCAGTTCGGGGCGAACGGTCGACGGTGGCGACAGACTCGTGACGCAGGTTTTTCCCATGCAGCACGAATCGGCCGCCCAGATGCTGACGGTCGTGCGTCCGCTGGTGTCGCCCAACAATACGGTGACCGCCTTTCCAGCAAACAACGTGCTGGTGGTGACCGACTATGCGGAAAACATAAACCGCATTGCGCGCATCATCGAATCGGTGGATGTGCCCCAGGGTGATGTTGCGGTCATTGAGTTGAAGCATGCCATTGCAGTGGACCTTGCGACGACCGTTGGCAAGTTGCTGAACGCCGGCAACACGCCTGCGAACGGTGCTCCGGGAGACGCCGCGTTGCGTGTGCAGGTCCTGCCGGAGCCGAGAACCAACAGCTTGCTCGTCCGCTCCGAGAATCCGGCGCGGCTGCGAGCAGTGCGGCAACTGGTCGCGTCGCTGGACAAGCCGGGTGCTGGCGGAAACATCCATGTCGTCTACCTCCGTAACGCCGAGGCGATCAAGGTTGCGGAGACCCTGAACGGCGCGTTGTCGCAGGATGGCGCGACATCCGTGGGCAATACCCATAGCGCCAAGGCTCCGCTCGGAAGCCAGACCGACGAAGTCTCGTCCACGTCCTCGTCTTCCTCGCGATTGTCGACAGATCAAGCGGTGAGCGTGGATGGTGGTAGTGGGATGATCCAGGCTGACCCGATAAATAATGCTCTTATCATCGTTGCGCCCGATGCTGTGTATCGCAACCTGCGACATGTCATCGACAAGCTCGATCGACGCCGGGCGCAGGTCTATATCGAAGCGCTGATTGCCGAAGTGTCATCCGACCGTGCCGCGGAGTTCGGCATTCAGTGGCAGAACGCGAACCTGCCAGTGTCCGGTTCGGGGGTGTTCGGTGGAACCAACTTCGGTGGATCGGGGCAGAATCTCATTGGCGCGATGGGAGACATTACCAGTGTCGGAAAGGGGCTTAACCTGCTCTTCGGCAAGGGTACGGTCAAGGTGCCGATCAATGGCGAGTTGGTAGAGGTGTTCAGTCTCGGAGTGCTGGCGCGTTTTCTCGAAACGGACAGCCGGACCAACATCCTGTCCACTCCCAACATCGTCACCCTGGACAACGAGGAAGCAAAGATCGTTGTGGGTCGCAACCTGCCGTTCGTGACCGGGCAATATACCAACACCGGTGGTGGAACAACGCCGGTGAACCCTTTCCAGACCATTGAGCGGCGCGATGTGGGCCTGACGCTGGAGGTGCGCCCGCAGATCTCGGAAGGTGGGGCGATCAAGCTGGAAATCTATCAGGAGGCGTCGTCCGTGCTGCCCACCGTCGATGCGACGGCCGGGCCGACGACCAACAAGCGGTCGATCAAATCCACCGTGCTGGTGGATGATGGCGCGATCATCGCGCTCGGGGGGCTGATGGAGGACAGCATGAGTGCCGGTGAGGAAAAAGTCCCCCTGCTGGGCGACATTCCGTTCGCGGGCGAGCTGTTCAAGTACACCTCAAGAAAACGGGCCAAGACCAACCTGGTCGTGTTTCTCCGACCCCAGATCATCCGGGATCAGGACGACTATGCGGAGATGTCGCGCTCGCGTTACGACTATGTGATCGGACAGCAGCGTGAGATCTCCGAGCCGGTGCGGATGCTCAGGAACGAACCGGCCGCCCCCGAACTGCCAAAGCTCAAGGCGCTTCCCCCGGCCGAGCGTGAAGGGGCCGTTCCCGCCGTTCCCGCCGCGACGCAGTCTCCCGCGCCGGTTCAGGAGATCGATCTGGTGCGCTTGGCGGGTAGAGCCGACGAATGAGCGTTGCGTTTTCCCTCCCCTATGCCTTCGCCCGCAGCCATGGGGTGCTGGTCACCAGCATCGGTGACGAGTACGCAGAGCTGCTGCTGAGGGAGGACGCCGGCGCCGAGGCGATTGCGGAGGTTCGGCGTCAGCTGGGTTGCGCAATACGCCTGCAGCGTGCTCCGCGTGAACTGTTCGAGGCCCGCCTCTCGGAACTCTACAGTGGTGGCGAAGGAACCGCGGCCGAAGTCATGGCCGATGCAGGGCAGGATATGGATCTGTCCCGGCTGATGACCGATCTGCCGACCGTGGCCGATTTGCTGGAAACCCAGGACGAGGCGCCGATCATCCGCATGATCAACGCTTTGTTCACCCAGGCCCTTCGCGACGGTGCATCGGACATTCATGTCGAACCCTACGAGCGGTACTCGATGGTGCGTTTTCGGCGCGACGGGATTCTTCATGACGTCGCGCAGCCGCACCGGGGGCTCCACGCCGCGATGGTGTCGCGCATCAAGATCATGGCCAATCTTGATATCGCCGAGAAGCGTCTGCCGCAGGATGGCCGAATCGGCCTGAGGATAGCTGGCAGACAGGTCGACGTGCGGGTCTCTACATTGCCGACCACGCACGGTGAACGCTTGGTGCTGCGTCTGCTCGACAAGGCCGGCGGCGTACTCGGGTTGAATGCGATCGGGATGTCAGGCGAAACGCAGGCGCGATTTGCGGAGTTGCTGCGTCAACCTCACGGCATCCTGCTGGTGACCGGGCCTACCGGTTCCGGCAAGAGTACGACCCTTTACGCTGCGCTCAAGGGCATGGACGTCGCCCATCTCAACATCGTTACCGTTGAAGATCCGGTGGAGTACGATCTCCCCGGTGTCGGTCAGATTCAGGTCAACTCGCAGATCGGGCTGAGCTTTGCCAAGACGCTCCGCTCCATCCTGCGTCAGGATCCTGACGTGATCATGATCGGTGAGATCCGTGATCTGGAGACAGCCCAGATTGCGGTACAGGCGAGCCTGACGGGACACCTGGTGCTGGCGACACTGCATACCAACGATGCAGCATCGGCCGTCACCCGGTTGGTTGACATGGGGGTCGAACCGTTCTTGCTGGCCTCCACTCTGCGCGGGGTGTTGGCTCAGCGTCTGGTGCGCTGTCTCTGCGTGGAGTGCCGCGTCGATCGCCCGGTTACGCAGGCCGAACGTGAATGTCTGGAAGATCCCGGTATCCAGCGACTGTGGGCCCCGGTGGGCTGTCCCGTATGCAGCGGAACGGGATACCACGGGCGAAGTGGAATTTACGAGCTGATGATCCCCGACGAAACGCTGGTGAAGCATATTCATGACGGTGCGGACGAAAGCACCTTGCGCGCGCATGCCAGACGCAGCGGTGCGCCGAGCTTGCGTGAGGACGGTGTGAGGTATATCCGGGACGGACGCAGTTCGCTTGAAGAACTGCTACGGGTCACCCGCGACTGATCCCATGGCGGCTTTTCGTTATCGGGCGCTGGACGCCGAAGGGCGTGAAACTGCCGGGGTGATCGAGGCCGATTCCTCGCGCGGAGCAAGGGCCTTGCTGCGCGAGCGCAAGCTCTTCCCGCTCGAGGTGGCGAGCATGGGGGGCGTGACGAGTGCTTCGTCGGCCCGTCAGCGCCTCAAGGAGATGGAACTCGTACTGCTGTCACGTCAGTGGGCTACGCTCCTGGCTGCGGGAATGACCGTTGAGCAGGCGTTGGTGGCACTGATCGAGCAGGCTGAGCACGAGTCGACACGGCAGTTGCTGTCCGGCGTGCGTTCGGAAATCCTGGCAGGTCATTCGTTACGAGCAGCGCTGGACCGTTTCCCGATTGCGTTTCCCGCCATCTACCGGGCGTCTGTTGCCGCGGGCGAAAAATCCGGACAACTGGCACTTGTGATGGAGCAGCTTGCGGGTTACCTGGAACGTCGTCTTGCGCTTCGACAGAAGACACAGCATGCGTTCTTGTATCCGGCCATCGTTGCGTGCGTGGCATTGCTGGTGGTCGTTGGGTTGATGACTTACGTGGTTCCGCAGGTCGTCACGGTCTTCCAGCAAGGGCGGCAGGAGCTTCCGCTTCTGACGCGACTGATGATCCATTTCTCCAGTTTCTTGCGTGATTGGGGCTGGGCCGTATTGATAGTGCTCGCCGGAAGTGGGCTGGGGTTCGCCATGTTGCTGCGAGACAAGGCAGTGAGGCGCGGCTGGCATGCACTCCTTCTGCGCTTGCCGCTGATCGGCCGCCATTTGCGGGTGCTCGATGCCACACGCTTTGCCAGCACGTTATCGATCCTCGCGGGTAGTGGGGTGCCTTTGCTGGCCGCCCTGGAAGCGGGGCGTGAGGTGACCGAGCGCTTGCCCGTTCAGGATGCGATTCGCGATGCCACCGAGCGCGTACGCGAAGGCCAGTCCTTGTCGAAGGCGTTGGCATCGGTGCAGGTTTTTCCACCGCTGCTGATCCACATGATCGCAAGCGGCGAGGCCACCGGGCGCCTGGATGAACTGCTGGAACGCGCCGCCCGGTTGCAGCAGCAGGAACTGGAGAACCGTGTCGCAGTGCTGACCAGTCTTCTGGAGCCGGTACTGTTGCTGGTCATGGGTGGCGTGGTGCTACTCATCGTGCTTGCGGTGATGCAGCCGATTGTCGAAATCAACACTATGCTCAGGTAGTTGAAATGATTGCTTTGTCTGCCGTACAACGTCAGCGCGGCTTCACCTTGATCGAGGTGATGGTCGTGATCGTCATCCTCGGTGTCCTGGCTGCGCTCGTGGTGCCACGCATCATGAGCCGACCGGACGAAGCGCGAGTAGTCGCTGCGAAGCAGGATATCGCGACCATCATGCAGGCCCTGAAGCTATACAAGCTCGATAACCGACATTACCCGAGCAACGCACAGGGGCTGTCGGCCTTGCTGGAGCGTCCGGCCGGGAACCCAACGCCTGAGAACTGGAAGCGCTATCTGGAGCGCCTGCCTTTGGATCCTTGGGGCAAGCCGTACCAGTATCTCAACCCGGGTCTGCAAGGCGAAGTGGACGTGATGAGTTTTGGCGCCGATGGCAAGTCAGGGGGCGAGAGTTTCGATGCCGATATCGGCTCCTGGAATCTGTAGCGCAGCCGCGCTCCGTCGAAGGCAGGCAGCGCCAAAGGGCTTTACGCTCATCGAAGTGCTGGTGGTGCTGCTGATTCTGGGCGTTGCCGTGTCCGGCGCCAGTCTTGGCCTTGATGCAATCCATCGTCGCGACACCGATCTGGCGGTACGGCGGCTGCAGATGGTTTTGGAGGCGACCGCAGAACGTGCCCGAACGCTGGGCCAGAGTATCGAGTTTGAGATCCTTCCGGACGGCTATCGATTCAATATGCTGGACACGGATGGTCGCTGGGTGCCGTTTCATGAGGCGCCGCTCTTCGTGGAGCGGGAGTTGCCGCCCGCCGTGCGCTGGGGCGCGCTCGTGCAGCCGTCTGCCGAGGCGGGGCGAATCAAGTTCGGCAGTTTCTCACCGCGCTTTGAACTGGTCGTCGATACACCCGACGGCGCCGTGCGTCTGCTCGGCCAAGTCACCGGCGCGGTAGTGCTGCAGGAAATCGAGCGGCTTGCGCGATGATGACCAACCGGGGTTTCACACTGCTTGAATGCGTCGTCGCCTTGGCAATTCTCGCCGTGGCCATGACGTCGTCCCTGCGCGCGGCGGGTAGTGTGGCCAACTCGACGGATGCCCTGAAGACCCGCACGCTCGCGAGCTGGGTCGCACAGAACCGGCTCGCGGAGTTGCGCGCCACCGGCGCCTGGCCCTCTCTTGGGCAAAGAGAAGGACAGGCGGAGCAAGGGGGACGGGGTTTCGCATGGCGGGAGCGGGTTCAGCCGACACCTAACCCGCTGTTCCGCCGGGTGGACGTCCAGGTGTTCGACCAAGAGCAGCGCCCCCTGATCACGATGACGGGTTTTCTTGCGAGACCGCTGCGGTGATGCAGAGCGCCTTTGTACGCCGACGAGTGGCCGGGCTTACGCTGATCGAGTTACTGGTCGCTCTGGCGGTGTTTGCGGTGCTCGGGACGCTGACCTGGCGCGGCAGCAGCCAGATGATCGATACCAATCGAATGGTTTCGCAGGACCTGGAGCATTGGCGGGCGATCAATCGAGCCTTGCAGATCATGGAGCTGAACCTGATTCAGGCGGTCGCCCGCCCGGCGACCGAGGGCGCGATGGCTGCCCCCGCGTTCGCGCTGATTGATGGGCCGAGGGGGGCAGAATTGACTTTCCGGACCTTGAGTGGCGATGCCGGTGTCCAGCGCGTGTCCTTTCGATTGGCAGGCGATCAGTGGATGTGGATCAGGCGTTCGGACGACATTCAGTCACCGGAGGCGCAGCAGGGAGAAGAGTCCGACGTCCTGCTTTCCGGCGTGAAAACGGTGAGCTGGCGCTTTCTCGGCACGGATGGCTGGGTGTCCGCTTGGCCCCCGGAGGGGCTTGCGATCGATGAATTGCCTGCCGGCGTGGAACTCCGCTTGAATCTTGTCGGCCTCGGTGCCGTGAGCCGGATCTATGCGCTGCGTTAGACACCCTAGTCAACGTGGTGCTGCGATCGTCGTTGCGATGCTGGCGGTATTTCTGGTTGCGGGTATCGCAGCCAGCCTGCTCGCGGATCTTGGTCGTACGATCGATGGCAGTAGCGGTCTTTCTGATCAGGCGCAGGCTCGCCAGCTGGCACGCGATGCGGTGGACTGGGCGCGCAACGTACTCGCGGACGACAAGAAGCGGACCTCGGTGGATCATGCCGGGGAGTTGTGGGCGACGCCGGTACCCCCGATTCCCGTTGAGGATGGGGAGGTTTCGGGTGAAATCGTAGACTGGTCGGGACGCTTTAATCTCAACAACCTCGCGCCTCGTGGCAAGGCCGATTACACTGCGGCCGGTCAGTTTGAGCGGTTGCTTGCCGCCCTGGGCATTGAGCCCGGCAGGGCGGCGGCCATGAGTCGTGCCCTACTGGCGCGCCTGGTAACGGTCAGAGAATCGCCGTCCGCCAGTACCGCGAGCCTTCAGGGGATGGGGTACGCAGAGAGAGGACCGCTGCTGGACTTGGCCGAACTGCATGCGGTACCGGGTTTCGATGCCGCCATCGTTGAGCGCCTGAGGCCCGTTGTCGTAGCAGTTCGGGCGCCGAGCAGGATCAATGTGAACACTGCGTCGGCTGAAGTGCTCCATGCCGTGACCACCGGCTTGGATCTTGCGACTGCAGGTGCGCTGGTGGCGGAGCGGGAGCGTGCATGGTTTCGCAACCTGGGGGATCTGCAAGGACGTCTGCCGGCAGGAGCCAGTCTGAGCGCGGCGTCCGGTGTGGACGTTCGGAGTACCCATTTCCTTGTGACCGGTCGAGCGCGGTACGGCAGGGCGATGATAAAGGTTGAGGCATTGTTGGAGCGCGTGGATACGTGGCCCGAGATCGTTTGGCTAAGGACCCCATGAGTAAACGACTGATTGTCTATATCGGTGAGAACTGGCCGGCCCAGCCATCCGCACCGTGGGTGGTACTGGATGCCAAGGGGCAGGTTGCCGAGCAGGGTGAATCCGACCCAAGATACTGGCCTGCCGCAGAAGTGTGCGAAGCCGTGCTGTCGGCACCGCAATGTGCCTGGATCGAGGTGGCGGTACCCGAAGGGGGAAGGCGCGAACATCAACGCCTGTTGCGCTATGCGGTCGAGGATCACATTGCCGGGGATATCGATCATCAGCATCTGACCGAGATCGGCCAGACCAGAACCGATGGCGGTACGGTCGCCTCGGTGCTGGTCTGCGACCGGTCGCGCCTTCGCGCGGTCGTGACAGCGCTACAAGGCTGCGGCCGTCCGCTGACGCGGATGTATTCCGAACTGCAGGGCGATCGGTCCGAGCCGGACAGCTGGACGCTTGCCGTGGGCAGTAGCGCTCACTGCATCCTGCATCCCGGCAGCGTGGCGGCCGTGGCGTTGGACAAGGAGGTGTGCGAGCCGCTGCTCGAACACCTGGTGGACAAGGCCCGGCGTGAAGGCAAGGCGCCGGCTAAGCTGGAACTCCGGTGCCAGGTTGGTGCGACGGCCGTCGACCTGGGAGCCCTGGCACAGCGTCTTGCACTGCCGGTCGTCGAAGGCGCACCTTACTGCTGGTGGTTATGCCAGCCGGCTGCAGTCGATCTCTTGCACGGCGAGTTCCAGCCAGCGAGCCGGCGGGGAGGGCTGTTGCGCCCGCTTCGTGTGCCCGCCTTGGTGGCCGGCGCGGCAATCCTGATGCTCTTGTTCGCGAGCATCGTCGAGATTCTGTGGAAAAGGCAGGAGCTCGACGCAGTAGAGCAGCGCATGCATCGGCTTTTCGAGACTGCGGTACCGAACACGCCCGCGGTGGCTCCGCCATTGCAGATCCGCCGCCACCTTGATGATGCGCGTTCCCGAAAGGGTCTGTTGAGGCAGGACGATCTGCTGACCTTGCTCGTCGCCTTCGTTGACGGCGCCGGGAGCGGTGCCAAGGGAGCGGTATCGAAGATCGAGTATGAAGCCGGCCAGCTCAAGCTCAGGCTGATGGACGCGCAGCAACTCGATTCGACTTACCTTGAGGGCCGGCTTGGCGTGATGGGCTATCACTTGCGGCAAGATGAGGAAGGCGCCTTGCTGATTGTGCGGGGAAGCGGACGATGAGCAGCCTGGTGCAGCAGATGCGTACAAAGTTTTCGGTCATGTCCGCGCGTGAGCGTCGGCTTGTCCTTGCCGCGGTGGCAGTCGTGGGTTTGGCGCTCATGGCTACTGCGGTAGAGTGGGTTTTGCGCGAACGCGCCAGGCTCGATCAGGAACTCCCGAGAGCGAGGGCGCAGTTGTTGCAGATGCAGGATGATGCCGCTGAGTTGGCGCAACTCGATCGAGAACGGGGCGCGCTTCCTCAGGTCGATCCGGCGGCGCTGGCGCTGTCGGTCGAGACCGCCGCGCGGGTCCGGGGCCTTACGGTAGATGTTCAGCCCGTCTCCGGTGGTGTCCAGGTTAGCGGGAGCGGTAGTTTCCCGGCGGTGATGGAGTGGCTGGCCGGCGTGCAGGCGGAGAGCCGTTTGCGTCCGAACCGTATGACGCTGGCGAAAGAAGATCGCTCGGTGCGCTTCGACGCGGTGTTGTTGCCTTGAGGCTGTCTGCTGCGGTCGTTGTGGCGCTTGCGCTTCTTGGACTCATGGCGCTGGTGATCGTGCGGCTGCCCGCCGGGCTGGTGGACTATGGCGTTCGCCATCTTACCGACGGGCAGTTGAGAGTCGTTCAGACACAAGGCAGCGTCTGGCGTGGTCAGGGCGTGCTCGCCTCCTCGGAGGTAAGTCCGCGGCTGACTGCTGCGCGGCAGGTGGCATGGCGTACTGAACTGGAGTTGTATCGCCTTGCCGTGCGGCTGAGGCTCTCCGAGCATGGTCGGGAGCAGCTTGTCCTGACGGTCGCGCCAACCGGACTGGCGATCGAGAAGCTGGGGCTGGACCTGCCCGCGTCGCTGGTGTCGGCTGCGATCAGGCATCCTGCGGCACGCGCTGGCTGGCGAGGCAGGTTCCTGGTCGATTCGAGCGGTCTGGTCTGTGATGCTCATGCCGTCTGTGCGGGAAAAATGACCATGGAATGGCATGATGCCGGCGTGAATCTGCTCCCCGGCCACCAGCTGGGTACGCACCGTGCAGTGCTTGCCGCCATGGGGCGGAGTTTCGATGTTGCCGTGAATACACTCGATGGCAATGTGCGTGTCGATGGCGGCGGCAAGATTACCGACGGCCGATTGGTTGCGCTCGACCTGCTGTTCAGCGGTCCGCCCGAGCTGGTGGGGCGGCTGCCCAACGTCATGGACGGCCACGCCCGATTGACCGGGGAGCCTGGCCAGGTACGCCTGCGCCTTCCTTAGCGGCAATCGTGCCGGCGATGAGTGAGGATCATCCCTCGTGGCCTGTGGTCTCATACACTGGAGTCGCCGGATTCAATGCCGGTCTAGCGGTTAGAATGAGTGTCCAGTCCATGCCCCATGAGCCGATGAACGCTGATCTGCATTGCCATTCCACCGTCTCCGACGGCTTGCTGAGCCCCGCCGACGTGGCGCGCCGCGCGCATGCCAACGGGGTGGACCTGCTCGCGCTCACCGACCACGACGAAGTGGGCGGCATCGACGAGGCGCAGGCGGTTGCCGCCGAGCTCGGCCTGGGCTTCGTGCCGGGGGTGGAGATCTCGGTGTCCTTTGCCGGCGAGACCATCCATATCGTCGGTCTCGGCATCGATCATCGCCACCCGGAACTGGTTGCCGGGCTGCGTCAGGTGCGCGAGGGGCGCGATGCCCGCGCCGCGCGCATCGGCGAGGAACTCGCCCGTGTGGGCATTCGCGGCGCGCTGGAAGGCGCGCGCGGCTTTGCCGGCAATCCGGCCCTGGTCAGTCGCGCGCATTTCGCCCGCTTCCTGGTGACCAGCGGGGTGATGCCGGACGTGAAGACGGTTTTCGACCATTACCTGGTGCGCGGCAAGCCCGGCTTCGTCGAGCACGAATGGGCGCAACTGGAAGAGGCGGTGGGCTGGATTCGCGCCGCGGGCGGCATCGCGGTGGTGGCCCATCCGGCGCGCTACCGTCTGTCCACCGCCGACATGAAGCGGCTCTTCGACCGCTTCCAGGCGGCCGGCGGCGAGGCGGTGGAGGTGGTGTCCGGCGCCCACACGCCGGAGGAGGCGGCCCGTTTCGCCAGCGAGGCACGCCGTCGCGGCCTGCTGGCCTCGCGCGCTTCCGACTTCCATGGCGAGAAGGAAAGCGCGGTCGACCTGGGGCGCTGCAATCCCTTGCCGCCCGATCTGACCCCGGTGTGGTCGCGCCTGCTGCAGTAACGGGCGCTGACGCGAACGCGGGTTCGCAAGCCCGGCAAGACAAAACAACAAAGACACTCGAGATCATGGCCCAGTACTTTTCCCTGCACCCGGAACACCCCCAGCCGCGCCTGATCCGCCAGGCGGCGGAGATCATGCGCGGCGGCGGCCTGGTGGCCCTGCCCACCGACTCGGCCTATGCGCTGGCGGCGCTGACCGGCGACGCCAGCGTGCTCGCACGCATCCGCCAGATCCGCGGCGTAGACGAGCGCCATCACTTCACGCTCATGTGCCGGGATCTTTCCGAGATCGCCACCTACGCGCGGGTGGACAACGCCCAGTACCGCTTGCTCAAGGCGACCACGCCGGGCGCCTATACCTTCATCCTGGAGGGCACCAAGGAGCTGCCGCGCCGCGTGCTGCATCCCAAGCGCAAGACCATCGGTTTGCGGGTGCCGGACCATCCGGTGGTCTCCGCGCTGCTCGAGGAACTGAACGAGCCCATGCTCACCTCGACCCTGCTGCTGCCGGACGAGGATCTGCCGCTGACCGATCCTGAGGAAATCCGCGACCGCCTGGAGAAGCAGGTGGAGCTGATCATCGAAGCCGGCTACTGCGGGCCGGAAGCCACCTCGGTGATCGACCTCACCTCGGGCGCACCGGAACTGGTGCGCGCCGGGCGCGGCGACCTGGCGCCCTTCGGGCTGGAAGCGGACTGAGCCGCGGGGGGCTTCATCCCGCTCTGCTAGAATGCCCGCTTTCCGAGCCGAACATCCATGGAATCGCTGATCCCCACGCTTGCCATCTGGGCATTGCCGGTGCTGCTGGCCATCACCTTGCACGAGGCGGCGCACGGCTATGTGGCGCGCCACTTCGGCGACCCGACGGCGCATCTGGCGGGGCGGATCACCCTCAATCCCTTCAAGCACATCGACCCGGTGGGCACCGTGCTGGTGCCGATCGGTATCCTCGCACTCAGCACCCTGTTCGGCGGTGGTGGCATCCTCTTCGGCTGGGCCAAGCCGGTGCCGGTGGATTTCGGCCGCCTGCGCAAGCCCAAGGCCGACATGCTGTGGGTCGCCGCAGCCGGGCCGTTCATGAACCTGGTCATGGCCATCGGCTGGGC